>CAZVBT010000321.1:0-9677 GCA_964625385.1 uncultured Melioribacter sp. | reverse complement strand
ACTTGAAAGTTTCAAACCATAACGTTGACACAATGTGTTAATTAAATAAATGTCTGTTGAAATACAGAAAAAAAATATTTTAATAGTTGATGATGAGAAAGGTCTTAGAATTGCAACTCAACTTCTTTTAGAAGATGAAGGTTATGATGTTATAACTGCTGATTGCGGTGTAAAAGGTATTGAAATTGGGACTTCTAAAGAATTTGATATTGCAATAATAGACTTAAAGATGCCAGACTTTGACGGTATTGAAGTTCTGACAAAAATAAAATCAACTTTCCCAAATACAATTTGTATGATTGCAACAGCTTATGCCAGTTATGATACAGCAATCGAAGCAACACGAAGAGGTGCTTTTGGATACATCCCAAAACCTTTTACTCCTGAAGAATTAATTTATAATATCGAACAAGGATTAAAACAGAGAAATCTTTTACTTGAAGCAGAAAAATTAAAAAAAGAAAAAGAAGAGAAATTATTAGAAATAGCTAATGAAAAGTCTAGACTAAGCACAATAATAAAAACTATTAATGATGGTGTTCTTGTTGTAAATATTAATGGGCAATTATCTTACTTTAACTATGCAGCTCTAAGATATTTAAATATATCGGATTTCAAAATTGGTTATAAAATTTTAGATAAACTGCCAGAGCAAATTATAAGCCTTTACAAAAAAATTATTTCATCAGATAAATTTTTAATAAAAACATATACAACTCAAATTGATATCCTTCCAAATAATGAACTTTGCGTTGAAGCAGCTTTAACACCAATTGCTAACCCTGACGGAAGTTTAGCCGGAGTTGTAATTATTTTGAGTAATATTACTCAATTTAAAAAAATAGAATTAATCAAATCTCAATTTGTATCAATGGTTGCGCACGAATTAAAAACACCGCTTTCTGCTGTTCAGGGATTTTTAAATATAATACTCGATGATTCAATCATTATTAACGAAGAAAAAAAGAAAGAATATTTGGAAAGATCTTTAATAAGACTAAAAAGTTTAAGTGATTTAGTCAATGATTTATTAGACATTTCGCGTATGGAAATCAAATCCAAGCAAAGAGAAATTGAAGATGTGAAAATCAATGACGTTATAGATTCAACAATTAATTTATTAGAAATAGAGCTAAAGAAAATGAAAATTACAATCGATAAGAATATACAAGATAATTTACCGTCAATAAAAGCAGATTATAATGAAATATCAAGAATGTTCACCAATCTTTTAACCAATGCTATCAAATACAATAAATATGATGGAGCAATCTATTTAACATCATATGAGAAAAATAATTTTATAATTATAAAAATCCGTGATACTGGAATTGGTATGAAACCAGAAGAAAAAGAAAAATTGTTTAATGAGTTTTATCGTGCAAAAAATGAAAAAACCCGCAACATAAGCGGTACAGGTTTAGGATTGTCAATTGTCAAAAAAATAGTTGATTCCTATTTCGGTAAAATTGAAGTTGATTCTATTTATGGATATGGAACAACTTTTACAATCAAATTACCAATAAATCAAAACTAAAAAGGAGAAAAATATGGCTCTAATAGCTGTTATCGACGATGATCCTGATATTATTGATGCAAGTTCCATTGTCCTTAAATCGAAAGGGCATAGCATTATTTCCGCTTCAAATCCAAATGATGGTTACAAGATTGTTCTTGAACACAAACCCGATTTAATTATTCTTGATGTTATGATGGATGAACCTGATGATGGATTTTATCTCGCTCAAAAATTCAGAAGAGAAAAAATTACAACACCAATTTTAATGTACACTTCGATTTCGAAAGCAGTTGGAATGGATTTCAATAAAAGTGAAATGGTACCGGTAGATGACTTTGTTGAAAAACCAATTACACCAGATCAACTTATATATAAAGTTGAAGCACTTCTAAATAAAGAGAAGGAGAATATCTGATGTTAGTTTTTGAAAAAAATAATATAACTGAAGAAATTGAACAACTTGTAAAAAAACATGGTAAACTGAGATCTTCACTTTTGCCAATTCTACAAGATGTTCAACGAAAACATAAATACATTCCAGATTTTGCTCAACAAGAAATAGCAAGATTACTTGATATTCATCCAGTTGAAGTCTACAGTGTTATTTCTTTTTATGCATTTCTAAACACAAAACCAAAAGGAAAAAATATAGTTCGTCTTTGCCAAACAATAACTTGTGATTTAGCTGGGAAAGACAATATTGCTCGAATGATAGAACGTGAACTTGGAATTAAATTTGGAGAAACAACAAAAGACAATAAAATTACTCTCGAATATGTAAATTGTTTAGGAATGTGTGATCAAGGACCAGCATTATTAGTTAATGAACGAGTTTATTCAAAAGTAACACCAGAAAAAGCAATTCAAATATTAAATGAAATTAAGTGAGGTGAACATGAAAAATAAACGAGAAGGAAAAGTGATTTTTTCACCTTACGAAAGAGGTGATGCAATTAAAAAGGTTGTTACAATCTCTCGTGAAGATGTTCTTTTTGAATTGCGTGAATCAAAATTAAAAGGAAGAGGTGGAGCAGGTTTTCCAACGGCTACTAAATGGACTTTGGTTTCAGCTGCAATTTCAGATGAAAAATATGTTGTTTGCAATGCTGATGAAGGAGAACCAGGAACTTTCAAAGATCGGGTTCTTCTTTTAGAATATCCTGAATTAATCTTTGATGGAATGGTTGTGGCTGGTTACACTATTGGTGCTAAAAAAGGAATCGTTTATTTACGCGGTGAATATGAATACATGTTGAAATCTCTTGATGAATATTTAGAATCAATGAGACAAGATAATTTGCTTGGTAAAAATATTTGTGGTAAAGAAGGCTTAAATTTTGATATTACAATTCGATTAGGAAGTGGAGCTTACGTATGTGGTGAAGAAACTGCATTGATTGAATCTCTTGAAGGGCATCGTGGAGAAGCTCGCAATCGTCCACCTTATCCAGTTAATACTGGTTATCTTGGTAAACCTACAACAGTAAATAACGTTGAAACTTTTGCTGCTGTTTCTCACATAATTACTAAAGGTGGTTCATGGTTTGCAAAATTTGGTACTAATAAATCAACAGGGGCAAAATTATTTTCTGTTTCGGGTGATTGTGAAAAACCAGGAGTTTATGAACTACCATGGGGAATAACAATAAATGAATTATTAAAAATTGTTGGTGCAAAAAACTCAAAAGCTGTTCAGGTTGGTGGTGCTTCAGGAATTTGTATCCCTAAAACTCAATTCGATAGAAAACTTGGATATGAAGATGCAGCAACTGGCGGCTCAATTATCATTTTTAATGAATCAAGAAATATGTTACACATCCTTAAAAATTTTATGGAATTTTTTGTTGAAGAATCGTGTGGACAATGCACACCTTGTAGAATAGGAAATGTAAAATTATTAGAAGGTGTTGAAATGATTGAAAAAGATAATTTCACATTTAGTTATATCAATCATTTAAAAGAATTAGGAAAGACAATGCAAGTTGCTTCGAAATGTGGATTAGGCCAATCCAGCCCAAATGCTTTCCTTTCAATTTTAGAGAACTTTAAAGATGAAATTTTCAATAACGGAGGTCAATATGGAAAGTAAATCAAATTTTAGATCACCAGTTAGTCAACAAGCCCACGTTATTGAAAAACCAAAAGATACGTCAACTATTGGTGGGATGGTAACAATTGAAATTAATGAAAAGAAAATTGCTGTACCATTTGGTACAACAATTTTAGAAGCATGCAAGATGAATGGAATTTCTGTTCCTACATTATGCCATCATGAAGATTTATGTGTCGCTGGTGTTTGTCGTATTTGTGTTGTTGAAGTTGAAGGTATGAGAACATTACAGGCTTCTTGTGCTTTCCCAATAACAAATCCAATTAAAATTAAAACTTCATCACCTATGGTTCGTAAAGCAAGAAGACACGTTATAGATTTACTTCTTAGCGAGCATTATGGCGAATGTTATTCATGTTTTAGAAATGGTAAATGTGAATTACAAAACTTAGCAAAAGAATATGGAGTTGATACTTATACTTTCGGCCACGTAACAAAACCACGTTACGAAGTAGATAACTCCTCATATTCAGTTATTAGAGATATGAGTAAATGTATTTTATGTAAGCGTTGCGTAAGAACTTGCATAGATTTACAAGAGGTTGGAGTTTTAGAAGCTGTTAATCGTGGACACGAAACTAAAATAAGTACATTCTTAGATAAACCACTACTAGATGTTATTTGTATTAATTGTGGTCAATGTATTAATCGTTGCCCAACCGCAGCATTAAGAGCAAATGATCCTTCAGATGAAATATGGGCAGCAATTGATGATCCAACAAAACATGTTGTTATTCAAACAGCACCTTCACCCAGAGCAGCTATATGTGAAGAATTTGGAATGGAAGCAGGGCATTCTTTAACTAAAGAACTTAATACTGCTCTTCGAAGAATTGGTTTCGATAAAGTATTTGATACAAACACAACAGCTGATTTAACAATTATTGAAGAAGGCACTGAATTAATTTTAAGATTATACAAAGCAATTGTTAAAAAACAATCTGTTGCATTACCACAATTTACATCATGTTCACCTGGTTGGGTTAAATTTTTAGAGCATTATTATCCGGAGTATATTGATAATTTATCATCAGCAAAATCGCCTCAACAAATGTTCGGTGCTTTAATAAAAACTTTTTATGCACAAAAAGCCGGTATTGATCCCGCTAACATTGTGTCAGTTGCTGTAATGCCTTGCTCAGCTAAAAAGTTTGAATGTAATCGTCCTGAAATGAACAGCAGTGGTTATAAAGATGTTGATTATGGTTTAACAACACGTGAACTTGCACGCATGATCAAAGAGGCTGGAATAAATTTACCAGAAATGCCAAAAAGTGATTTTGATTCTCCTTTTGGAGAAGCATCTGGTGCTGGTTTAATTTTTGGAGCTACTGGTGGAGTGATGGAAGCTGCAATAAGAACAGTTTATGAATTTATCACAGGTAATAAAATTGAAGATGCCTTTGAAAAAGCTGAAGTTAAACCTGTTAGAGGTTTTGAAGGGATTCGTTATGTTGAATTGCCATTAGGTGAAAAATTTGGTCCTGTCCCTGATCTTTTGAAACATTTTATTTCAAATTGGGACTGGTTAAAAGGTGTAACTTTAAAAGTTGCTGTTGCCCATGGAACAGCAAATGCAAAAAAAATTATGGATGATATTAAAGCTGGTGGAAAATTTAGTGAATGTCATTTTATAGAATTCATGGCTTGTCCTGGTGGTTGTTTAGGTGGCGGAGGACAACCAATACCAACCACTCCAGAAATTAGAAAAAAACGAGCTGAAGCAATTTACGCCGAAGATGAATCTCTTGAAATTAGGAAAGCACATGATAATCCTAATGTTATAAAATTGTACGAAGAATTTTTAACAGATGGCCCATGTGGTCATATTTCACATAAATTACTTCATACACATTACACGAAACGTGGAAGATATATTGCTTAACTAATTTATTTGTGAAAATTAATTGTCAGTCTTAGCTATCTTAAGACTGACAATTAGTTGTTTTAATTTGTAAAAAATTTTCAGCTTTGTTGTGAAAGTAATAAAGCTAAATTCAAGTTATAGTGATAGTTAATTTTTCGGAATGGTATTATATTAACTATAAAAAACGTACAATAAATTATAATTTTATAAAATGAATAATTTAATACCACAATGGGCAGAGCATTATGATGAATTTTGGAAAGCAATAAAAATTCGGAACATTTGGTTTATAAAATTAAGATACATTGCTGTATTCCTTCTTTTCATATTTTTAATTTTAGGACAATCCTTCTTAAACTTTAATCTAAATTCATTCCAAATAAAAGTTATAGTAATTACAGATTTATTAATATTATTAAGCAATAGTGTCTTTAATGTAATAAACAAAAAATCAGATTATCGTTCTTCAAAGCTTGGTTGTATGAAAATTTCTATTTCAATGATGACTACCGATTTGTTTTTCCTTACAATTCTGGTTTACATCACAGGATTATTTTTTTCACCATTGTATTTATTGTATGTTTTTCATATGATAATAGGAAGTTTAATTCTTCCTGGTAGTTTAGCTTATTTATATGCAATAATTTTATCTATAGTCAATGCCTTATTATCGCTTTTTATGCATTACTCTGTTATTCCAAAGTTTACAATTTTTGGATTAGTTCAACATTTCAAAGATCATTCAGTTGGTTATGAAATATTGTTTTCAATAGTTTTCACTTTTGTATTAATTACAATTGTTTATCTAGCTAATAATATTGCAAAAGAGTTATATCAACGAGAACAAGAATTAAGAATATCATTAGAAAAGTTAAACGAAGCTGAAATTTCAAAACAAAAATATACTTTGGGGATTGTACATGAAATTAAATCACCAATTGTTTCCGTTAAATCAATTTTAGATTTATTATTAGGGAAATATGTCGCTCCACTTGATAAACCTGTTGAAGAAAAAATTATTCGTGCTAAAGAAAGAAGCGAGGAAGCAATTGAACTAATAAATGATGTTTTGAAATTTTCTAAAATAAAACTTTTAGAACTTGAGCAAACAGAGATTATTATACTAGATGAATTAATAAAGAAAATACTTGAGCATTACACTGAAGAAGTAAATAATAAATCTATAACACTGACATATAAAATTAAGACTAAACAAACATCAAAATTAAAAGGTGATAGAACATTAATTGAGTTAGCCATTTCAAATTTGATTTCTAATGCCATTAAGTTTACAAATGAAAAGGGAAATATTTTTGTAATTGTTTCTGATACAGAAAAAACAGTAGACATTGAAATAAGTG
This sequence comes from uncultured Melioribacter sp., assembly GCA_964625385.1. Taxonomy (GTDB): domain Bacteria; phylum Bacteroidota; class Ignavibacteria; order Ignavibacteriales; family Melioribacteraceae; genus Stygiobacter. The sequence goes on along the minus strand of CAZVBT010000321.1, from coordinate 2,820 downwards.
ATGATGGAATTGGCATTCCAGAAAACGAAATAAACAAAATATTTAGTCAGTTGTATCGGGCATCAAATGCGAAAAAGGGAAGAATTGAAGGTAGTGGAATGGGCTTATCAATTGTTAAAGAAATTATTGAAAAACATTCTGGTGTAATTAAAATTTTAAGCCCTTCTAAAATTGGTAAAATAAAATCGCCAGGAACAACAGTTTTGATTTCTTTACCAAAATATTTGGATTAGTTTTCATTATTTGAAATAAATGTAAAATATTTTTCTGGTAATCTATTTAATAAAAATTTTATTGAATTAGCATCAGAAAAAATTCCATAAACAGTTGAACCAGTTCCAGACATTGTTGAAAACAAAGCCCCATTTTCATACATCATTTCTTTAATAAATTTTATCTCAGGATATTTATTAAAAACATAGTTTTCAAAATCATTTTCAAAAATATTTTTATAAATATTATAATCGTTTTTGTGATTTGCTAAAAAATTATTGAAATCAATTTCCTGATTAGATGGTTTGACAAAAGAAAATGCTTCTTTAGTAGATATTTTAATTTTGGGATTGACAATTAAAATTGGTTGATTTATTTCAAAATCTATATGTTCTAATATTTCTCCACGTGATTTTCCAACTGCTGGTTTTGCTTTTATAAAAAATGGTACGTCACTTCCAAGTTCAAGAGCTAATTCAATTAGTTTTTCATATTTAAGATTCAGAGCAAAAAGTTCATTTAAAGAAATTAATGTTGCTGCTGCATCGGAACTACCGCCACCTAATCCTGCTTCTGATGGAATATTTTTTATTAGTTCAATCTTAACATTTAATATTTTCTTAGTTTCTTTCTCCAAAATATTTTTTGATTTGACTACTAAATTATTTTCATCAAGTGGTATGTCAGGATTATCGCAATGAAAAGAAAATTTGTTTGTTAATTCAAATTTCAAAACATCAAATAAATCATGTATTGGATAAAATAATGTTGAAAGGTTATGAAACCCATCCTGACGTTTGTTTATAACTTTTAATCCAATGTTAATTTTAGCGGGAGCTTTTATTTCAATGTAATTCATCAATAAATCCTTTTATTTCTTTTATATGATTTGGATTAGAGCCACAGCAACTTCCAATAAATTTTGGATTGTATTGAATAAATAACGAAACAATATTTTTGTAGTCGTCTGGCGAAACTGAGCAGACAATTTTTTGATCTTCAAAATCTCCACCGCAATTAAAATAAAACCCCCAATTTTCAGGTAAATTCATTTTATCAATATTTATTAATAAAGAATCATGTTTAATGCAATTAAAACCAATTACATCAGGTTTATAATTATAAATATTCTCAACAACATCGTTTATTGATTCTCCACTCAAAATTTTAAAGTTACTTGTATAAAATAAATTAATTGCAAAAGGTATTTTGTTATCGCTACAAAATTTTGAAATAATTTTAATTTCATCTAAATGTGATTGAGTTTCATTCCAAATTATATCAACTCCATTTTCATATAGTAATTCAATATGTTTTTTGTGATTGTATTCAAGATCAAATTTAGAAACAGTTCTTTCAATTTGATAACAATCTTCAGCGGGTGCATTTGAACCAGCAATTAAAATATTTTTACTTTCAACAGCATTAATAGCAATTTGAACGCTTCTTTTTACTAACTCTGTATTAGTTACATCAATTGAACTATTCTTTTTTGCAAGTGGATTTGTTCTGAAAGTGTTTGTTGTAATTATTTCTGCGCCAGCTGCAATGTATTCACGATGAACCATTTCAACAATTTTTGGTTCTGAAATATTTAGATATGAAAACCATAAATTTTTGTCTGGAAGAAAACCTTTTTCTTCTAAGTATGTTCCTAATGCACCATCAAGTATTAATGGTTTATTTTTCTCTTTATACAACTCTGAAAATGATTTTTTGCTCATATTAACAGATTATTTTTTTGAACTAATGATTCAATTTTTTTCATAATTGCTTCACTTGATAAATTTAAAAAACATTCATGTTTTCTGGAACAAACAAGTAAATTACAAACTATGCAATCTAATTCTGGCAAATTAATCCATTCATGTTTTTCACCAAATGGTCCTTGAAGTTCCGGAGCAGTTGGTCCATGAATACTTAAAACCGGAGTTCCAATAGCGGTAGAAATATGCATCGGTCCGCTGTCATTTGCAATTAAAAATTTGCATTTAGAAATTAATCCAGCCATTTGCTGAATTGTAGTATCAGGTGCAAGAATTGATTTATCTTTTAATAAAGAAAAAAGTTTTTTAGAATCAACTTCATCACCTTTACCCCAAATGATTAAAATTTTTGCATAGTATTTTTTTATTACCGACTGAGCAATTTCGGCAAATTTTTCAGGATCACATTTTTTTGATTGCCAACTTCCTGTGGTTGAAATTCCAACAACAAAATCATTGCTAGAAAAGTTTTTATTGAAATATTCATCAGCAAAAATTTTTGCTTCATCTGATAATGCAAATAATAAATTTTGATGTTTTGTTGTAAAACCAAATTTTTCTAAAACCTTTAAATGTAAAATTGCATTGTGCCATTTAGCTCTTTCTGGTGGTCCATAAAAATTATAAGCATATTTTCTTCCCCGAAATGGAAATCCAATTCTAAATTTTGCGTTAGAAAAAAATGTAATTTGAGCAGAACTTGGATTTCCAAAAAAGTCAAAAACTAAATCATACTTTTCTTTTCTAACTTTTAATGCTAGTTTAATTCTTTCAATTAAACTTTTTTTATCAAAGATTAAAACATTGTTTATTTGTTTAAGACCAATTAAACCAAATGAAG
>CAZVBT010000320.1:0-5925 GCA_964625385.1 uncultured Melioribacter sp. | reverse complement strand
CCTCTATCAAATCAAACAGGTACAGGATTAATGCCGTATACAGGGCATCAAACTATTTCTTTACAGGAGCGTTCTTTGTTGAATAATGCAATGGCAAGTTTGTATTTGTCAAGAAGAACTATTTCTGCCTCAAGAGTTAAAGCAGGTGAAAAATTGCTTTATGCTTTCTTTTTCAAAACAAGTCAGTTTAATAATGTGAGAGAAAAACTTTCATCTTATTATCATTTAAATACAATTTCTTCTCAACCAAGTGGTTATTATCAGTACCAAGAAGCAAAATATAACGGACCTGAGCCATTTGATTATTATGATTTAAAACAACACTCTGTAACAAATTCAGGAATAACATATAATATTGGTCCTTTGATAAAAATTACTGCTTTAGAAAGAACTTCTAACTGGCATAATAGTTTTGCAAATCCATTTGTTTATGATCAAATTGAATGGATGAGATCTAAAGGTTACTGGTCTGGTGATGTGTTATTTGAGAAAGCATCATTAGGACTAACTTCTACAAAACTAGTAGAAATAGAAAATTCAGTTACAACACCGGATTTAACAGATATAACACAAATGATTAACAACGAATTATCATCTGGTAGAGGAAATATATTTCAAAGTTTACAAGGGTTTTCTAATACTCTAATAAATCAACCTGCTTTACAGCAATCAGTTCCTCCTTTGATAATAAAATATAATCATGGGTTAATTTTACCTTCGGACTTTGATAAGCTAAAAAATAAATCATTCATATTACTTTACAATCCATTTTCGGGTGTTAATTCATCAGACAAACCAAGATTAAATCAGATTTACAGCAGAACATATCAGATGATGTCGAAGGGAAATTATCCATTAAAATTTTATTACAATTATCGTGGTTGTCTCGGACCTGATAATTCTGCCCAAACTTATAGTAAATGGTTTATTTATTAATTAAAATAAACGAGAGAATATTATGAGAGTGTTTAATAAACTATTTAAAACAAAAACAAAGAAAAATTTAGAGTTTATACTTAAATGCTTAGTTGTGTTTTTTCTTTTTTTTATTTCATTTAATCAACTACTTATTGCACAAGGTTCAGGCAGATATATAAAAGTGGGTGGTTCAATTAATCTGAGTGATAACTTTTATTCATCAAGTGGTATTGACAAAAGGCAGCCAGCAAATATATCTCGTGGAATTTTTAGAACAACAATAACGATTTATGACCAGATCCAATTGCCATTCGAATTTTATATTTCAAATCAGGAAAGAAAATTACAGCAACCATTTAACCAGTTTGGAGTTAGTCCAAGAATTTCAGATTGGCTGACTTTGCATGCAGGTTATTTTTTCATCACGGATTTCTGATTACACATTCGGAGATTTAAGATTACTAGGTGGTGGCGTTGAATTGACACCGGGTAATTTTAAACTAAAAGTTCTTTATGGAAAAAGTAGTACGGCAACCGAATCTAATGAATTACAATACTTTCCTGGTATATACAAACAATACGTTTATGCCGCCTCGATAGGTTATGGCAATGAATCAGTTGCATACTTTACATTGAATTTATTTCATGCAAAGGATGATAGTAATTCAATAAAACGGGATTCACTAACAATAACTCCTGCTGAAAATCTTGTTGGTTCTTTGCAATTTGGTTTACAAATTATTGAAGAGCTGAATATTCAATCCGAAGTTGCTTTATCGGCTTATTCAAGTAATCTTTCAGCAGAGAAAATTAATGATATTAATTTCCCAGAATCCCTTTTTACTCCAAATATATCATCAAGAGATGATGGCGCAGTAAGAATACAAATAAACTTTAAACCATCAAATTACTGGTCATTAAAATTTAATGGCCAGTGGATAGGCCCTGGTTTTACATCACTTGGTTATTCCCTGATGCCCAATGATTTGATGGAGTTTTCCCTTACACCGGCAGTAAAATTGCTAAATAATAAATTAAATTTGAGAGCGCAAGCTGGAATAAGATATAACAACTTGTGAAATAACCGAATTTCAACAAGCTCCAGATTCACTGGTTCTTTTAGTGCAAACTGGCAAATTAGCCAGTTATTCGGATTTGATTTTAATTATAATAACAATCAGATAAAATCAAAACATACAAATGATACTCTTAAGCTTTCAAATGTCTTTAGCTCTATTATGGGTTCACCAAGATTTTTATTCGAAGCTTTAGGAGGTATAAAAAATCTAAACTTCAATTATTCATATCAAAATTCCCTTGATAAAAATATTATAAGTTCTCAATCATCAAATAATAAAACACATACAATTGGAGTTATACATTCACTTTTATTTCCAGCCAGCTGCTCTTTTACAACATCGTTATTATTAAATAAGATCAATACTTCTTTTGTATCTACACAGATTGTTAGTGCTTCAGAAAATGTTGGGAAAAGGTTTTTTAATAATAAATTAATGGTTTCACTTGGTACAGGAATAAATTTTATTAAAACAGCAGTAAATGATAGTCAGTTATTTTTTAATCTTAATATAAATTACAGTCTTGATAAATACGGTTCTATTGGGTTTACTCTTTCAAATAATAATTACAGAGCTGACAGTGAGTTGACTAAAACTTATAGCGAACTATATGGAAGCTTGCAATACAATATTTCATTTTAAGGTAATTTTACTTTAATGGAGGATAAAAAATGAAAGTTTCTGATAATTTCAACTTAATAATTATTTCAATAATGATTTTATCATTTAATATGATAATCAAATCTCAAGAATATGATGGGGAAAAAAATCAACCACGTAAAATAGAAATTATATTAATGGCTCGAGTTGATAAAGACTCAGTAGTTTTAAGATGGGTACCCTAAACTCCTGGTGGCTGGATAATTGCAAATAATATAGGTTACAATATAGAAAGAGTAAAAATTGATAAAGATAATTTGAGCCAAAACATAAAATTTATTAAGCAAAATAAAGTTCCAATTAAACCACTTTCTTTAGAGCAATGGAAATCTAAAGTGCACAGTAATAATCAATTTTCAGCAATTGCTGCTCAAGCAATTTATGGTAAATTGTTTATTCCTAAAGCAATGGATGAAAAAAATCTTAATGCACTTAAAAATGCAGCGGATGAACTTATGAACAAATATTCGTTTGCTTTGTTTGCCGCCGATAATAACGCAATTACGGCAGAAGCAATGGGATTAAGGTGGACTGATAAAGATGTAAAAGAAGGTGAGTCTTATGTTTATAGAGTTTTTGTAGCTCAAACAACTGGTGATTATTCTTTTGATACTGCTTATGTCTCAGTTGATATAAAAGCCTTAGATAAAATTCCTGCTCCAATTGATTTGACATTTGAAAGCGGTGATGGAAGTATTACTTTAAAATGGAAAGAAAATCCTGTTATAAATTTTTCAGGATATTATGTTTACCGTTCTGAAAACGGAAAGGATTATAAAAAGTTAAATGAAATGCCTTTGATATCTGCTATTATAAAAGAAGCTGGTGAATCTTCACAACCTTCTTTCATTGATACGACAACAATAAATTATAAAAAATACACTTACAGAATTTTTGGTGTAACACCATTTTCCGATTTAAGTGAACCAGCTGAGATAAAAGCATTTTCAAAAGACATTACTGCACTTTTTCCACCTATACTTGAAAAGCCAAAACAGTTTACGGCTGATAAAGTTTCATTATCGTGGAAACTTGAAAATGAAACAAAAGACTTAAAAGGATTCGTAGTCGCAAGAAGTAATAATCCCCTTTACAACTATGAAATATTAACAGCAAAACCTCTTCCTAAGAATGTTTTTAAATACACAGATAAAATATCAAAACAAGAAGAGGTTTATTATGCAATTGGCGCTGTAGATACTGCTGGTAATATTGCGTTTTCGCTGCCACAAATGGTAATACTTATTGATACTATGCCCCCATCAATTCCGAAAGGATTAACGGGAAAAATAGATACAAATGGTGTTGTTACTATTAAATGGAATAAAGGGAAAGAATGGAATCTACTTGGTTATAGGGTTCTCCGTTCAAACGATCCTACTCACGAGTTTCACCAGTTAACGAGCAAAGTTTATACTGATACTGTTTTTGTTGATACAATCAAAATAAATACATTAACTAAAAATGTTTATTATCGGATTGCTGCAGTTAATACTCGTTATCAGCATTCAGCGTTATCGCCAATTTTAAAATTGAAAAGACCAGATAAAATACCACCTGTAGAATCTGTTTTCAAAAATATTTCCGTAACTGATACAAGCGTTGTATTAGAATGGATTCCCAGTTCAAGTGAAGATGTTGCATATCAAAAATTATTTAAGAGAAAGCAGGGAGAAAGTAATTGGAAATTAATTGATTCATTGCCAGCAAAAACTTCTTCATATACAGATTATAATGTTGAAAAAACAATTACATATAATTATTCAATTATTGCTGTTGATAGCTCGGGTTTACAATCCAAATTTGCTTTTCCTGTAAGTGGAAGACCTTACGATACAGGTAAAAGAGCTTCTGTTAGTAATTTAACGGCAAAATATGAACCTCGAAAATCTGCAGTTGAATTAAAATGGAATTATAAAAATCCACCTAAAGAAAAATTTTGGTTTTTGATTTATAAAGGTAACAGCTTAAACGAACTTTTGGAGCTTAAAGCTGTTGATGGAGCTGAATTAAATTTTCTTGACAAAGAAATTTCAAAAGGTAAAAAATATTTTTACGCAGTTGTTGTAATGACATCAATGGGTGGTGAGTCTGAAAAAGTTATTTCTGAAGTAATTGTTCCAGAAAAATAATATTTGACCTTATAAATTTATTGGCTTAGACCGATAAGTAAGATGTTTTTGATTAACATTTCACTTTTCGGGTCTAATGAAAATGACATTTAAGTTAATTGAATATGCTTTAATTATCATCAAGTGGAAAAATTTCATAGTCCTCTTTTGATAAATTATAATGATTCAAAAATTTTTCAAAAATTTCTTCACGAACTACTAAAATTATTTTTCCAGCAAATAAATTTTGTTTTGAAATTACTTTTGTAATTATTGGTTCTAATCCTTTTCTATTTAATTCAAGATGACCTATTTCATCAATAACAAGACAATCTAATTTTTTTATAAATGATTCTTCAATGATTTTTTTTGCTTTTTCAAATGCAGATAAACTGAAATTATATTTTCCAATTGAAATTGCATTTTTGTTTGAATTGGTTTCAAGTTGAATTAAAGTTTTTGAAGAGATATGATAAATAAATCTTTTATCTTCAACTACTGGTTGAAGAATTCCATCAATGTTTTTTTGAGAAGCAACCCATTTCATTAATCGGGTAGTTTTACCAGTTTTAATTTTACCAGTTACAATTAATATTTTATTCATGATTTATTAAAAACATTAATGCAATAGTATTTGAAAGAAAGAATTTTATTCTTTTTATTCCGCTTAATCTTTTTGAATTTTCCCAGGAATAATTTATAACTTCTTTAAAGTCTGGAAAAATTGAAGTAAGAGAATTAATTTCACTTGCATGTTGAAATTTTTGCTTTTCAAAATATTTCTGCAAGTAAGAAATTAATTTTGGGGAAATAAACTCAAACCATATAAAAGTTATGATGAATGATCTTATTAACATAAATAAAATTTCATACGTTATGTTTTTACCAAGTTCAGGATAAAGATAAGAGATTATCATTACAGTAAAGGAAAAAACTAAAATTGAAATACCAGATTTTTTTTGCCACCAACGTTTTTTCTTTTTGCCATTCTTTTTTTGAAAATATTCTTCATCAACTTTAAGAGTGATGTAACTTATATCTATCTCTGTTTCCTTTTTTAATAACCATTTTTCAAATCTCAAAATTTTTATAGAAATAAAAATACCTGCTAAAACATGCAGCAAAGCATAAATAATTATTAATATCCAGCTTATACT
>CAZVBT010000319.1:0-10064 GCA_964625385.1 uncultured Melioribacter sp. | reverse complement strand
ATGTTGAATATGAAGGTGAACCAACAAATTTCAAAACGAAATTCTCTGGAAATATAGATGATGGTAAACTTGAAGGTGAAGCTTCAATGAACTTGAATTTGAATCCTATTACTTATGATGTTAAACTTTCAACTCAGGATTTAAACTTCATTGCATTGACAGGTTTTCCTACAAAATTGACATCAAAATTAAATTTGGTGGGTCGCGGTACTTCTCCAATGGATTTATTTACTAATATTAAATTCAACGTTGAGAATTCTATTGTAAATGATATTGCTATAGATAAAATTGATATTGAGGGAAAAGCTGAAAACAAAAAAGTTGATTTAACAATAAACGGAAATGTTGAAGATGCGGTTTCATACATTTCTGCAAAATTGGAATGGGATAACGATACTATTCCCTATTATTCAATTGTTGGTGATGTTAAGAATCTTAATATTCAAAATTTTTTTAGAAAAGAACAACAAAAGAGTAACTTAAATTTATATTTTTCACTTGATGGTAAAAGTTTTGATATCAATGAAATGAATTCAACTTTTACTTTTGGAATTGATTCTTCTTTCATTGGTAATAAAAAGATTAATTCTTCAATAGTCGAGCTGAAAATTTCAAAAGAAGAAAACTCACGTGAAATTAATCTTATTTCTGATTTTGTTGATTTCAAAATAAATGGTGAATTTTCACTTTCGAAAGCATTTGAACTTTTATCTTATGAATCAAATTCAATTTCTCAAATTATTTCTAACAAGATTTCAGAATTAAATCCACTTAACTTAATTGAACAAAATCATCAAGTTGATTCTATAAAAATTGAAAGACCAAAATCTATTAATGAATATTTAAAATTTAATTATGAATTTAAGTTCAAAGATTTTGAATTAGTATCAAACTTAATAGAAAACGAAAAACTTGATATTGCTGGAAGCGGAAAAGGTTTTGTGGAAAACAATTCTCCTAACTTTAATATTACTACAGAACTTAATATTGAATATTTAGTACTCATGAACAAAGGTAAAATGACTTACCTTTCAAATTTTGATATTGATTTTAATTTTTCACGAGATAACTTTTCTGATTCATTCGATAATATTTTCGGAACGCTTTCATTGAATGGGAAAAGATTTTACTCCGGAAATAACATTAAAGAAATTCATGCTGATTTAGTTTTCAATCAAAGTAAAATTTTTCTTAATGCAGGAGCAAATTTTGATAATTTATTTTTACTTGAAAGCGATGGTAAAATTTTAATGACACCAAATGAACAACAATTTATTTTAGAAGATTTACTTTTTACTTATGATGGAATCGAATGGACAAATGATGAACCAGTAATTGCTTCTTTTAATCCAAATTACTTCAAAATTGATAAATTCAAACTTATAAATGATAGCACTCACATTTATGCAAATGGAATAATTCAAAGCAATGGTGAACAAGATCTATCAATCACTGCAAAAAGTATAACTGGAAAAATTTTAGAAAAATATTTATTCGGAATAAAAAACTCTTCGTTAACTGCAAATGGAATTGCTAAAGCAAAAATAAATGGCAAATTCAAAAACCCATTGATAAATATTTCTTTTGAAGCAAATGATCTAAAAGTCGGTAACGATTACCTTGGTAATACCAAAGGCTTTTTAAAATATTCTGATGAAAAACTTATAGTTAACTTTTTATTCCTAGATAAAACTAAAAATGAATCTAATCCTCTTTTCCTTTTCAATGGCACATTTCCAATTGATTTAACTTTTGCATCTGTAGAAGAAAGATTTTTAAGTAACGAACCTCTTGCAATGGAATTAAAGTCAGATAATTTTAATCTTAAACAAGTCGGCAATATAATTCCTTTTATTTCAAATCAATCAGGAAACTTAAAGGCTAATATTAAAGTTACTGGAACCTTTGATAATCCTGAATTTAACGGGTATGCTTACCTAACAAATGGTTTTTTCAAAGCAACATCAACAAATTTAGAGTATAAACTTGGAGCAAAAATTAACTTTGATAAAAAAGGAATTTTAGTTGATAGTTTAAGCTTAGCCAACGCGGGCGGTACTAATTATCCTGGTGAAATTAAAGGTGTTGGTTCAATTTTATTTGATGGATTTAATATGAAAGCTGTAAATCTTAGATTTTTTGGTGATATTGCATTAATGTCGCCCCAAACACAAAATGTCAATCCTTTCTTTTATGGCGATTTGAAAATTTCTACCGATGGCGATTGGCTTTTAACAAAACAAGGTGACAAATTTTTCTTCAAAGCAAATATGTTGATGGATAAAACAGATCTTTATTATACAACCGGCAGAAACGAAGCAGCAAGCACAAATAAAAATTTTGATTTTGTCTTTATTGTTGATTCTTCCAAAATAGATAAAGAACAAATTCGTTTTCAAAACGCTTTGTCTTTAGAAAATTTACAAAAGAAAAATTTATATTATTCTAACAATAATTTTAACTTAGATTATGAAATTGGTTTGCGTTCTGGCAAAGATGGTAGATTAACTTTTATACTTGGACAAGCATTTAATCAAAAATTAATAGTAAACCTTAGTGGTTCTATGCGATATGAAAATATAAATAGCGTTTCCCGTGCACAAGGAACCTTTGAGTTATTAGAAGGAAGTAAACTTGAATTCTTTAAAACTTTTGATGCGGTTGGTTTCTTAAGATTCGAAGGCGATATTGCCAATCCATTTTTAGATATTACTTCAACTTACACTTCTAATTACATAAATCCACGAGATGAAAAACAAGAACCTCAAGATGTTGCAATAAAGATTAATATTAAAGGACCACTTTCAGACCTTGGCAAAAATTTATCGAACGATCAAAATGCTTTGAGCGTTTACGTCGGGGCAAGAAATATTCAAAATAATGTTCGCGATACAAAATATGATTACGCAGATGCTTTTTCTTTTATTTTAATAGGAAAATTTAAAGATGATTTAACAGCTCAAGATAAAGCCATTGTTGCTGGACAAACACAAAATGCGATTGGAAGCACAGCAACTTCTTTTCTAGGAACGGTTCTAACAAACTTTATTAATTCTCAGGTTGGAGATCTAATTAACAATATTTCTATAAATTCTTCTGGCGAGCAAACTAAATTTAGTCTTTCCGGTAGAATTGAAAATTTCAGTTACACAATTGGCGGTACTACTGAAACTTTTACAAATCTTAGCAAAGCAAACCTTATGTTAGAGTATCGTTTTTATCCAACTAACCTAAAAGCACGATTCGAAAGAAAAGATCCAATAATAAAAACATTTGGACTAGACGATAAAATTTTAGAAATGGCATTAAAATATAAATTCGAGTTCTAATGAAAAAAGAAATTAAAGCATTGTTTAAAGACAAACCAGGTCTAAAGTTAAAATCAAAAGAGATAGCAAAAAAACTTGGTTTAGCAAATGATCACCAGATTGCTGAACTAAAACATTTTCTTTTCCAATTATCTGAAGAAAATTTTTTGGAGAAAGTTGGTAAACGTTATCAATTAAAATTGGATGATTCGGAAAAATTAATAGGAACTTTACAAATAATAAATCAAGGTGATTTTGGTTTTGTTACTCTAAAAGAAAAAGCAATTAAAGATATTTTTATTGCTGGTAAAAATTTAGCAAATGCACTTGATGGTGATCTCGTTGAAGTCGTATTAACCAAAACTCAACGTGGAAAAAATTTAGAAGGCAAGATTGTTTCTGTAATTGAACGAGGCAGATCAGAAATAATCGGAACTCTTAAAAAAAATGGCTCATATTACTTTGTCATTCCTGATGATGATAAAATTCATCATGATATTTTTATTCACTCTAAATATTTGAATGGGGCCAAATCAAATGACAAAGTTGTTGTAGGCTCAATCATTTGGGAAAGCAATCAACCAAATCCCGAAGGTAAAATTATTGAAGCCCTTGGCAAATCAGGAAACTATGATACAGAAATTGCAACTATAGCTCGCGAGTTTAATATTCCATTTAAGTTCAGTAAAAAAACTTTAAAAGAAACTGAAGAAATACCTGAAAAAATTTCTAAAGAGGAAATTAAAAAAAGACTCGACTTAAGAAATCACACAATTTTCACAATTGATCCTGAAGATGCCAAAGATTTTGACGATGCTGTTTCAGTAGAAATTTTAGATAACGGAAATTACAAAGTCGGTATTCACATTGCTGATGTAAGCCATTATGTTAGAAAAAATTCAAATTTATTTGAAGAGGCTTTACAACGTGGAACTAGTGTTTATCTTGTCGGCAAAGTTATTCCAATGCTTCCAGAAAAATTATCAAATAAAATTTGTTCACTCGTTCCAAATGAAGACCGCTTAACATATTCAGTAATTGCAGAATTAACACCTCGCGGAAAAGTAGTTTCCTATGAAATTAAAAAATCAGTTATTAATAGTAAAAGAAGATTTACTTACGAAGAAGTTCAGCAAATAATTGAAACAGGTGTTGGAGATTTTTCTTTTGAAGTTTTGCTTCTGAATAAAATTTCAAAAACACTTCGTGCAAATAGAATGAAAAAAGGAAGTATAAACTTTTTCTCTCCAGAAGTTGTCTTTAAATTAGATAAAAATGGTGTTCCAATTGAAATTAAAATTAAAGAAATTCGTGAAAGTCATAATTTGATTGAAGAACTTATGTTACTTGCTAATCAAATAGTTGCTGAACATGTAAAGCCAAAAAAGAACGAATTAGATTTTCCTTTTGTTTATCGAATACATGATTTACCTGATAAAGAAAAAATTACGGAGTTTGCGAGATTTGTGAAATCATTAGGTTATAGCTTCGATCCAAATGCAGCTAATAAATCGAAACAGTTTCAATTGCTTTTAGAACAAGTTAAAGGAACTGAAGAAGAAGCAGTGGTAAACGAAATTGCAATTCGTTCGATGGCTAAAGCTATTTATTCAATAGAAAATATTGGTCACTATGGATTAGGCTTTAAATATTATACACACTTTACTTCACCGATTAGAAGATTCCCAGATTTAATTGTACATCAATTAATTTATGATTATATCGAAAAAGATAAATTCAAAAATTTTACTCAAGAAGAACTTGATGAAATTTGCAACCATGCTTCAGCAAAAGAAAGAAATGCAATTAACGCTGAAAGATACTCTGTTAAGTTGAAACAAATTGAATATTTGAAAGGTAAGGTTGGTCAGAATTTTCATGGTGTTATTTCAGGTATAATGCACTTTGGAATTTTTGTTGAATTAAGCTCAACACTGGCAGAAGGATTAATTCGCTTTAAAGATTTAAATAACGATTATTATTCTTTTGATGAAAAAAATTATTCAGTAGTTGGTAAAAAAACAAAAAGAAGATTTCGGCTTGGAGATAAAATTAATGTTAAACTTGTTCGTGTTGATGAAGAAAGACACGAAATTGATTTTATTCTAAGTGAATAAAAAGGTGAATTATGAAAAACAAAATCATAAAAATATTTTTATACGTATTAAGCTTTGTTGTTTTAATTAACAATTTCACTTTTGCACAATTTGGGCAAAACAAAGTAAATTATAAAAACTACGATTGGTATTTCATTCAGACAAAACATTTTGACATTTATTTTACAAAAGGTGGCGAAAAAGCAGCCGAGTTCACAGCTTTCGAAGCAGAAAAAGCCTTAAGCAATCTTAAAAAAGTTTTAAGTTATGAAGTAAGCAATAGAATTTCATTAATCATTTATAATTCACACAATGATTTCCAGGAAACTAATGTTACAGATGAATATTTATCACGTGGAACCGGTGGATTTACTGAACCTTTCAAAAACCGGGTTGTATTCCCTTTCGAAGGTTCATATAAAAAATTCAAACATGTCATTGCACATGAACTTGTTCACGCTGTTATTCGCGATCTTTACTACGGCGGAACTATACAAAATATTTTATCAAGAGGAATAACACTTCAACTGCCAATTTGGTTTTGGGAAGGAACAGCAGAATACCTTTCACAAGGTTGGGAAACTAACAGCGATATGTTTATTCGAAATGCAATTATGAGTGATGCACTTCCTGATATTCCTCAACTTAATGGTTACTTAGCTTACCGTGGCGGTCAATCATTATTTAAATTTATAAGTGATACTTATGGCCGTGAAAAAATTGGTGAGCTAATCAATAAAATTCAAAATCTGAATGGATTTGAACAAGCATTAAAAGCATCAATTGGAATTGATTTAGAAGAATTAAATGAACGCTGGAAAAAAAGTGTTAAAAAAGAATATTGGCCCGATATTAAAGATTACGTTGACCCTGATGTTTTTGCTAAGCGTTTAACCAACAATAGAAAAGATGGTGGATTTTACAATGCAAGTCCTGCAATTTCACCTCAAGGAGATAAAATTGCTTTCATTTCAGATAGAGACATTTACCTGAATGTTTACATTATGGATGCAACTGATGGTAAAGTAATTAAAAAAATTGTCGAAAGTGGTAGAACCACTGATTTTGAAGAACTAAGTGTATTACATCCTTCTTTAACCTGGGCTCCGGATAACAAACGTGTTGCTCTCTCTTTAAAATCTGGTGGTTATGATGTAATAACTGTAATAAACACTGAAACAAACGAACAATCAGAATTGCCATTTAAACTTCCCGGAATTGAATCTGTCAATTGGTCAAGAGATGGTAAAAAAATTGCCCTTGTTGGTCAAGTTGATAGTCAATCTGATATTTTCATTTATAACTTTGAAACAAAAGAATTATCAAATTTAACCAACGATTTGTTCAGCGATACAGATCCAGTTTGGTCACCCGATAATAACTACATTTACTTTTCATCAGACCGCGGAAATTTCACTGAAAAAATAAATAATGACTTTGAAATATATAAACATAATTACGAACAACTCGATATATATTCAATTTCACTTTCAGATAAAAAAATTCAAAGAATAACTAATTGGGAAAATAGTGATGAGAAATATGCAGCCGTTTCATCGGATGGTAAAGATTTAATTTTTGTTTCAGATTATAATGGTATAAATAACATTTACAGAATGAAAATTGAAAATGGGTCAGCTATTTCAAAACCAATTCCAATTACAAATTCTTTAAGCGAAATAAATCAGATTTCAATTTCAGCAAATGACAAGAAGTTAGTTTTTTCATCTTTGTACAATCTTGGTTACAATATTTTTATGTTGAATAATCCATTTGAAATGAAAATTGAAAGTGATACTCTTAAACTAACCAATTATATGTCATCTATTGTTTTCCCTAAAAATGTAATTAATAAAGTTGCAAATAAAACTATATTTAAAAACGAAAATGAAATTTCTGCTAATGACTCAACTTCAGTTGCATTCTCAGATTCAACATCAAACGCCAAAATTTTCGTTGGTCAATACATAAGTAAAAAAGATGCAAAAGTTGACTCTGTTTCTTCTAATTATAAAAGATATGTTTTTACAAATAATAAATCTGAAACCGACAGCGCAAGAATTGAAAAACGAAATAAACTATTCACAGAAAAACTTGATGATGAAGGAAATTTTCTTGTAAATAAATACATAGTAAATTTTTCACCCGATCTTGTTTACGCTAATGCTGGTTATTCAACTCTATATGGTTTACTTGGAACAACTATTTTATCCTTTAGTGATGTTCTTGGAAATCATAGATTAATTGGTCAAACTAGTTTACAAATAGATGTAAAAAACAGTGACTATGGATTAGCATATTTTTATTTAAAAGATAGATTAGATATTGGTATTCAGGCATTCCACACAGCAAGATTTTTATATCGCTCAACATTCTTTGGAGATGAACTATATCGCTTCAGAAATTTTGGACTTATTGCATCAGCAAGTTATCCTTTCGACAGATTTTACAGAATGGATTTTGGATTAAGTTTACTTAAAGTTTCCTCCGAAAATTTAGATAACTATTTAGTCCCAACCGAAGCTACTACATTTTTATTACCAAGTTTAAGTTTTGTTCACGATAATGTTTTATGGGGTTATACCTCTCCAATTGAAGGCACACGATACAACATTACAGCTTTTTCAGATCCAGGAATAATTAAAGCCAGACAAGGTTTCTTTTCCTTAACAATTGATTATCGTAAATATTTCAGATTTTGGTTTGATAATAGTTTTGTTATTAGACTTTCAGGCGGTTCATCATTTGGTGGGAATGCACAAAGATTTTTTGTTGGCGGTACAGACAATTGGATTAATAGAACTTTCAAAACTGGTGGAATACCAATTTCATCAGCTTCAGATTTTGCTTTTCTAACTCCAGCTTTACCATTACGTGGTTATGACTATGCAGAGCAAATTGGAACTAAATATGGCTTACTCAACTTAGAACTTAGAATTCCTGTAATAAGATATTTACTTACTGGTGGATTACCATTATTCTTCCAAAATATTTTAGGGGTTGCGTTTTTAGATGCTGGTTCTGCATGGGATAATACAAAAAAATTAAAATTTATTGGAACAGATGAATTTGGCAACACAGTTACACAAGATCTCCTTTTAGGTACAGGTTTTGGCTTTAGAGTTTATATGCTTTTCTTATGGAAAATTGATATTGCCTGGAAATATAATTTAGATAAATTTTCAAAACCAAGATATTATTTCTCAATCGGATTGGATTTTTAGTAAACATTGTGGCAGGCAAAAAAATCCACAATTGTCAGTCTTCAACAAGACTTTAGAAGACTGACTTAAAGTTGCAAAAATTAAAATCACACTTTAATAAAACTACCTTCTTAAAATTTAGACATTTTAATTCATTTTCACATTAAAAAAAATTTTAAGTCAACCCAAATTAAATCAATCTTTTTTATTTGATGTTGTGTTGGTTGTTTTTGAAGAGTTGCCATTATTTTTATAATCAGTTTGATAAAAACCATTTCCCTTAAAAATTGGACCAGCACCGGCTCCTATTAACCTCTTTAAAGTTCCATTACAATTTGGGCAAACAGAAAGTGGTTCATCAGTAATACTTTGAAAATATTCAAACGTATTTCCACAATCTAAACATTTGTAATCATAGGTTGGCATAATATCCTCTCTTTTCTTTTATAATTGGATGCAAAAATACAATTGTTAGATTCATAATTCAAAAATACTATTTTTATTAGAACAATATTTTGCATATTTGCATACCAAAAATTCAAATTTTATGAAATCAAAATCATTATTACTTATTATCATATTATTCATTTCAAACGCTTGTTTAGATTACACACAAATAACCACAATTAGAACTGATGGCACAGGCAACATGTTCATTCACTATTTTATGAAATGGACAAATCCAAAAGATTCAACAATTATAGAGCAATTAGGAATTTTCAATAAAGATTCAGTTTATAAAGAATTCTCTTCACAATTTAGTAATATTAAAAATGTTGAAGTATATAAAAACCCGGCTGATAGTACCTTACATGCAAAAGTTGAATTAACTTTTTCAAGTTTGGATTCATTAAATACTACGCCAGCTTTTAGAAAATCTCAACTTACAGTAAAAGAAAATGAAAAGAACATAAAAATATTTTCTCAATTCATACCACCAATTGCAACCGGATTTGGTTTTGAAAATAAAAATTTCTCTTTAACATTCATCTATTACTTACCAGGTGAAATATTAAGTCACAATGCAGTTGAACAATACCGAAATCGTTTAACATGGAAATACTCCTTGTCAGAAATTGGTATGGGGAAATTTATAACAGCAACTTATCGTCCTTTTAAATTAAAAGAAACACCTGTATGGATTTACATAATTGCACTTTTCGTATTTTCTGTAGTATTGGTTTACCTTTTTAGTAAAAAAATTAAATAGTATAAATAATTTAAGTTATATTCATTTTATTGACAGACCGACGCCATTTCTTTATATTTGGCGACCAAAATTTAAAAAAGTTACGAAGATAGGCATTGACACAGCAACCATTAATCTTTTCAGGGACTTCAAATCCAGAGTTAACAAAAAAAATCTGTGATTATTTAAACTTAGTTCCCGGGAAAGTTGATATAAAAAGATTCAGCGATGGAGAAATTTGGGTAAAATTTCAAGACAACATTCGTGG
>CAZVBT010000318.1:0-2736 GCA_964625385.1 uncultured Melioribacter sp. | reverse complement strand
GGAATATTTGCTCAAAATGGTGTTTATGCATTTTTTGCTGCCGCATTTGTTCCAATTTTTTTTGGAATGTTTTTAAAGAATATAAAAAAACATTCTGTCATCACTGCTTCCTTAACGGCAATAGTTGTTCATTTTACTTTTTATTATGGTCAAATTAAAGTTCCATTTACTCAGGCAAATGGTAAAAATCCCGGAGTTGCTGCTGCAATGGCAATAGTTTCATCTGTAATAGTTGGTAGTTTATTACATTTAATTTCAAAGGATAAAAATGGAAATCAGTAATCATTTTGATTGGCTTGAAAAGTGGTCTGTTTATAATCCGGAAAAATTATTTTTAAGAGAATATCATACACAACGAGAATGGAATTATAGTGATTTTAATAATCGGGCAAATTATTTAGCTCGATATTTTATTGAAGAATTAAAACTATCAAAAGGTGATAGGATTGCAGTTTATTCAAAAAACAGAGCAGAGTATGTTTTAATTTTTGCGGCTTGTATAAAAAGTGGATTAATAATTGTCCCGCTTAATTTCAGATTAACACCACGTGAACTTGATATTTTAATTAATGATGCAGAACCAAAATTATTTATTTATGAAAAAGAATATTTGAATGAAGTTCAAAAACTTGAATCTATTTTTAATCTTAATAATAAAATTGAAATTGAATCTTTAACAAAAATTCTTGTTGATAAGATTGAACAAGTCGATAAGAATGACAATAAAATTACAGAAGATGACATTGTAATGATTTTATACACTGCTGGAACAACAGGTTTATCAAAAGGTGCTATAATAAACCATAGAATGTTGTTCTGGAATTCTATCAATACAGGTTTGAGATTAGATTTAACAAGTCAAGATCACACGCAAAGTTTTGCCCCATTTTTTCATACTGGAGGTTGGAATGTTTTATTAACTCCATTTTTACATCATGGGGCGTCGCTTACTATTCTACAAAAATTCGATGCAGAGTTAATACTTGATTTAATAGAAAAAGAAAGAACAACAATTTTATTTGGTGTACCAACAATGCTTCAGATGATGAGTGATTCACAAAAGTTTGAAAAAGTAGATTTAAGCTCTGTTCGTTATGCTATTGTCGGCGGTGCACCAATGCCAATTCCATTAATTAACAAATGGCACGAAAAAGGAATATTTATTCGACAAGGTTATGGCTTAACTGAAGTTGGTCCAAATGTTTTTTCTCTTCATCAAAAAGATGCAATTAGAAAAAAAGGTTCAATAGGATTTCCAAATTTTTACTTCGATGTTAAAATTGTAGATGATAATGGTATTGAACTTGGGGTAAATCAAATTGGTGAGCTTTGGTTAAAATCTCATGTTGTTACTCCAGGTTATTGGCGCAAACCAGATGAAACTGCAAAATCAATTACTGATGGTTGGTTTCACACAGGTGATATGGTAATGAAAGATGATGAAGGTTATTTCTTTGTAGTTGATAGAAAGAAAAATATGTTCATAAGCGGTGGCGAAAATGTTTATCCGGCAGAAATTGAAAGGTTTTTATTAACAAATGAAAAAGTGAAAGAAGTTGCTGTTATTGGTGTAGAAGATGAAAAATGGGGAGAAGTTGGTTCAGCCTTTATTGTTAATAAAGAAAATGTAAGTTTAAATGAAGAAGAAATTAAAAATTTTTGTTTAGGTGGTTTAGCTAAATATAAAATTCCAAAGCATTTCAATTTTGTAAATGAAATTCCCAAAAATGAAGCAGGAAAAGTTGATAGGAAAAAACTTCTTTCCATTCATAAAGAACATCAAACAAAATAAAAGGAGGAACAAATGAAAAAGTTATTAGCTGTTGCAGTAATTACTATTCTTCTTTTTGGATGCAAAAAAAGTGAAGATAATCCAGTTGAATCAAATCCAAAAGATCCCATAATTGGAACATGGATTTCAACTGGTTCTAATGTTGCGCCATTATTGAATACAATCTTTGCTTCTGTTGGGGGTATTGATAGTATTTACGCTACTTTTAATGAGAACAATACTTACTTTGTAAAACAAGTTAACAAGAACAAAACTTCTATTGTTTATGAAGGCACTTATGTTCTAACAAAATCAACAAATACAGATATCCATAAAATTTCTATCGTTCAGACAAAACCAAGTGCTGCATCAAATGAAGGTATTTATCAAATCAACACTTCTGTAAATCCAAACACAATGAAATATGAAGTTGTATTAATTAGTGGGACACAAAACACAGCTCCAACTCCAGAAAAAGGTTTCGGCTCAACTAATAATGGTGCATTTGGTACGACTAATGTTCAAAACTATGTAAAGAAAAATTAGTTTATTGTATTAGAGGATTTTTTCATTAGTAAATATATTAACAAAAATTATGGAGGGAATAAATGAAAAATCCTCTTTCATTTAAATATCATTTCAGAGGATGATATGAAAAAAATATTTATTGTTTCATTAATTATTACATCAATAGCATTTTCTCAGAATGTATGGAATTTTGATCCAATGAAAGTTCCCGAGCAAACACCAAGAGAATTTCAAGCATTAGCCTTTTTTATCACTCAAGGTGTTACTTCAAATTTTTATGCAAGCAATGATTTATTGAAAGGACAAATTGTAGGAAGACTTTTCAGTGGAAATACAACTCAGACAGGTTCTCAAGCATTTTATTTTGAACAAAGATTATTACCATTTTTTATCTATCAACCAAATTTATTAAATGGAAAAGCTTTGCTACGTGCATC
>CAZVBT010000317.1:0-3357 GCA_964625385.1 uncultured Melioribacter sp. | reverse complement strand
CCAAAACCTTTTCCTTGTCCAACTGGTAAAATATCAATATGTAAATGAGCGGGATAATTTTGAAACTCAGTTTTAGGTTTATGCCCATTATGAATTAATCTGATTATTCTTGCATCGGCAGATGAATCATTTTCATCTGGTAACGGATATTTTTTCCTTAATTCAGGAAAATATTTCTCTTCTGTTATTTCATAAAATTTTTGTGAATTGCTCGTGCCGATTATATATCCAACTGCTTCATCGTTCAATGATAATATAAAAGTAAGTTCAGGGTGAAAAATTGCATATGGTGCTGCGTAAAATCTTCCAAGCAATTTTGTGTTTTTATAAATTTTACTTGCATCTTTTCCGCTATCACCAGTTTTTAAACATATTTCAAAAAGTTTTTCATAATCCTGTTGATGATAATTTCTTATTTCAAATGTCATAAAGATAGACTTTGTTATTATTACAAAATTCATAATAAAGTAAGATATTTAAACCACCCAACTGTGTAGTTGGTTTTTTAAACAGAAATATAGATTATTATAGTCGAAAATGAAACTTCTATTACAAATCAATCAAAACCTATAAAAGTGTTTTGGAGTAAAAATGAAAAAGCTTTTAATAATTTTAACGTTAGTTTTTAACATAGTTTTTTCTCAGACTATAAAAATTATTGAAGATAAACCGATTACAACTTTAAAAGATGGAACATTTTATCATCCGTTAATTTCTCCAGATGGAAAATTGTTATTAATGTCAAAAGAAAATTGTCAAGGTTTGTGGATTAAAGATTTATCAAATGGAAGAATAAAAAGAATTACAAATGCTAGCGGTGCTGGTTTAGATCCTGTTTTTAGTTTTGATGGTAATGAAATTTTTTTTAGGGAAAATAAAATTATCAATGGGAAAATATTTTCATCATTAAAATCATATAACTTGAAGAAACAACAAGTTTCTTTAAAAGAAGATAACATTCGTGATTTGAAAATCTTGAAAACAACAAACAATTTCTCTAAATCATATTTAAAGCAAAATGAATTTGTACAAATTCCGTCAAGTACATCATTATCAAAAAGTAATTCGGATGATATTTCAGTTTCAGTCGATATGAATAAAATTGTCCTCTATCAAAATGGTGTTAAAAAATATTTAGCACCTGCAGGAGATGGATATTACATCTGGCCTTCAATTTCACCCGACAAGACTAAGTTGCTATTCACACTTGCGGGAAAAGGAACTTATGTTTCTGACTTGAATGGAAATATTTTAAGAAAAGTCGGCTATGCAAATTTTCCAAGTTGGTCGCCTGATGGTAATTGGATTTTATTTATGAAGGATCTTGATAATGGAACAATAATAACTTCATCTGAAATTTACATTGCAAACATTAACACTGGTAAATATTTCAATCTTACTGAAAACCAAAATGAAATTTCACTTTATCCTACTTGGGGCAATTCAATCAATGAAGTTTATTATCACACCGATAATGGTGTAATACGAAAAATTACAATTAAGTATGAACAATAAGGTTTGATATGAAAAATTTCCTATTAATAAATTTTTTTATTTTACTTTTAAGCTTTAGTGCCTTTGCTCAATCATTATCCGGAATTAAAATTTGTATTAATCCCGGCCATGGTGGCCATGATAGTGATGATAGATATATTCCTGAAACTGGCTTTTGGGAATCAGAAGGTAACTTAGGCAAAGGTCTTCATGTTAAACAATTGTTGGAAAATCTTGGCGCAACTGTTATAATGACAAGAGTTACAAATAACAGTTCTGATGATTTACCACTTTCACAAATTGTTTCAATTGCAAATGCAAATAATGTTGATTACTTCCATTCAATTCATAGCAATGCAACTGGAACATCAACAAAAGCAAATTATACTTTAATTTTATTTCAAGGAAGAACAACTGCGCCAACCTACGCTGGCTCATTAGTAATGGCTAATTATCTCGCAGAAAATATTTTTACAGTAAATAGAACTACACGCAAAATGGTTGCAGGTGATTTTGATTTTTATGGCACTGGTCAACCTTATCTTGGGGTTTTCAAAGGTTTAAATATGCCCGGTACTTTATCCGAAGGTTCGTTTCATGATTACATACCTGAAAGTTTTAGATTAAAAAATGATTATTATTTACGCCACGAAGCTTATGCTATTGTTCGTTCTTTCTTTCAATATTTTAATGCTGGTGAATTTAAAACTGGAATAATTGCTGGTATTGTTCGGGATATTTTAGATAAAGTCCCTTCCTCTTATTCTCCATTAGCTGGCACTTATGATAATTACAAACCAATCAATAACATTAAAGTTACATTGCTGCCGGTTAATAAAGTTTATAATGGTGATAATTTCAATAATGGTTTTTACTTTTTTGATGAAGTTGAACCGGGCAATTATAATTTAGTTATTGAAGCTGCCAATATGAAACCCGATACTGTTTCTATTGTTGCTAAAGCTAATCAATCTGTTTTTGCTGATAGATTGTTATCGCTCAATCCAATTTTAGATCCACCTAAAATTTTAAGTTACTCCCCAATAGATAGCTTAAACGAAGTAAGTAATGTTTCAAAAGTAATCGTTCAGTTTGATATTAGAATGAATCCGGAAGAAACTCAAAAAGCATTTTCTATTACTCCAACAGTTGATGGTAGTTTATCATGGGATTCAGATGTTAAAACACTTACTTTTACACCAACTAAAGGTTACATTCAAGGAACAAAATACACAGTTAAAATATCAACTTCGGCCAAAACACATTTTGGTGTTTATTTACCGCAAGAAAAAATTTTTACATTCAAAACACGTTCACAATTTAACTTATTAGCAACTTATCCAACAAACAATTTAAAAGACCTTTCAACAACATTAATGTTATATCTAAAATTCGATAAAGGAATTGATGGCACAACATTATCAGGAAAAATTTCTTTAACGGACAGCTTAGGCACATCTGTTCCTGTTACCGTAAATCAAAGTCGTTATAATCTTGGAATTATTGAATTTGAACCTAAACAACCTTTGAACTACAATTCACTTTATCGTTTAACCATTAAAGAAGGAATTGGTGATATTGAATATGTCAAAACAACAAAAACAGAAGTGATTGATTTTCGCACTGAGAAGAAATTTACTTTTAATGGATTTGTAGTTGATAATTTTGAAAATGAAAATAATTGGATTTGGCCAAATGCAAATCCAAATACAAAAGGAAATGTTCTTGATAAAACTCAGTTCTTTTTAAATGATAGTAAAAAAATTAATGGCAACTACTCAGGTAAATTGGATTATTCATTTAGTGGTGTAAATGGTGTAATTGAATTGGCTTTGGAAAAACCAGTCAAAGTTGAAAAGTCAA
>CAZVBT010000316.1:0-3318 GCA_964625385.1 uncultured Melioribacter sp. | reverse complement strand
GACCAGCAGTAGAAACACCATTTGTTGAAAAACTCCAAACACCAGTTTTAGCTTTACCAATTGAAATTTTTGAAGCTTTCATTGCAGCATTTACCAAAGGATGATTTTCATCGTAAAACCATGTTGGGAAATATGCTTCAGCTGAAAACTTTGTTCCCTTCCAACTTTGTCCTTCTACTTTTGGAATTGAAACTTTGGCATCAATTTTATTTTTCTTTGCAATGTCTTTTAATTCTTTTAAGACAGTATTTTTATTTTCACCTATTGTCAATCTTCTATCAATATGAATTTCGCAAAAATCTGAAACTGAGCATAAAGATGGAGCTTTAGATAATACATTACTAACTGTTATTGAACCTTTTCCAAGTGGTGATTTTGGTTTCAACTTTTTATCAAGTTTTTCAATATCAGAAATAATTGGCTGCATTTTGTAAATAGCATTAACACCTTTTTGATTGTGAGCACCGTGAGCAGATTTTCCTTGTGTAGTAATTTTTATTTCCATCCTTCCACGTTGACCACGATAAATTTTTAAATCTGTTGGTTCACCTAGTAAAACAAAATCAGGTTTTATCTTTTCATTTTGAATTATATGATAAAGAGGATAACCATCAGCATCTTCTTCAAGAACAGAACCTACAACATAAAGGGTAAAAGGTAATTCATTAAAAAGTTGCCTTAAGATTTTTCCAGCAATTAAATAACCAGCCATAGCAGGTTTTTCATCAACAGCTCCGCGTCCATAAATTTTCCCATTTTTAATTTCACCGGCAAAAGGTGGATATTGCCAATTTTCAGTTTCAGTTACTTTAACTGTGTCAATGTGTGCATCATACATAATTTTTATTGGACCATTGCCAATTCTTCCAATTGCATTTCCAAATGAATCATGGTAAGCTTCATCAAATCCA
Organism: uncultured Melioribacter sp.; assembly: GCA_964625385.1. Taxonomy (GTDB): domain Bacteria; phylum Bacteroidota; class Ignavibacteria; order Ignavibacteriales; family Melioribacteraceae; genus Stygiobacter. The sequence goes on along the minus strand of CAZVBT010000316.1, from coordinate 2,407 downwards.
TATTCTTTCATTTTAGAAATGATGAATTCAACTATTTCTTTTTCTTCACCGCTGTAACTTTTGATTTGAATTAATTTTTGAATTAAAGCAAAAAGATTTTCCTTCTCTTGCTCAACGGCATTAAATAATTTTTCTTTCATTTTATAACTCACATAATAATTGAAAAATATTTCTTTGAAATTTCTATTTATAAATTAAGTATAAATAAAGATATTTACATTATAAAAGGAGAATTAATATGGCGGATATAATGAAACCGCTTTCGTTTGATTCACTTCTTGGTCAAATTTTTAATGAATACAAATTTCACTCAAGTGTATTTGGGATTAAATCAATAAACTTTTTTAATGTAAAAAATATAAACACAACATCATTTTTAAATCGCAACCTTGATTTGCCAATTGGTCCTGCTGCTGGTCCTCATACTCAAATGACACAAAATATAATCTCGGCTTACTTAACCGGCGGAAGATTTTTTGAATTAAAAACTGTGCAAAAGGTTGATGAGTTAAAAATTGACCGTCCATGTATTGATGCAGAAGATGAAGGATATAATGTTGAATGGTCTCAGGAACTTAAACTTGAACAATCTTATGACGAATATTTAAAAGCCTGGATACTGCTTCACTTCATCAAAGAATATTTCGGATTATCTCAAAACAAAGAAACTGGTTTTATTTTTAATATGAGTGTTGGATATGACCTGGAAGGAATAAAAACTGAAAGAATGGATTTTTTTATTGAACAATTAAAAAATGCTACACAATCAAACTTATTTGTTAATTATAAATCCACACTAATTAACTTTATTCACAATGAATTAAACAACGATAAAATTCTGATTAATGCTATTGAAAATATTTCGTCAAACATTTCAAATTCTGTTACACTTTCAACAATGCATGGTTGCCCGCCAAACGAAATTGAATCAATTGTAAAATATCTTATAAAAGAAAAAGATTTAGATACTTACGTTAAATTAAATCCGACACTACTTGGATATGATTTTGTAAAATACACTTTAGAAAATCTTGGATATAAAAAAATTTTTCTCGATAAGCATTCATTTGAAAATGACTTGCAATGGAATGATGCTATCGAAATGCTAAAAAGATTAAAAGCATTTGCAAAAAAAAATGGTAAAGAATTTGGAATAAAACTTTCTAACACACTCGCAGTAAAAAATAAAAAACAACGAATGCCAGGCAATGAAATGTATATGTCCGGCAGAGCACTTTTTCCACTAACGATAAATCTTGCTTTAAAATTAGCAGAGCATTTTAATGGTGAAATAAATATTTCGTTTTCAGGAGGAGCTTCGGTAAATAATATAAAAGCTATTTTCGAAACAGGAATAAAACCAGTTACTTTCGCAACTGAACTCTTAAAACCCGGCGGATATAACAGGCTTAATCAAATAGCTGAAAAAATAAAAGAAGTTACAACACAAAATAATAACTACATTGATTTAATAAAGTTAAAAACACTTGCGGAAGATTCTTTAAATAATCCACTTTATAAAAAAGAAATCAGAACAGTCGAGTCAATCAAAGTGCCTGAAAAACTTGAAACATTTGATTGTTTTATTGCACCTTGCAAAGTTGCTTGTCCAATTCATCAGGATGTACCGGAATACATTAGACTTGTTGAAGAAGGAAATTATGAAGAAGCATTGCAAGTTATAACAGATAAAAATCCTTTACCGCATATTACCGGCTATGTTTGTGATCATCAATGTATGTATCATTGCACAAGAATTGATTATGATGAAGCGGTTAAAATTCGTGACATTAAAAAAGAAGCTGCATTAAATGGTTATAAAAATTTTATAAAAGATCTTTCTTTCACGGAAATAAATCACAAAATAAAAGTTGCAATAATTGGAGCTGGTCCATCAGGTTTATCTGCTTCATATTTTTTAGCAAAATCAGGTTGCGATGTAACAGTCTTTGAAAAAAATATGAATGCAGGAGGAATTGTGCAGAATGTTCTTCCGCAATTTAGAATTCCACAGTCCGCAATTGATAATGATATAAAATTTATTGAACAGTTTGGTGTTAGATTTATTTTTGGAGCGAATGAGTCCTTTTCAATAAACAATCTAAAACAAGAAGGATACAAATACATTTACATTGCAATCGGGGCAGAGAAATCAAATAAATTAAATATTACTTCAGATAAAGAAATTCTGAACGCAATTGACTTTCTTTGGAATTATCACCATAACACAAATGTCTCTTTAGGCAAAAACGTTGCGGTGATTGGTGGTGGAAACTCTGCAATGGATAGTGCCCGCGCTGCTATTCGTTGTAAAGGTGTTGAAAAAGTATATCTATTATATCGTAGAACAAAAGAATATATGCCCGCTGATCGCGAAGAATTCGAATCCGCTCTTTTTGATGGTGTA
>CAZVBT010000315.1:0-2164 GCA_964625385.1 uncultured Melioribacter sp. | reverse complement strand
ATTCTAATTTTATTTTTTCCTGCTGATTGTTTTAATGGTATGATTTCAGGCAAAATTGTTTGTGCAAGAGCATCTAACTGCGGTTGATTTCTGAAGAAGAATGTTTCGTTTATAGTAATTGCTTCATAAAAATATTTTTTTTCGCTTTGTCCATTTACACCAAAACGAAGTAAGTCAAAATATTCTTCAAATGTTTTTAGACCTAAGTAATTCATTCTTCTTTGAAGTCTGCTTTCCAGAAAATATTTTTTGTTATCCTGAAAATAAATTCCGGTGTTTTCATAAATATATTTTCTAATATTTTCAAATAAAGATGCAGACATTACTACTGGTTTTGCACCAACAGCATTTGAACCTTGAATTGCCCCAGCCAAATTGAAATTAAAAGTTGGATTCATTTTATCTATAAATTTAATTAGCTGATACGTTATTAATTCTTAAGTTATAAATGAATTGAGCACGATCGCGCACCATTTCATCTTCATCTTTTGTTAATTTTTCTAAAACTTCTATAACTTTTTCGCTTTGAACATTTTCTAATAGTTCAACTAATCTTAATCTGTTCCATACATTTTCATCCTGCATTATTGTATCTGTAAATAGCAATGCTGTTTCAGGATCAAGATAGAATAAAATTTCCATTGAAGATTTGCGAACTTCTTCATCAGGGTTTTCAAGTAATCCACTTACGGCTTGTGTAATTGAACGGATTTCAACCATTGTAATATCAAGTGATATTTGATATTCAACTATGTATGCGATTGATTGAATAAAAAGATTTAAAAGCTGTCGTAAGTTCTTCGGATTATTTGATATTACTTTGCCGATTTCTTTGTAAACATATTCAATATTTCTAAAAAGTTTTGATTTTATTAATTCATCTAATTCGGGATCTTCTCCGTAAAGAGATAAACCTGCAACTAAAATATCTTTATCATCAAATGATTCAATTAAATCAAATGCTACTTTTTTATTTTCTATTGTTCCTTCATTAATTGTGTACACAAGCAAACTTTTCATTTTATTATCAAACGGAATATCAAGTGAAAATCTTTCTTTTAATTTTGCCAGCGATGTAATTAATGGAATTACTAATGGACCTGAGACATTATTTACTTGTTCTAATAAAAAGAAAAATGTTTCAATGTTGCCTAAGTAACCAAGACTTTCTAAAATTGAGTATTGGGTCAATTCATCTTCCTGAGAAAATTTTGATGTTAAAAAGCCGAGAGCTTCTGTTGAACCAATTTTTCCTAATGCTTCAACAATTGTTGGTTTGTACAATTCATTTCTGTCATAAAAAAGCATTAAAACTTCTACTGAATTTTCATAGCGCAAATTTCCTAATGCTTCAATGCAAGCAAGTATTACATTATCATTTTCAGACGAACTTAAAATTCCCATTACAAAAAGAGATGCACGTTGATCGCCAATCAATCCTAAAATATCAACAATAAATTTTAAGGTATCGTCATCATTTTGATGATCAAACTCAATCATTGCTTCAATAGCATTTGAACCAAGTTTTAATAAAATTTCACCAGCTAAATTTCGTATTGATATATCACTTGATGTTACAAATGGAACAACATATTTCGAAAATTCTGAATCATGAGAATTTATAATAAACATTGAAACGGCATTTCTTACACCTTTATCATCATCGGAAAGTAAATTTGAAATTGATTTGATAATATCGTCATCAAGTTCAGAATAATTCAGGTTATTAATTAATTCATACTTTTCTTCTGAGGTTCCATGTTGTAGTTTTTCAAAAATTTGATTTTTGAATTCGTTAGACATATTAAATCCCATTTTTAGTGAACTTTGACAATTACTGTGCCTTTAAATTTTTTTTCAAATTAAAATTAAATTTTCAGTATAATGTTTAATATTAGCCAACTGATAAGCAATCTACAATTAATTAAATGCTGTGGTTATTATCGAAGAATTTTTGAAAAAGATTAGCAAAAAGGTGAAGTTAATTATTTCAACTTATATTTTTCGTTACCTCAATTCCTAATTGCTCCATTCTGTAACGAAGTTTTGAGCGAGATAGTCCCAAAACTTTTGCAGCTTTAACTTGATTTCCATTAGTGATTTTTAATGTTCTCAAAATTAAAGCTTTAAGAACAACATCTATTTTAATTCCCTTTTGTGGAAT
>CAZVBT010000314.1:0-14274 GCA_964625385.1 uncultured Melioribacter sp. | reverse complement strand
GAATAAAATATATCTTAAGGCAACTGTAATAAAACCAAGAAATCAACGTAATCCGTTCGAATTTGATTATGAAAAATATTTGAATGAAAAAGGTATTTATTTTATTGCTAGTGTTTATAAGAAAGATGATTTGAAGATAATTGATAATTCTGTTTCAACATTTTCAAACTTTATTTTTGAAATCAGGCAGTTTGTTGATGATAGACTTAGTGAAATTTACAACAAATCAACATATCATTTATTAAGAGGATTAATTTTAGCTGATAGAAGTGAAATTGATGACCAGATAAATGAAGATTTTATAAATGTTGGTGTTATACATGTCCTTGCTGTTTCTGGATTGCATGTAAGTTATGTTGTAATAATTTTCTTGTTTTTATTTAGTCGTTTTAATATGTCGTTAAGAATAGTTTTAACGATACTTGGTTTAATATTTTTTATGCTTTTGACTGGTTCCGGAGCTCCGGTTGTTAGAGCAACATTAATGACTTCAATAATTTTACTCTTACCATTGTTTGGAAGAGCAACGAATGGTTTGAATTCTTTGTTTGTAGTAGCTTTTATTTTATTATTAATTAATCCCAGAGATTTACTTAATCCAAGTTTTCAACTTTCTTTTTCTGCAATAATGTCATTGATAATTATTGCCCCTATCATAAACAAAATAATATCATCTTTAAAAGTGAATAAGTTTGTTAAATATATTTTTTTGTTTGTTGGAACAACCGTTGCAGCTCAAATTGGTACATTACCATTTACATTAGCTTATTTTAATAAATTGTCTTTAATTTCAATAGTAGCAAATATTATTGTAATTCCTATGACAGGAATTATACTTGGATTAGGAATAGTATCAGTCGTCTTAAGTTTTGTTTCTACACAAATTGCAATTTATTATGCATCATTAAATGAACTGACATCTTTTATAATTTTATATTTAATTAATAAACTTGGTTCATTAAATTTTTCTTCATTAAATATTAAGCCATTTTCACTTTATGATGGTATTTTGTTTTACTTATTAATAGGATTATTATTTAGTTTAATAAAATATTTTAGGCATACTTTTAAGAAATTAGTATTTGTAGTCTTAGTAGTTTCAACATTTTTTATTTATGAAAAAATTGATAATTATGAATTACTACAAAATTATAAATTATCTATTCTTGCAATTGATGTTGGGCAAGGTGATGCATTTCTTGTTAAATTTCCTAATAATCAAACAGCATTAATTGATGCAGGTAATGCAGATATAAATTTTGATAATGGTAAAAAAATTATTTTACCTTTGATGAATAAACTTGGAATTAATAAAATTGATTATGCTTTTGTTTCTCACACAGATGCCGATCATTTTATGGGCTTTTTATCACTTATTAAGTATGATAAAATTAAAAAAATTTATAAACCAATTTTAACTAAAGATGAAGTTAAGGATATCAAGTTCGAAAAATTTATTAATTCCAAAAAAATTGAACTTCATCATTACCAAAAGGAAAAATTGCAAATTGGAAATGCTGTCGTTTATGTACTAAACAACAATAAAATTAATAATGTAAGTAAAACAATTAATGACAAAAGTGGAGTTATCAAAGTTGTTTATGGTAAAAATGCCATTTTGTTTACTGGTGATCTCGGAATAAAAATGGAAAAAGAATACATTAATCAGTACTCATCTTTTTTGAAAGCAGATATTTTGAAAGTTGGTCATCATGGTAGTAAAACAAGTACTAGTGAAAATTTTATTAAATATGTTTCGCCCACACTTGCATTAATTAGTGTTGGTATTGCCAATAAATTTAAACATCCACATAAAGAAATAATACAAAGACTGAAGAAAAATAAAATAAAAATTTTACGGACTGATTATCACGGAGCAGTATTAATAAATTCAGATGGTAAAAATTTATCTTTAATAAATTGGAAGAATTGAGTTTAAAGATGATAAGAACAAATATTAATCTTAAAAATTTCAACACATTTAGAGTAAATACATTTGCTAAATATTTATTAGAATTAAAAAGTTCTGAAAATTTGAATATTATGTTAAAAGAAATTTCAGAACATTCACAAAAAATATTTTTAGGTAGTGGAAGTAACATATTATTTGTAAACGACTTTGATGGCTTGGTAATAAAAAATAATTTAACAGGAATTGAATTAGAAGATGAAAATGAAGATAATGTTATTGTTTCTGCTTATTCAGGTGAAGTTTGGGATAATTTAGTTTCTTTCTGTATAGAAAATCACTTTTATGGTATCGAAAATCTAACAGCAATACCGGGGACTGTTGGTGCTGCTCCAATCCAGAATATTGGAGCATATGGGACTGAATTAAAAGATATTTTCTATTCTCTTGAAGGTTATTCATTTTCTCAAAATAAATATATCACATTCTTTAAAGATGATTGCAAGTTTGATTACAGGAAAAGTGTTTTCAAAAATTTAAAGGATGATTATTTTATTATTAAAGTGAAACTTATACTTTCAAAAAAGAAAAAATTTAATCTGGAATACAAATCGCTTAAGAATGCATTCTCAAACTATAAAGAAGATGAATTGAGTTTGGATATTGTAAGCAAAACAATAAGAGAAATCAGGAATTCAAAACTACCAAACTATAATCTATTAGGTAATGCCGGAAGTTTCTTCAAAAATCCTGAAATAGATGAAAGAACATTTCTAAATATTTTATCAAAATATCCTGAAGTTAATTATTTCAAAACTGATAATGGATATAAAATATTTGCTGGTTGGTTGATTGAAAATGCTGGTTACAAAGGAAAACGCGAAGGAAATGTTGGATGTTATGATAAGCAAGCTTTGGTTTTAATTAATTATGGAAATGCAACTGGTATTGAAATTTTAAACTTTGCAAAAAAAGTTCAAAATGTAGTGCTTGAAAAGTTTAATATTTTACTTGAACCTGAAGTCAATATTATTCAATAATGAGGTTAAAATGGAAAATGAAACTAAAACTAATTTATTAAAAAATACTTTGAATGAATTAACACAACCATTTAAAGATTTATTTCACACTTCAAGGGCGTTATTTGGTTTAAATCTCTCTTATGTTTTAGAAGGATTAACTTACTTTGGAATTGTAGGATTATTAGCAATTTATTTTAATGAATTTATTTCTTTAGATGATATTCAAGCTGGCAGAATGGTTGGTGTTTTAACTGCCGGTATTACTTTAAGCATGCTTTTTTTAGGTGCTACTGTTGATATTATTGGTTTAAGAAAAGCACTTTTGATCTCACTTTTTCTCATGCTTGTTGGAAGAATATTTTTAACAATTTCTCCTTCTATCGGAGAAACTGGTTTTGGAAATTCAGCTCATATATTTTCAATGATTGGAATTTTAGGAATTGTTCTTGGTTATGGCATTTATCAACCTGCATGTTATGCCGGCGTAAAAAAACTTACAACAGAAAAAACTGCTGCGATGGGGTATGCAATGCTTTACGCTTTAATGAATTTAGGTGGTTTTTTACCTGGATTAATTTCTCCACCTGTAAGAAAAAGTTTTGGAATACTTGGTGTATTTTGGGTTTATGTTGCATTAACAATCGTTGGTTGGTTTGTTGTTTATTCTATAATTTCTAAAAAAGCAGTTCAGTCAGCTATTGAAGATGTTAACAAAGAAAAAAACAGAATTGAAAATGAAGATGATCTTAATAAAATGTCTGCTAAAGAAAAGTTGAAATTTTATATCAAAAATTTTCCATTGAAAGATTTAAGATTTTTATACTTTATTTTTATACTGATTCCTGTTCAAACATTGTTCGCACATAATTGGTTAACTTTACCTTTGTACACAAGTAGAGCATTTGATGGTTTTGTTCAGGATAATTTTGAATTTTTTGTTAATCTGAATCCAATTTTAATATTTATTCTGACACCAATGGTTGCAGCTTTAACAGCTAAAAAAAATCCATACAATATGATGATTATTGGCACCTTTGTTATGGCCTCACCAACTTTTATTTTAGCACTCGGTCCAACCATGACAAATCTTCTTTTATATCTTTTCATAATGACAATTGGTGAAGCAATGTGGCAGCCAAGATTTTTACAATGGGTTGCAGAAATTGCACCGAAAAATATGACCGGAATTTATATGGGAATAGGGCAGTTTCCTTGGTTTCTTACGAAAATTATAACTAGCTTATATTCAGGATGGTTTCTTTTAAATTATTGCCCGGCAAATGCACCAAAAGAATTGATGAATACTGAGACAATGTGGTTTATATATGGAATTATTGCAATTATAAGTTCAATAGGTTTATTAATTGCAAAAAAATGGATGATGAAAGGTTTCAAAGTTAAAAATGAAAATTAAGTTAAAGTTGTTTCAGGATTTAAATAAACCCTGAAACAACAAACTAATCTTCCAATTTAACTGCGGTGCCACATGCAGAAACCATAAGCATCGAACCACCTTGTCCAACGGTTTCATAATCTAAATCAACTGCTATTACAGCATTTCCGCCCAATAATTTTGCTTGTTCTATCATTTCATTAATAGCAATATCTTTAGCTGTTCTCAATTCTTTTTCATAAGCTGCTGAACGACCACCAACAATATCTCTAATACTTGCAAATATGTCTTTAAAAATGTTAGCTCCTACTATAGCTTCACCAGAAACTAAACCAAGATAATGAACAATTTTTTTACCTTCAATTGTATTTGTAGTTGTGATTAACATTTTTATCCTTCTTTTTGTGAATAAATTATTTACAAATATATGTAAAGTTCTTTTTTCAATATTAAAAAATGCATAAAATTCATTACATTTCAATACTATTTTTAACATTTCATTACAGAGCAAATTGGATTTCGCAAAACAATATATTATTCAGTGTATAGTTGCAGCAGCTAATAATTTAAGATTAAGTTCAGAAAAAATTGAAACTGTTGCTATTATAAAAGAACGTTTGAACGATTCTAATGATTTACTGGAAGAAATTAAGAATTTCAAAAAAATAACTGAACTTTCAAAACTTGGAATAAAAATTCATGAGATTTATAATTTCCTTCATAATGGGAAAATTGATTTCCTGAAATTATCAGATAAATTCAAAGAGCATGCTCTTTCACTTGTTAGAGAATTAAACTTAGTTCTTGATGTTTTAACTCCTGTAAATATCAGGGAAGTATTTAAAAGATTTGAACCAAAGATATCAAATCAAGAAATGCAAGAATTTGAAATTAAAGGAACTTACACACAAATTGATGAAATAGTTGATGTTCCTAAAAGATCAAAAGCTGACGAAATTAAAGAAGCTTTAATTATGGACGATATTGAAAACAACGAAAAGATTTCATTTGATTCCTATCAAGAAACGATTATTAAACCAATAAAAGAATTTGATTCATTTCTAAATCGGGTATTGAAATTTAATTTTACAGATGGAGAAATGAATAGCATAATAAAAACAATTAATGAAAATGCAGCTCTTTCAAAAAAAATGAATTTCGAGATGATTTCTGAGATGCATACAGTTTTAGCAAAAGGATTGGAATTACTTAATCAAAAAAAATTAGCTCCAAGCATTAATGTTATTGAATCTTTAAGAGCTTGTTTAATAGTAATTGTTGCTTTAGTCAAAAACAAAGAAGTTGATATTACAAATTACTTAACACGAGCTGAAAATTTTGGAAAATCAATCTTATCAAAACAAAAGGGGTTCTAAATGGAAATTTATGCTGTAATTATGGCTGGCGGTGTTGGTTCAAGATTTTGGCCAAGAAGCCGAGAAAAAAAACCAAAGCAACTAATCAAAATTTTTGACGATAATACAATGATTCAAAATACAGTTAAAAGATTGAACGGCTTAGTTAATAATGAAAATATTTATGTAATTACAAATATGGTTCAAAAACCTACTGTTATTGAACAACTTCCTCAGATACCTCAAGAAAATATTATTGCTGAACCTTTTGGTAAAAATACTGCCGCTTGTATTGGTTTAGCTTCAATTCTTATAAAACAAAAAAATCCTGAAGCTGTTACAATTACATTACCATCAGATCATCTGATTAAAGATGAAGAAGAATTTAAGAACTGCTTGAAGAATGCTTCCGATTTTGCTTACGATTCCAAAGGTTTACTAACAATTGGTATAAAACCTACAAGACCAGAAACTGGTTATGGATATATTCAGTTTGATGAAAATGAAGTATCAAAAAATATTTACAAGGTTTTAACTTTTGCAGAAAAACCTAATTTGAATACAGCAATAAGATTTTTACAAGCAGGTGATTTTTTGTGGAACTCCGGGATTTTTATTTGGCGTGTTGATGCTATAATAAATTCTATAAAAAAATATTTGCCAGATTTATATCAAGGGTTAATTCAACTCGAAAGTAAAATTGATTCTCAAGAATTTGAAAAAGAATTAATAAATGTATATGGACAACTAAAAAGTATTTCTATTGATTTTGGTGTTATGGAAAAAGCAGATAATGTTTTTCTATCCAAAGCAGAATTTTATTGGAATGATGTTGGTAGTTGGGAAGCTGTTTATGAAATTGCTGAAAAAAATGAAGAGGGCAATGCTATTTACGGTGATGTATATTCTGAGCATTCATTTAATTCATATATTTATTCTCAAAAAAAATTTGTTGCTACAATTGGAGTTGAAGATTTAATTGTTATTGATACAGAAGATGCGCTTCTTGTCTGCAGAAAAGATAAAGCTCAGGAAGTACGCCAGGTAGTAGAATATCTTAAAATGAATAAAAGGACAGATCTTCTATGAAAAAGTTGATTACTGAAGATTATGTTTTGCAAGTTATAAAGAAAGGTGAAAAAGAAATTTTTATATCAAAAGATTCTGTTTTAACACCTCTTGCTTTAGACAGAATAAAAAGAGAAGGATTAAAAATTATTGACAAATGTTCTTTTATTAAAAGTGAAAATAAATTTTATAAAATAATTATTGGGTCGGATCATACTGGCGTTAAAGCAAAAAAGATATTAGTAGAACACTTGAAGAAAAATTATGAATTAACTGATATAGGCTCTTTTACTGAAGAATCTGTTGACTATCCTGATATTGCAATTCAAATTGCTAAACGAGTTAAAAGCGGCGAATATGAATGTGGAATTATTTTAGATGCAACTGGAATTCCTTCAGCAATTACTGCAAATAAGTTCTCTGGTATAAGAGCAGCAACTTGTTACAATGAATTTTCAGCGCGCAGTTCGCGTGAACATAATAACGCAAACATTTTAGTTTTAGGAGCCAAAACTCTTGGTGATGAAACTATTAAATCAATAGTTGATGTTTGGTTAAATTCTAAATTTTTAGGAGAAAGACATCAGAGAAGACTTGATAAAATCAAAGCGTTGGAAGAAAGTCTGTACAAAATTTAATACAAAGAAAAAAAATGATATTACATAAATAATTTATTATTCAATCTAAAATTATCAATTAAGAATTAGCAATTACCAATTATCAATTATACATTATCAAAAATGCTTATCGAAAAAACAATAGTTCAATATGTAGAAAAAGTAAGACCAAATATTTTTTTGTTAAAAGTATTATCAAAAAATATAGCATTGCATGCAACTGCAGGTCAATTTTGTAACATTAAAGTTTCTGAAACTGATTATCCATTGCTACGCAGACCATTTAGTATTCACAATGTAGAAAATGAATATCTTTACTTTTTATTTGATATACATGGCGAAGGCACTAAAATTTTATCCAATAAAAAATCTGGTGATGTAATTGATATCATTGGTCCACTTGGTAATGGTTTCAATGTAGAAAATAATTATGAATCAATAATAATTGTGGCTGGTGGAATTGGAGTCGCACCATTTCCATTTTTAACAAAAAATATTACAAATAAAAAAATTATTACATTTTACGGTGCAAGAAATAAAGATTATATATATGATAAAGATTTACTTAACATTAAATATTCAACCGATGATGGTAGTTTTGGTTTTCATGGCAATGTTATTCAATTAATGAAAAACAAGATTGACAAAAACGATTTTAACAAAATAAAAATTTATGGATGCGGACCAACGCCAATGTTAAAAGCTTTACAAAAATTTTCTTTAGAAAATAATATTGATTGCGAAATATCTGTTGAAAGTGCTATGGCCTGTGGTTTCGGAATTTGTCAAGGTTGCCCAATTGAAACAATTGATAATAATTACAAATTAATTTGTAAAGATGGTCCGGTGTTTAACTCTAAAGATATAATTTTATGAATGTAGATTTATCTGTAAAAATTGGTCCTTTAGAATTAAAAAATCCTGTTCTGCTTGCAAGTGGAACGGTTGGTTATGGAAATGAAATTTCAGAGTTTACTGATTTAAGCAAGATAGGTGGAATAGTTACAAAATCAATTTCATTAAAACCTAGAAAAGGAAATTCACCCCAAAGAATTGTTGAAACACCATCTGGAATGTTAAATGCAATTGGTTTGGCTAATGTTGGCGTTGAAATTTTTGTAAAAGAAAAAATTCCATTTTTGGAAAAACTAAATGCAACAGTTATTTGTAATATTGCTGCAAGTTCTTTAGATGAATACGTCGAATGCGTTAACATTTTAGAAAATCAAAAATCAATTAAAGCATTTGAAATTAATGTATCTTGTCCAAACGTAAAAGATGGAGGATTAATTTTTGGTAATGATATTAATTGGGTAGGTAAAATTACAGAGCAAGTAAGAAAAGCAACTACAAAGCCTATAATTATAAAACTTTCTCCCAATGTTCCAAGAATTGCCGATTTTGCTGCAATTGCAAAAAAAGAAGGAGCTGATGCAGTTTCTGCAATTAATACTTTAGTTGGAACATCTTTCGATATTTATACAAGAAAACCAAAAATTAAAAATATTACTGGTGGATTATCCGGTCCAGCAATTAAACCAATTGCACTTGCAAAAGTATTAGAAATAAAAAGGAGTGTAGATATTCCAATTATCGGAATTGGTGGGATTATGAATTGGAAAGACGTTGTGGAGTTTATGATTGTCGGTGCTTCAGCAATTCAAATTGGAACTGCTAATTTTATTAATCCAAATATTAGTAATGAAATTATAAATGATCTTAAAAAATATTGCTCTGAACAATACATTGAAAAAATATCTTCTCTAACAGGTTCATTCCAAATAAATGATTGATAAAGAAAAAATACTTCAAAAAATATTTTCACTAAATCAGTTTGGGATAAAATTAGGTTTAGAGAGTACTCAAAAATTATTATCCATAATTGGAAATCCACATTTAAAGTTAAAATGTTTTCACATTGCCGGTTCAAACGGTAAGGGAAGTACTTCATCTTTCATTGCCTCAATTTTAATGGAAATGGGTTTTAAAGTTGGGCTTTATACTTCTCCACACTTTGTTAGGTTTAATGAAAGAATTAAAATTAATGGAAAAGAAATTGAAGATGATTATTTGATTGAGTTCATTAATCATATAGATAAATACATTGAAAGTGAAAGACCAACATTTTTTGAAATAACAACAGCAATGGCATTTAAATATTTTTCTGATAATAAAATTGACTACGCAGTTATAGAAACAGGTTTAGGCGGAAGATTAGATGCAACAAATGTTATAGAACCAATTTCAAGTGTAATCACATCTATAAGTTTAGAACATACTGAATATCTTGGAGGCACAATTGAAAAAATTTCTTATGAAAAAGCTGGAATAATAAAAAAAGGTAAACCCGTTTTTATCGGCAACTTAGAAAACGAAGCTGAAAAAATTATTATTCAAAAATCCGTTGAAACAAATTCTCGGCTGGTTCAATTAAAAAATTATATAGAAGAGAAAATTGATTTCTTAAAACTAAAGTGTAAAAACTTTGATCTTAATTTATATGAAACACCTCTAAAAGGTTATCATCAACTTTTAAATTCGGCACTAGCAATAAAAACAATTGATGAAAACTTTCCAGCTAATTCATTCCAAATTTTAAATGGAATTAAAAATGTAATTCAGAACACCGGAATTCAAGGCAGATATGAAATCTTTAATGATAAACCAAAAGTAATTTTTGATTCAGCACATAACACTGAAGGAATTCAAACATTTCTTAATGAATTCAATAAAGAAAAAGTTAAGTATGAAAAGAAGTTCCTAATTTTTAGCGTGATGAAAGATAAAAACATAGCTTCAATGATTGAACTATTACACAAAAATTTTGACGATATATTTTACTATGAATTGAAATATGAACGCGCTGCTAAATATGAACAAATAAAAAATATTCTTTTAGAAAAAAATATTAAAATTAGTTTATTAGAAAATCCTAATGAATTTTTAGTAAGTTTTATTCAACAAAGAAAAAATGAATGTCTGGTATTTTTGGGAAGTATGTATTTATTGGGAGAGATTAAATCAAAAATTATTTCAAAAGAAACTTGACATTTTATGAATAGAAAACTAATTTTCAAGTGTACCTCAGTAAGGTTCTACTGAAATAAAATAATCAATAAACCAATAAAAAAATTCCCCAAAAAATTGAGAATCGAAATAATCAAATCAAATTTTTCACAAATTTATAGGTAACAAAATATGCCAATGGATATTTCAGAATTGCAATCAAAAAAAATTGTGGATCTCTACAAGATTGCAAAAGATTACGGTTTAACCGGTTACAGCGATTTACGCAAACAAGAATTAATCTTTAAAATTTTAGAAGCACAATCTGCAAAAGATGGCTTAACGTTTTCTAAAGGAGTCTTGGAGGTACTTCAAGATGGTTATGGCTTCTTGAGATCTGCGGATTATAACTATCTGCCTTCACCAGATGACATTTATGTTTCACCTTCACAAATAAAAAGATTTCTCTTAAGAACAGGTGATTTTGTTAGTGGACAGGTAAGGCCTCCTAAAGAAGGTGAAAGATTTTTTGCTTTACTTCGTGTTGAAGCTGTAAACGGAAAAGATCCCGAAGCTATTCGTGAAAGAACTCTTTTTGATAACCTTACGCCTCTTTATCCAATAAAAAGATTAAAACTAGAATCCGCACCAGGTGAATATTCAATGAGAATTATTGATTTGCTTTCACCAATTGGCAAAGGGCAGCGTGGTTTAATTGTTTCTCCACCAAAAGCTGGTAAAACAATTTTGTTACAAAAAATTGCGAATTCATTAACAAGAAATCATCCGGAAGTTAAAATCATAATGTTGTTAATTGATGAAAGACCAGAAGAAGTAACTGATATGCAACGCTCTGTTCAGGCAGAAGTTATAAGTTCAACATTTGATGAACCGGCTGAAAGACATGTGCAAGTAGCAAATATGGTTATTGAAAAAGCAAAAAGAATGGTTGAAGCTGGAGATGATGTTGTAATTCTTCTCGATTCTATTACGCGTCTTGCAAGAGCATATAACACAGTAATTCCTCATAGTGGTAGAATTCTTTCTGGTGGTGTTGATGCAAATGCATTGCATAAGCCAAAAAGATTTTTCGGTTCTGCTCGTAATACTGAAGAAGCTGGCAGCTTAACTATTATTGCAACTGCTTTAATTGATACTGGAAGCAGAATGGATGAAGTAATTTTTGAAGAGTTCAAAGGAACCGGAAATATGGAATTGGTACTTGATCGTAACTTAAGTGATAAAAGGATTTTCCCGGCTATTGATGTTAATCGTTCGGGAACTCGAAAAGAAGAATTATTATTACGTGAAGATGAATTAAACAGAGTTTGGATACTTAGAAAAATAATTTCTGAATATGATCCAACTGAAGCAATGGAATTTGTTCTTGATAAAATGAAAGGCACAAAAAATAATAAAGAATTTTTGTTGAGTATGAATAGTTAAAATTTTGATGAATACTTTAGTTTTCACTTGCGGAGATATAAATGGAATTGGTCCGGAGATAGTAATTAAGGCAATTAATAAAATTCAAAATCCGGAAAAAAGAAAAATAATTTTTATTTGTCCTTCAAATGTTTTTGAACATGCTGCTGAAATAACAAATCCTGAGTTTGAATTTAAAATCTGTAAAAATCTAAACGAAGTAATTGAGACAAAAAAAGCGATTTCAGTACTAGATATTGGGAAAGCAAAATTAAATGTTGGTCTTCCAACAAAAATTTCCGGATTAACTTCAGCAAATGCAATCGAAACATCTTATCAAATTTTACATAGAGTAAAAAAATCAGCTGTTATCACAGCTCCAATTTCAAAAAGATCATTTGAACTTGCTTGTATTAGTTATTCTGGCCAAACTGAGTTTTATGCATCGTTAAGCAATTCAAAAAAATATTTAATGATGTTTCTATCAAAAAATCTTAAAGCTGCATTATTAACAACCCACATTCCTCTCAAAATTATAAGTAAAAAAATAAATTTTAATAATTTAAAACAAGCTATTTATGTATTAGAAGAGACTTTAGTTAATGACTTTAATATTAAAAACCCGGAAATTGCATTGCTTGGTTTCAATCCTCATAACGGAGAAGAAGGTAGAATTGGAATTGAAGAAAAGGAAGTTATAATTCCGGCACTTAAAAAAATAAAAAATAAGTTTGTTTATGGACCTTTTGTGCCAGATGCTTTTTTTGGTACTAAAAGCTATAAAGATTATGATGCTGTTCTTGGAATTTACCACGATCAAGTTTTAATTCCATTTAAGATGCTGAATTTCGATACTGGCGTGAATTTTACAGCGGGTTTACCAATCATACGAGTTTCTCCGGATCACGGTACAGCTTTCGATATTGCTGATTTTGGTATTGCAAAACCAACCAGTATGATTGAAGCAGTTAAATGGGCAGAAAAAATATTAAAGAATAGATTAAAAAATGAATGAGAATATTTATTCTAATATTTCTGAATTGTATTCTCATTTAATGAGATTTATAGATTATAAAAAATGGTCGGGCTATATTCATAAAATTTCAAAATTAATTGATGATGAAAAAATATATTCTTTAGAATTAGCAAGTGGTAATTGCTCATTAGCGAAATATTTAGTTACAAAATTTGATTTTTATGTTGCAAGCGATTTGTGTTTTCAGATGTTAATTCAAGCTCCATCCAAAATTCAAAACAAAGTTAGATGTAATTTTTTATCATTACCCTTTAAAAAAAAATTTAATTTTATTTTTTCTTGTTTTGATAGTATAAATTATTTGACAACTAAAAAAGATTTTTTAAAAATGTTACATGAAGTTTCAAATATTTTAGATGATAATGGAATTTTTACATTTGATGTAAGCATGAAAAATAACAGTTTAAAATATCAAAGATACTTAAACAGAAAAGGAACATATAAAAATATAAAATATGAACAACTGAGTCATTTTAATACGAAGAATAGAATTCATAAAAATAAATTTATCATTGATTTTGGTAATGGAATAAAGAAAGAGGAAATTCATTATCAAAAAATTTATCATTTTGAAGAGTATTTTGAAATGATTTCACAATCAAATTTTAATGTTTTGGATTGTTATGAAGCATTCTCATTTACAAATGCAAATTCTAATTCCGAAAGAATTCAGTTTGTATTAAAGAAGAGAAATTAATATGCTAACATTTAATCATGTTGTTTTTAATTATTCTAATCAACCTGTTTTTAACGACTTAAATCTTCATGTTACACAAGGTGAATTTGTATTTGTAATTGGAAAAAGTGGTGTCGGTAAAACATCTTTTATAAAAATGATTTATATGGATATTATTCCAGATTCCGGATATGTTCAGGTTGGAGATTATACATCAGATTCAATCCGTCAAAAAGATCTTCCTATACTTAGAAGAAAAATTGGAATTGTCTTTCAGGATTATCAATTATTGAACGATAGAACAGTTTATGAAAATCTTTCGTTTATTTTGGAGGTAGTTAAAACTCCAAGAAAATTAATTAAAAGAAAAGTCTTGCATGCTCTTTCAGATGTAGGTTTAGCACATAAACAAAATAATTATCCTGATACATTAAGCGGCGGTGAAAAACAAAGAGTTGCAATAGCAAGAGCAATTATAAATGAACCATTCCTAGTACTTGCAGATGAACCTACCGGTAATCTTGATCCTGAAACCAGTGATGAAATTATTGAGATATTGAAAAAGATAAATCAGCGTGGTACAACAGTTATTGTAGCCACGCATAATTATGAATTGATTCGAAAAGTAAATGCTAAAATAATTAGACTTGAAAATGGAAAAGCAGTTAAAGTTGTTATTCGTAAAAAGGAAGAAAATTAAACAGCTATGAAAATCATTAAATTTTTATTTTAATTGTAATAAAATATCATTTGTAACTTCGTCAATA
>CAZVBT010000313.1:0-4462 GCA_964625385.1 uncultured Melioribacter sp. | reverse complement strand
TTCATGGCAAGTGGAAAAGCTTTTGCAGTTGGCGAACGTGAGGGATTTGTTAAAATCATTTTTGATGAAAAATATGGAGAAATTTTAGGTGCTCATATTATTGGTCAAGATGCAACTGAACTAATTTCTGAAATTACAATTGCAAAATCTTTAGAAGCTACTTATGAATCAATTGTAAAAACTGTTCATGCTCATCCAACTTTATCAGAATCAATAATGGAAGCTGCAGCTAATGCTTACGGCGAATCTATCCACATATAAAAAAATAATTTATTCAAATCTCGGATTTATTGATTACAAAGAAGCATGGGATTTGCAAAAAGCAATTTTTGAAAACCGAATGAATAACAATATAGAAGATGTTTTCCTTTTACTTGAGCATCCGCATACTTATACACTTGGAAAAGTAGCAGATAAAAAAAATTTATTATTTAATGAATTGCAACTCAATCAACATAAAATTTCAGTTTATGAAATTGATCGTGGTGGCGATATAACTTATCATGGACCAGGACAAATTGTTGGATATCCAATTATTGATCTAAAAAAATGGAAACAAGATACACATGAATATTTGCGTTCACTTGAACAAGTAATAATAAATGTTTGCAGTGAATATGGAATTCATACAGAAAGAAAATCAAATTTTACAGGTGTTTGGATTGGTGAAAGAAAAATTGCCGCAATTGGAATTAAAATAACTCGCTGGATTACAATGCATGGCTTTGCTTTCAATATCAACACAAATTTAGATTACTTTAATGGGATTATTCCATGTGGAATTAAAGATAAAGAAGTTACTTCTCTTCAAAATGAATTAGGTCAAACAATTGCAATAGAAGAAGTAAAACGAAAATTATTAAATCACTTTAAAATTATTTTTAATTACAGTGAAATTGAAGAATTCCAAAAAGAAAAATTAATCAACAACATTTTAATTCATTCTACATAATTAAAAAGGAATGAAAATGGGAAAAGAATTAATTACAGAAAAGAAAATAAAAAATGTAAGTCCAACAGGAAAAATAGATTCTTTCGGTGGTCTTTCGAAAGATGAACTTATGAATGCTTTAAGAATAATGACTCTTTCCCGAACGATGGATCACAAAGTGATGAATTTATTAAAGCAAGGTAAGGCTTTTTTTCATATTGCCGGTGCTGGGCATGAAGCAATTCAAGTTGCTTGTGGACTTGCAATGCAAAAAGGGATTGATTGGGCTTTCCCATATTATCGAGATATGTGTTTTTCTTTAGCTGTTGGAATTAAACCCGAAGATATTTTCCTTTCATTCCTTGCAAAAGAAAATGATCCTTTCACTGGTGGAAGACAAATGCCATGTCATTGGACATCAAAAGAATTAAATATTCCAACTCAATCATCACCAACTGGAACACAATTTTTACAAGCTGTTGGTGCCGCTTTATCATTAAAAAAACAAGGTATTAATGGAGTTGTTTATGTAAGCAGTGGTGAAGGAACAACTTCGCAAGGTGAATTTCATGAAGCAGTAAATTGGGCAAGCAGAGAAAAATTACCTGTTGTATTTGTAATTCAAAATAACAAATGGGCAATTTCAGTTCCAATTGAAAATCAATCAGGTGGAAAAAATTCATCCATAATAGAAATGATGAAAGGTTATGAAAATTTATTAAGAATTGAAGTTGACGGAACAGATTTTTTACAATCAAATGCTATCGCACAAACTGCTTTCAAATATGCTCGCAGTGGAGGTGGACCTGCATTAATTGAAGCTCACGTTGTAAGATTATTTTCACATTCATCATCTGATGATCAAAGAAAATATCGTCCAAAAGATTCACTCGAATCAGATTTAAAGAAAGATCCTATCGAGCTTTTTTCTAAATACTTAATTAAAAAAGAAATTTTAACAGAGCTTTCATTAAAAGAATTTAATAAAGAAATTCAAATTCATGTTAATGATGCTGCAGATTGGGCTTTGAAACAAGAAGAACCAAAACCTGAATCAGCAACAAGATTTGTTTTTGACGAATCAGGCAAAAAAGATTTGCTTGAATATGAAAAATTATCGAATGAAGGTAAACCAATTGTTATGGTTGATGCAATTAATCATGCTCTTCGTGAAGAAATGGAATTGAATAAAAAAATTTATTTATATGGTGAAGATGTTGCTGATGGGAAAGGTGGTGTTTTTACTGCTACAAAAGGGTTATCAACTTTATTTGGAAATGAAAGAGTTTTTAATTCACCACTTGCTGAAGCAAGTATTGTTGGAACTGCTGTTGGGATTGCGTTAACGGGATTAAAACCTTGCGTTGAAATTCAATTTGGTGATTACATTTGGCCTGCATTTATGCAATTCAGAGATGAGATGACAATGTATCGCTATCGTTCTAACAATTTGTTTGAAGCTCCTGTTGTTACTCGTGTTGCTATTGGTGGTTACATTCATGGTGGATTATACCACAGTCAAAATATTGAAGGGTTTTTTTCTCACATGCCTGGAATTTTAATCGCTTATCCATCAAACGCTGCTGATGCAAAAGGTTTATTGAAAACTGCACTTCGATTAAATGATCCAGTTTTATTTTTGGAGCATAAGGGATTATATCGTCAAAGTTATGCAAGCTCGCCAGAACCAGATAAAGATTATCTTGTTCCATTTGGTAAGGCTAAAATTGTTAAAGAAGGAAATGATTTATCTGTTATTACTTATGGAGCTACTGTTCATGAATCTAATTTTGCAATTAAAAATCTTGAACAGGAAGGTTACTCGATTGAATTAATTGATATTAGAACAATTGTCCCATTAGATTTTGATACTATTAAAAATTCAATTAAAAAAACTGGTAAAGTTGTAGTAATTCATGAAGATACTTTATTTGCAGGCTTTGGTGCTGAAATTTCAGCTCAAATTGCAGAACATTGTTTTGAATTTCTTGATGCTCCAGTTAAAAGAATTGCTGCTCTCGATACTCCAATTCCTTATCATCCAATTCTTGAAAGTACTGTGTTGCCAAACAGAAAGAAAATTTATGATGAATTAAAAACTTTATTACAATATTAAAATTGAGAGATTAAAATGAAAATTGAAGTAGTAATGCCGCAAATGGGTGAAAGTATTACCGAAGGCACTTTAATTAAATGGCGTAAACTTAAAGGTGATAAAGTTGAAAAAGATGAAATACTATTCGATATAGCTACAGATAAAGTTGATACTGAAATACCTTCGCCAGCAAGTGGAATTATTTCTGAAATTAAAGTTTTTGAAAATGAAACTGTTAATGTTGGAACTGTTGTAGCAATAATTGAAACTGAACCCGAAAATATTAAAGTACAAGAAAATATTAATGTTATAAATGAAACTATAAAACAAAATTTAATTCCTTCAACAGCTCAAGTTGGTGGTTCAATCGTTGATATTCCAATGCCCAAAATGGGTGAATCTATTATGGAAGGAATTATTATTAAATGGAAAAGAAATGTTGGCGATAAAGTTCAGCGTGATGAGATAATTCTAGAAATAAGCACAGATAAAGTCGATACGGAAGTTCCTTCACCTATTGATGGTATAATTGAGGAAATACTTTTCAAAGAAAATGATACTGTGCCAGTTGGAACAACTATTGCTAAAATTAGAACAACTTCTGGTATTGTTAAAATGGAAGATGTTCAAAAAAATATTAAAGAAAAAAAAATGGAAACAGATGAAACTCAAAAACTAGAAGAAAATCCAAAACGTACAGATGCTAAAAAATCTTCTGAAAATAAATTTTACTCACCTTTAGTTTTAAATATTGCTCGTAAAGAAAATATTAGTTTCGATGAACTAGAAAACATCGACGGAACAGGAATTAATGGAAGAGTTACTAAAGGTGATTTGTTAAAATATATAGACAATAAAAAATCTGGCAAATTAAAAACTGATGTAAGTTTTACTCCTGAAAAAGTTGAAACCAAATTAACTATCTCAGATAAAAAAGTTGAAATCATCCCGATGGACAATATCCGTCAAAAAGTAAAGCAACACATGATTAAAAGTCGCGATACCTCTGTTCACGTTACTGCAATGATGGAAGTTGATATGACTTCAATTTATAATTTCATTGAATACAATAAAGAAAAATATTTACATGATGAAGGTATAAAATTAACTTACATGCCCTTTATTTCTTATGCAGTAGTTAAAGCTTTAAAAGAATTTCCTTTAATGAATGCATCAATTGATGGTAATAATATTATTCTAAAAAAATATATAAACTTGGGAATTGCTGTTGCAGTTGAACCAAATGGTTTAATAGTTCCAAATATTAAAAACGCCGATGAGAAAAGTATAAAAGGTTTAGCAAAAGATATTGTTGACTTAAGTTCTCGTGCAAGAAATAAAAAATTAACTACAGATGATATAACAAATGGAACATTCTCAATTACAAATTATGGTGTTTTTGGTTCTTTATTTGGAACACCAATTATAAATCAACC
>CAZVBT010000312.1:0-13039 GCA_964625385.1 uncultured Melioribacter sp. | reverse complement strand
CCGATATTTTCCAAATCATTAATTGATTGCCAATCACCTAAAAAATTTCCGCCGCTTGCTTGTCCACCACATTCAAGTATATGACCTGCAATTGTACCAGCTGAAAGTAGATCATAATCGTTTTCTCTCCAACTGAATTCATAAATCATTGGGGCAAGTGTCAAACCAGTATCAGTCGTTCTTCCTGTAATAACAATTTCAGCACCTTCTTGTAATGCTTTCACAATTGGGAAAGCACCAAAATAAACATTAGCACTTAACAATTTATCTTTAACTTGAATAATTGATTCACCTGTTTCCATGTTATTTAATTCACAACCTGATGAAATTATTTCATCTATAGAATCTTTAATATTATCACCTAAAACAACAGCAATTTTTAAATTATTGATTCCAAGTTTTTTTGCAACTTCAATAACAGCTTCAGCGCAAGATTCTGGATTAACACCGCCGCCATTTGTGATTACTTTGATATTTTTTTCTTTACAAACTGGAAGAATTCTCTCCATTAATTCAGGGATATCTTTTGCATAACCAAGTTTTGGGTTTTTATTTTTTTGTTTTTGAAGAATTGACATTGTTACTTCAGCAAGATAATCCATTACTAAGTAATCTATATTACCTTCTGTAACTTGTTGATAAGGCGCATCAATTAAATCGCCCCAAAATCCCTGGCCAGATGCTATTTTAATTTTCTCTTTCATATTTATTCGTATTTTGTTTTGGGTAAAATATCTAATGTTAGTGTGAGTTCAAAAAATATTTTATGTATTGCAATATTATTTTTTAAACTATTATTGGATTAGTTATTTCAGAATGAATAGTGATTTGTATATATCATTTGTAAGTTTTAGGAATTATCAAATAGTTCCCTTTAAAATCTTGATTTCTGATTTCAATAATGCCATCACAATCTGGAATATGTTTAAATATTATTTGTGCTTTACCATTTGCCATTTCAATTATTGAGCTTGAGTTATTTGTTCCTAAGTTTTCGTTAAAATTACCACCGCTTAAAACACTGAAGTAAACTCTTCCGTTATAATTAATACAATGATTTCCATTTTTATCTACTGCTAGTGCTTTGATTAAATAATCACTTCCATTTACTCTTTCAAAACTTAACTTAAATTCTTCTGGTTTTTCAATTTTATTGGTTGAATAATTTATTTCAATTGAATCTTTGCAAACTTGTTTGTTGGAATCATAACCAATCGCTTTAATTAAATTTTTACCTTCAATAAATTTCACTTTCCAAATTAATCCATTTGCCGGAAATTTATTTTTATCTTTAGTCAATTTCCCTTGAGAAATGCTATTAACAAATAACTCTACTTCATTACAATTACTAAATACTTTAACTTCTTTTTCTTCATTTAATTTTCCATTTCTTTCTAACCAAGTGTGAGATTGTATATAACAAAATTTTGGATAACTCCTCCAGTAACTTTTAAAGACATAATAAGCATCTTTTGGATTGTTTTGCATGTCAACCAAACCTTTTTGATTTACATAGGGAATTGGATTTTCCGGACGAAGTGGAGTGGTGAAATCTCTGAAAATCCATTGAGCAGAACCAGAAAACCAATCAAGTTTTTGTGCAGTAAATAAATACCAATCAAATAAGTTTACAATATAACTTTCACTCCAATCACCAATATTAGCAATGCTACTTGATTGTATTTTATTTATTGGTTCATCGCCGCCATAAGTTTGTACTTTACCATTGCCATCAATTGGATTTTCTGTATGTCTTCCCAAATGACTATCACCGCCATATTCAGCATGAAAAAATTTTTTATATTGATTGCGGGATTTATTTAGAGCTGATTCATAATTTTTATAAACATCTGAGTACCACCCGGACCAAATTGATGGAGAAAACACATCAACAATATCTTGAGCGGCAGAAAATTTTCTTGCAGTTGTTAATCTGTAAGGATCTAATTTTTTAGCGATACTATTAAGTTCAGACGCAAACCATTTGAGAGAATCCTGATTATCTCCACCATCAAAATCGGGTAACCAATCACTTTCATTTCCAATTGACCAAAGAATGATTGAAGGATGATTATAGTTTTGGGTGATCATTTCTTCCAAAATTTTTTTTGTGTTTTCCTGCCAAAGTTTTGGACCATAACCACCACGACACCATGGGTTTTCATCCCAAACTAAAAGACCTAATTCATCACAAGCTTTGTAAACTTCTGGTGCTTGGGGGTAATGAGCTAATCGAACAAAATTAGCTCCTATTTCTTTTATCATCTTAATATCATTTCGATGTAAACTATCTGGTATAGCATTTCCATAACCTGATAATTCTTCGTGTCGATGTGTCCCTTTTATTAATAATCTTTCCCCATTTAAATAAAATGCACCATTATCTTTGAACTCATAAAATCTGTAACCAATTTGTTCAAAAATCTTATCAATAATTTTTCCATCACTCAATAAACTAACATTCAGTACATACAAATTTGGCTTTTCGGGTGACCATAATTTTGGATTTTTAATTTCTGGTAATTCATAAACATTATTTTCTTGTTTGTTTATTTTTTTTGTAAATATTTTTTTACCGTACTTTTCTTTTAATTCAAATATTAATTCAAGTTTTTTGTTTGTATTTGAATTTAGTTTTGTTATTACTTTTGTTATTGCGGTTTTCAAATTAACCATTGGTGTTTGAACTAAAATTTTTGAGATAAATGTTTCTGGCAAAATTTTAAGCCATACATTTCTTGTAATACCGCCATATAAAACAAAATCTGATTTCTGGGAAGGAATTAAATAGGGATCAAATGAATTATCAACTTTTATGGTTATAATATTTTCATCTTCGTATCTAATATAATCAGTAATATCAACTTCGAAACCAACATATCCTCCAATATGTTTTGATACAAATTTATTATTTACAAAAATTTCAGCTTTGTTGTTTACACCTTCAAAGTACAAATGTATTTTTTTATTGTTAGAAATTTTAGGTATAAATATTTCTTTTTTGTACCAACTTATATTTCTTCTGTAACCAGGTTTATTATCAAGAGCATCGAATTTATTCCATGTATGTGGCAAAATTATTTTTTGCCAAACAGTAGTTGATTTATGTAAATCCTCAAAATCTTGAATTGGATCTTCTAAATAACTCCATTGATCATTAATCAAATAATTTTGTCTCGAATTATTATCATTTATAAAATATTTTTTTTTCAAATAATCATTTTCTTTTGCTAAACATTCAACAAAATAAAAATCACCACATGGAAAAGATTCATCAACACCCCAATTTTTATGATAATTATAAACTGTGTGTAATAATAATCCCTGTTCTTCTCTTCCCGAATTAGTAAACAGATATTTTTCTTTTAAGAATTTAATTATTTGTAAAGAATTAATTAAAAAGTAATTAGATAAATTTTCTTCACTTATTAAATCGCTTAATAAAAACATTCCGCTTGCTGCAATTGCAGAAGAAGAAGCATCACGAATGTCAGTCTTATTTAATAAATCTAAATCCCATGTTGCAACTTTATCTTCAGGCAAATTATTGATGAAATACTTTGCAATTTGAATTGAAGCATTTAAAAATCTTTGATCTTTTGTGTAATTATAAGCAACTGCAAATCCATAAATTCCCCACGCTTGCCCACGAGCCCATGTTGATTCATCCTGAAACCCTTGATGTGTAAATTTTCTTTTAACATTTCCATTTTGAACATCAAATTCTACAACATGATAGGAAGAAAAATTTTCTCTTATGTGTTGTTTGAAACATGTAATAGCATGATTATAAGCGATATCATAAAATTTAAAATCACCTGTTTCATTTGAAGCCCAAAATAATAGTTCTAAATTCATCATTGTGTCTATTATCATTAATCCCTCACGATCATCAGTGCCAAGTTTTCCCCAAGCTCTTATAAAATTACCCTTTTCATTATATCGTTTAGCCAACATTTCAGCGGCTTTTAATGCTGCTATTTTATATTTAATTTCTTTAGTGTGCTGATAAGCTTTTACACATGAATTCATAAAAATAAAACCTAAATCATGCGTGTTATCAAGTTCTGCATAATCTATTAATAAATCTGCCTGTGCTAATGCACTCTTCTTATATTTTTCTTCACCTGTAATATCATATAAATACCATAGCTCGCCACTTGTAAAACCTGCAAACCAATTCGGTTGTGCTGAAGTTATCCACTTTCCATTTTGTGTGTAAAGAGGAAATTTGTTTTGAAATATTTTTATTTTATTTAATGATTGATTTCCAATTGTATCAATTATTGATTGTGAAAATGTTTGAACTGATAATAAAATTAAAATTATTAGTGCCTTATATTTCATTTTTACCTTCTCAGTTTAGCCAAAGTATTGGTTTTATACTGAAGGGATTAAAAAAATTCTTCATTTATTAATCACCCAACACAATTTTTAAGTGTTTTTTTAATGAATATTTTGTTTTAGGGTAATAGCAATTAATTGTAATGATAAAGGGCTATTTCAATTGACAGTGTTAAAATATTAATGAAATAGCCCAATCAACATTTATTTAATTAAAATCATTTTACGAGTTTGAGAGAAATTATTTGAAGTCATTTTATAAAAATAAATTCCACTTGATAAATTGTTTCCATCAAATTTTATTTTATAACTGCCGGGTTGCCTAACATCATTAACTAGTGTTGCAACTTCTTTACCTAAAACATCATAAATCTTTAAAGTAATGTTGCTAACTTTTGCTACTTGATAAATTATTTCTGTTTCAGGGTTAAATGGATTCGGATAATTTTGTAGTAATTCAAATTTTGTTGGAAGCAAATCCATATTTTCAATGTCTGAAGCAACATCTAATGAATTATCTGTTGTTCCAGAAACTCTTGCAAGTGCAACATAGAATAATTTTGTATCATCGATTTGAAATGGAGTTGCTACAGAATCAGGTGTTATCATAGTTGGAGGAGCTGATAAATCAGTTAAATGAGGAACAGTTTGATTTAAACCGACCCAATTTGCTCTTTCATCAATTGAATAAGCAACTCTTAGATTTGTATTACCAGCCTTAACTCCATCATCGTTACCATAAGAAGGCATAAACTTATCAAATTTCATGTTGGATGTGCCAGTGCCTTTATTATAAGTTATTTTATAATATCTGCCAGATGAAACTTTATCTATTCCACCAGCAAATTTACTTGAGCCAGTATTTGCGTTTCCATTAACAAGAGTAACATTTACATAATGACTTGTTGAACCACCACCGGTTGTTGATCGAACTTTAATTGGTCTAAATCCTTTTGCATCGCCAACAGGAAAAGTTTTTGTTGAACCACCAGAGTTTGACATACCTCTTCCCATACTTCCGACGACATAACTTTTATCTGAATAGCCCGTTACGTTTGCTTCAGTAGATGTTTGATGAATTAATGAAAATTGACCTGTTTCAACAATTCCATTTTTAAAAGTGAGTATTGACTGAGCAGCTGGTTCTGAGGAAGAGCCTCCATTGATAAAAACATTACTTTGAAGAATTACTTTTGCGCCACCAGTTTTATCAATTGTTACTGCATTAAAATCACCACTGGTTGAAGAATACGGTGTTGATATGTTGACAATGCTGTTTTTTGTACCGGAAAATGTTACGTTACAAACACCCAAAGTTGAACCTGATGAGCCAGATCTAAAATCTAAAACTTTTCCATTATGTGTTAAATTTCCTTTTAGATCAAGAGTATTCAATAAACTTGCAGTAACAGTTCTGTTTTGTACTTTAAATGTTGCATCAGCATCAACAAGCAAATCACCATTTACTGTTACAGCAACTGCAACTTCTTTATTGAATTGTAAAGTTCCTTTAATAGTCAAATTTTTGACTGCAACAGTTGGGGCATCTTTATCGAATGTAACAGTATCGCCAACCGCAATCACAACGTCATCGTTTGCAGTAGGAACTTTTCCTCCAATCCAGGTTGCTGTATTACTCCAATTACCTTTTATTCCAGCAGAAGTAATTTGTGCATAATTAATTAATGGGAACAAGCTGAATAACAATAAAACTAACAATAGTTTTTTTTTCATAGCTACCTCCAATTGATTTTATTTTTTATTTAAGGAGAGAAATTTTTTGAGTAAAAATTTTCCCATCTATGTCGAATACACAGAGATAATTACCACTCGATAAACCTGTGATATCTAATTTTAATTCATTTATCCCTTGTTTTTTTTCTCCTTCATTTATTTTTTTAATTATTCTTCCTAATGAATCATAAATTGAAATTTTTACAAAATAATTTTTATCTAATTGATAAGTTAATTTTGTTACTGAATTAAATGGATTAGGATAATTTGGATATATTTTGATTTGACTATCATGTACTTGATTTTTTTCAACTGATGATGTTGACTTTTCAAGTCTTTCTTTTAATTGAACTTCAAAAAGTGATTTTGGTAAAATCCCATGTTTATTTGTTCCTTCTATGTATCCATCTGAACCTTGAAAAGGTGCAAATGGTGTTTGACCTGTTATTTTTTCTGCAAAGCAACCAATTGCATAGTTTTGTCCTGTAGGAGGTTTTTGAATAATTATATTTTTACCACCATTAACTTTACAATTCCATGCCACAGAATTTACAGATGCCCATCCATGGCTTGTTCCATAATCTCCACGATTGTAAAATGCAATTACATAATTTGTGTTTGGTGAATTAAAAGTAAGATTATCAAATAATAATCCTTGGCTAAACCAACGATGCCCTTCACTTGAACTATATGTTTTTTCACTTACATTATTAAAAAACACACAACCAGAAGTAGTCGTTGTTCCATTTGAAACATAATCATGCCTACCATATCTTGTGAAAGAATTTTTGACAAGAACTAATTGAGATCCCCGATATAAATTAAAATTATATCTTCTTTCACCTGTTATTATACTTATCGGATCGATAGCATTACAATTTTCAATCGTTACTCTTGTTGCGGTGCTTGTCATTACACCAGATTGTCCAAAATGTAACATTGTGCAATTTCTAATCCATGCATCTTCAACTTGTTTAAGTTCAATTGCGTTCCAAGCATGGTTTTCATCTCCATTTTGGTTCGTTGGTGAATCAACAACTGGAATTTCAATATCAACTCTTAAATTTTCAATACCAATGTTTGTTATTAAATTGTTTCTATCATATTTGTAAATGTAGTAAGGTGACAAGCTTTTTTTCATTGTATAAAAAACAGGCGCATCAATTGTAATTGTATCTTTTGAAATATTTTTAATGTAACGATTGTATAAAATTGTTAATGCGTCATTAGTTGTCCAACCAGGATCAGTTGCGGTTTCTCCATATTTAACTTCTTTTAACCATTCGTTTGTATTCGGATGAACAATAATAATATTATCACCTGCTTTATATTTTGAAACATCTGTAACTCGAAATTTTCTATCACCAACATATATAACATCTGAGATAATATTAGTTTTCGTTCCGGAAACTTGACTGCTCCATAAATTATTATTTCCACCACCAGCTACAATTATAGTTCTTTGTTCAGGTAAATTTCCTCTTCCAAAAATTATTGTGTTCAAATTTGGATCTTCACCATCACCTTCACCACGTAAAATAACTCCGCTATGTTTTAAATATATTGTCCCATATACATTATAGATACCTTTTTTCAAAAGCAAAGCACCACGAAACCCATTAACTAATGGAAGTTTGCCAATTTCATCAATTGCACTTTGGATATAAGAAGTGTTATCCCCACTGACTGGAAATATTTCTTTTACTATTAAAATATTTGGAATTTCTATTTCACTATTTCTATATCCAGCGTAACTAAAATCCGGAATTTTATTCCCTTCATTATCACTTAAGTAAATTAATTTGTTGTTTGAATCATACTTAATAATTTCAGATTGCCATGTTTGAGCATTTATTAAAATTGCAATATTGAATATGGTTAATAATATTTTTTTCATTTTATAAAAATCATTTTTTTAGTTTGAACATAATTTCCAACTTGAAGTTTGTAAAAATAAACACCACTCGATAACTCTGAACTATGAGTTCTGAACTCAGTACTATAATTCCCAGGTTCTTTAAAATCATTTACCAAAGTTGTTACTTCTCTTCCAAGAATATCATAAACTTTAAGTGTTACATTTCCACCTTTTGATAATAGATACTTAATGATTGTAGATGGATTAAATGGATTTGGATAATTTTGATATAGATAAAATTTTTCTGGTATTTCATCTAAATTATTTTGAGCATCAGTTGTTCTTAAATATTCTGGACCAACATCATTTGCTGTAAGTGGTTTTATTTTTATTTCATCATTTGAAAATTCATCGGCACCAATATCTAACAATCCTTTCCTTTGCTGCCCCTCGAAATCAAATTCAACCTTTAAATTAATATTAGAGGCTTTATCAATTGCAATACTGTTTTCCGATAATTTCAAAATTCCATTGTTACTTTTTATTAAACTCGGATTTTGATTATAGTTAACAGATGGCAAATTCATTCCAATATTGGCTCCATAAAAAATATTTCCCTGCCAATTCATATTTATTGGTTGATCTGTAAAAGTTACTAATGGTGATGTACTTGAATAGAATATATTATTTGCAATTGTACAATCTAATGGCGCTAATGTTAGTTCAGAATCTTTTCCTGCCCCAATATTTAATGAATAACGCGCATTAACTACGGTGTTAAAAGCAACAATTGCTCTTTTAACCTGAAAATATCTGTTCAATGGAGAATTTGGAACACCATTCATTAATGTAATTGCAGATTTGTAACTCGTTCCGTAAGAGTCTTCAATGTAATTATTAATAACTACATGATCTTCACCAATTATTCTTATACCACCTGAATCAGTTTTTTTACCACACAAAAAATAATTTCCTTCAACTGTGCATTTATTTCCATGTCGCAGAGTTAAAGTGCCTTGGCAATTTTTAAAAGTATTATAACGATAAATATTATTGCAAGATTTATTTGAAATAATTTCTGTTTCACCATTACATTCTTCAAAATAATTATATTCAACTGTAGTGAATGAATCATACATAGACCAATCACTTGTTCCAACACGAATTGTTTCAGCACCATTTTCTGGATATGGTGGACGATAAGCAAAATAATTTGAATCAATTAAGTGATAGTTAGGTTTGTTGGAAAGCCAAACTACTAAAGTAGTACCAATATTAGTTTTCCCTTTTAGATAACAATGATCTACTCTATTATGTGTTCCATAAAGTGATATCCATTTATAATCTAATTTTGGATCTGTTGGATTGTAATCAACAATACTTGTATTTGTTAATCGGCTATAATTACTTTCAATTCCTGTAGATGATTTAAATTCAACTACTGCTAAACCAGAAGTTGAATTTCCATCTTTAAAGTAGAGTCCATCAACAATTAAATAGTTCCCTGCAATTCTTAAATTACTTTTACCTGTTAAAAATACTTTCCCTTTCGTTTCAGCTCTTAGTTTAATTGGAAAGCTAGCATTTCCATTTGCTTTGAATTCAATTTGTATGTCATTCCAGGTTCCATTTTTCATTACAACTATATCACCTGGCAATAAATTTTGAATTACACTTTTAAGTTCGTTTGAATTAGTTACAAAATATTCTTTTGAAAATAAATCAAGATAACCCAAAATCATTATGCAAATAGAAAAAATGTATTTAATCATGCTTCATCCATCTGGGACCAGTATTACTTTTATTCATTGGTTTTATTAAGATCTTAGAATTATCTAATTCATCACAACCAATAGACTTTAAAGAATTTCTTTTTTGACCATCGATATCATCAATTACAAAATCATAATTTCCTATTGATTGATTTTTAATTATATCAATATTTTGAGGTCTGAAAAGATGATCTGCTTTTTTGAATTTTGGATCTTCTATTTTAATTCCATCAACTTTGTCTATACCTAAATTTGAACCATAAAAAATATTTCCTTCCCATTTGAAATTTTTTGGTTCATCAATAATTTTTATTAAGGTACCTTTTTCTGAGTAAACAATATTATTTGCAATATTGCAATTAATAGGCGGCAAACTTAACTCTTCATTTTTTCCAACACCTATTTCTAATGAATGACGATTATTAACAAATGTATTAAAAGCAACAATACAATCTTTAACCTGAAAATATCTGTTTAATGGTGAATTTGGAACACCACTCATAATAGACAAAGCAGAAAAAGCATCTTCACCTTCTAGATCCTGGAAATAGTTATTAAAAACTTTGTGCCCTTCTCCTATAATTCTTACTCCACCAGTGTTAGGCACATTATTACCATAAAAGTAATTTCCATATACTTGAGCGTAATTTCCATGACGTAATGTTAAAGCACCCTGACATTCAACAAATGTGTTATATCTGAAAGTATTATAAAAAGATTTATTGGAAATTATTTCCCGTTCACCGTTGCATTGCTCAAAATAATTATATTCTACAATCGTGTTTGAAGGATACATTGACCAATCACTTGTTCCAATTCGAATTATCTCAGCGCCATTGTTACCGAGTTCGGGACGAAATGCAAAATAATTTGAATCGATCAAATGATAATTTGGTTTATCAGAAAGCCATACAACAAGCAAACAACCCTGACCAGCTTTATTTCTAAAATAACAATGATCAACTCTATTATTTGAACCATAAAGTGAGACCCATTTGTAATCTACTGTTTTATCCGGATGATTATAATTTTCAATAACTGAATTTGTTAATCTTGAATAATTACTTTCTTTATTTGCACCATCACGAAATTCAATTACCGCTCCTTTATCTATAAACCCATCTTTGAAAACTAATCCATCAACTACTAAATATTGACCAGAAATTTTTAATTGTGATTTTCCTGTAAAAATAACCTTGCCATTTTCTTCAGCACAAAGAATAACTGGTTTATCTTTTTCACCTATTGAATTAAAAACAAGATTAACATCTTTCCACACTCCATTTGCTAAAATAATTTTATCAGCAGGTTGAGCATTTTTAATTGCAGCTTTTAATTCGTTAACATCTTTAACTTTAATTTCTTTAGCAAAATGGTTATTAACTAAAACCAAAAAGAGAAAAATTATTTTTTTCATATTTAACTCATTAAATTTCATCAACATTAATTCTTTCAATTTTACCACTAAAAAAGAAAACTGAAAAAAGCCCTAATGGTATTAGCAATGAACCCATAATAAAAAATGGTGTCCAACTAACTTTTGTTAATTCAGGAATAAACAACATAGATATGATAACACCGATAGCAGCAGACATTCCACCTAATCCTGCGAGAGAGCCAACTGATTTTCCAGAAAGATAATCGCTTGGCAGTGTTTGAATGTTATTAATAGAAATTTGAAATCCAAAAAGAATTACAGAAATTAAAATAACAGCTATGACTGGCGAATTTGCGAAAGCTGTTAAAACTAATGCAGGAAGAGAAATTAAGTTACCAATAAGTATCACTGATTTTCTGGCTTTATCAACAGACCATCCTTTTTTAATAAAATTGCCTGCAATCCATCCACCACCCAAACTTCCTATAGCGGCACCAACGTAAGGAACCCATGCAAACAATCCAATCTGTTTTACATCAAAACCAAATTTTTCGTTTAAATAAATTGGCAACCAGCTTACAAACATCCACCAAATTGGATCAAGAAAAAAACGTGAAGCTATTACTGAATATGATTTTTTTAGCTTCAGTAATTCTCTCCATTTCAGCACACGATCATTTTTTTGAACGTTTGGTTGACCTGCTAATATGTAGCTTCTTTCATTATCACTTAACCAAGGATGTGTTTTTGGCAAACCTTTGTTAATTATTAACCATGGAATTAACCAAAGCAAACTAAAAGTTGCAATTACAGGGAAAGTATTTCTCCAACCAAAATTTGTATAAAGATAAGCAATCAGTAATGGTGAAATAATTCCACCAATAGAAGCTCCTGCATTAAAAATACCTTGAGCAAATGCACGTTCTTTAACTGGGTGCCATTCAGCAACAGATTTAGTAGCACCAGGCCAATTGCCTGCTTCTCCAAAACCTAATGAAACTCTTAATGCGCCAAATGTTGCCAATGAATTAGAAAGGCCATGTAAACCTGATGAAAATGACCAAATCAAAATTGAAAATACAAATCCAAGTCTTGTTCCAATTTTATCATAAATTTTCCCTGAAACACTTTGGCTAATTGCATAAGCAGACATAAACAAAATCACTATCCATTTGTAATCATCTTTTGATAAACCTAAATCCTTTGATATTGTTGGCCACATAATTGAAAGTGCATTTCTATCAATATAGTTGATAATTGTAACCAGTGCTATTAATCCAATTATCCACCAGCGCAAACCATTAATTTTCTTCAAAGCAACTCCAAAATTTTATTTTACAAAATCTTCTCTGAATGGAGAAAAAACATCAATTAGTTCACTATCTTCTAATGCAACAACGCCATGCTCAATGTTTGGTTCTAAAAAATAAACATCACCAGCTTTTTGAATTTTTTTCTCGTTGCCTAATGTAACTTCAAATGAACCTTTTGTAATATAAGAGACTTGCGAATGATAATGTTTGTGAATGTAACCAACAGAGCCTTTATCGAATTGTACGAGTACAAGCATCAAATCTTTATTATAGCCCATAATTTTTCTTCTAACTCCTTCGCCAACTGTTTCCCATTGATAATCATCATTAAATATAAATCCATTCATTCCAAATTGTTTTTCCATTTTAACTCCAATTGTATGTTATTAATTTTTGATTAATAAATAATTTCCATTCCAATCAAACTTTTTATTGTTATATGTTACCGAGTGAGAAACTTTGTTTTTATCATTTGATACAAAAAGAAGCCAATTAATTTTTTCAGATAATATGTTTAAAAAGTAAAACTCCTCGAGTAAATTAGTAAAACAATAAAGAGGAGAAGAACATGGAACAAATTGAAAAAAGGCAATTAGATTTCACAGACAAAAATATATTTATAGGGATCGATAATCATAAA
>CAZVBT010000311.1:0-1689 GCA_964625385.1 uncultured Melioribacter sp. | reverse complement strand
ATCCAATAATAAATAGAGATAACGAAAATAGTGTTGTAATCAGAAAAGTATTTAATCCATATTTAGCAATCATTGACACCAAAAATTTTTCTTTAGTTGTACAAATGTAATATTTTCTTAGTTTAATTTCTTGTGAAAGTTTTTTTTGGTAATTTTAAGTAAAACAAAAGAAAGTTTTCAATTCAAAAATTCAATTCAAAAAATTTCTGGAGGAAAAATGAAGTTTAATATGAATGATATGTTAAAACAAGTACAAAAAATGCAAGCTGATATGGCTAAAGTTCAAGCTGAACTAGAGAATAAGGTTGTTACAGAAGAAAGCGGTGGTGGCATTGTTAAAGCTACTGTCAATGGTAAAAAGGAACTCATCTCAATTTCAATAGATGAAAATATTATTAAAGAAGGTGATAAAGAGATGATGGAAGATCTAATTGTTGCTGCTGTAAATAAAGCATTACAATCTGTGGCAAAAATCGCTGAAGAAGAAGTTCAAAAAGCAACAAAGGGAATGATCCCTCCAGGATTAAACATACCAGGATTTTAAATGTTGATAGCAGAACCATTACAAAAAGCCATTGATGAACTAAGTAAATTGCCTTCTATTGGAAAAAAAACAGCTCAAAGATTGGCTATACATATTTTAAAAAATGATAAAGAATCAGTTGAAAGTTTAATAAGTTCTTTGCGAGACCTTAAAGAAAAAATAAAATTTTGTAGTGAGTGCTTTAATATCTCCACAGAAGATAAATGTGATATATGTAAAAGTGGCAAAAGAGATCGTTCAATTATTTGCGTTGTTGAGGATGCAAGTGATGTTATTTCAATTGAAAAGACGAACGAATTTAATGGTTTATATCATGTTCTTGGCGGTGTTTTAAATCCATTAGCTGGTGTAACAGTTGAAAAACTGAAAATTAAAGAACTGCTCGAAAGAGTAAAAAGTGATGAGGTAAAAGAAATTATATTAGCTTTAAATCCAGATGCTGAAGGTGATGCAACATCATTATACCTAACAAAAATTCTAAAAGAGGTTCATATTAAAGTTACACGAATTGCGCGTGGGTTACCTATCGGCGGAGATTTAGAGTTTGCAGACTCTGCAACTATTGGAAGAGCATTTATTGGAAGAATTGAATTGTGAAAAAAGATTGGTTCAAAGATTGGTTCGAATCAGATTTCTATCAAAAGGTCTATTGCCATCGCGATGATGAAGATGCAAAATTAATTTGTGATTTAATAATTAGTTCAATTGAGTTAAAAAAAGGGGCAATAATTTTAGATGCTGCATGTGGTTCTGCAAGACATTATATGAATTTTAAGGAATCTGGGTTTAATGTCTTTGGGTTTGATCTAAGTAAGAATTTGTTAAAAATTGCTCAAAAAAAATTAAAAGAAAAAAACTTACCTGTTGATTTATTCTGTGCAGACATAAGAAAAATTTGCCTGAAACAAAAATTTGATTTGATTACAAATCTTTTTACAAGCTTTGGATATTTTCAAAATGATGATGAAAATTTTTCTTTTGTTAAAAAAGCATTTAAGTTATTAAAGCATAATGGTTATTATGTTTTAGATTATTTTAATACTAGTTTCTTAATTAATAATTTAATTCCATCTTCCGAAAAGATAGTTGGTGAATTTAATATTATTGAAAGCAGAAGAATTGAAAATAATCGAATAAATAAAAAG
>CAZVBT010000310.1:0-9452 GCA_964625385.1 uncultured Melioribacter sp. | reverse complement strand
AGTAGGTTGACAGCTGTAGGTTATGGAGAAAGCAAACCAGTAGCTGATAATAACACAGCAGAAGGAAGAATGCTAAATAGAAGAATTGAATTTTTGGTGAAGTAATTTTTAGCTCGCTTATGCGGTCTTTTTTATTATAATTAATTTTATCTATCTTTGTAATAAATAAACCTTTAATTTTATCCGAGAGGTAAAAAAGGAATGAAAATAATATCAAAAGAAAACAGAACCTCGAAGGCTATTTGCTAACGAGGAATTTTTTTATTTAAACGGAATATTTTATGGATATCAAAGCAAAATTAATTGATGAAGAAGGATTTAACAGAACAATTACCCGCTTATCTCATGAAATATTAGAACGAAATAAAGGTTCTAATAATTTAGTTTTAATTGGAATGAGAACTCGCGGAGAATTTATTGCATCAAGAATTCACAAGAAAATAGGGGAAATTGATAATTCAGAACTAAATTTTGGAGTTCTTGATGTTACACTTTATCGCGATGATTTCAGAACAAGATTAAAACAACCTGAAATTTCTGTAACAAACATTACTTTCGATATAAATGAAAGAGATGTAATTCTAATTGATGATGTCCTTTATACTGGTCGTACTGTTCGTGCTGCATTAGATGCTTTAATGGATTTAGGACGACCCAATACAATTCAACTTTGTGTTTTAGTCGATCGCGGCCATCGTGAATTACCTATTAAAGCAGATTTTGTTGGAAAGAATATTCCAACTTCTATTAATGAAGAAGTAAGAGTTCGCGTTAAAGAAGTTGATGGTGAAGATGCAGTTTATTTAGTTAATGTTCCTTCAAAAAATTAAGTGAGAAAATTATGACCTTAGCTAGTAAACATTTATTAGGATTATATGGAGTTCCTAAAGAAGATATACAATTAATTTTGGATACCGCAAGAACATTTAGAGAAGTTTTGGAAAGACCAATTAAAAAAGTACCAACACTTCAGGGTAAAACAATTGTAAATCTCTTTTATGAAAATTCAACTCGCACTAGAATTTCTTTTGAGATTGCTCAAAAAAGACTTTCGGCAGATACAATTAATTTTTCTACTTCAACTAGTAGTACAAAAAAAGGGGAAACATTCAAAGACACTGTTCGTAATATTGAAGCAATGAAAGTTGATATGATTGTTGTTCGCCATCAATCAGCTGGTGTACCACAATATTTAACAAAAATTAGTAAGGCAAATATTATTAATGCAGGCGATGGATTACACGAACATCCAACTCAAGGATTACTTGATATGTATTCAATTAATGAAAAACTTGGAAGCCTTGAAGGATTAAATGTTTGTATAGTTGGAGATGTGGCCCATAGCCGTGTTGCTCTTTCAAATATTTTTGGATTAAAAACAATGGGAGCTAATGTTTCAGTTTGTGGCCCTGCAACCATGATTCCAATTGGTATCGATAAACTAGGTGTTAAAGTTTTTCATAGAATTGATGAAGCAATTAAAAATAATGATGTATTAAATGTTTTAAGAATTCAATTAGAAAGAGATGCTGGTAGAAGAATTCCTTCTCTCAGAGAGTATCACCAATTTTTTGGAATTACAACTGAGAGAATTAATAAATTTAATCCTGAAATTTTAATTTTACATCCCGGTCCAATCAACCGTGGAGTTGAAATTTCTTCTGAAGTTGCTGATGGACCATTTCAAATTATTCTTGATCAGGTAACAAATGGTGTAGCAATTAGAATGGCAGTTCTTTATTTATTAGGAACAATGCATTAATAGAAAGGTGAAAAATGAAAATAATTTTAAAGCAAATAAAAATGATAGATCCTTCTTTATCTCTAAATGAAATTAATGATATAATGATTGAAGATGGAGTAATTAAAAAAATTGGAAATATAAGTGAAGATGAAATTAAATCTGCTAAAATTTTTGATATGAAAGGAAAAATAGCAGCACCGGGATTTTTTGATATGCACGTTCATTTAAGAGAACCAGGAAGAGAAGATGAAGAAACAATTGAAACAGGTTCAAATGCTGCAGCTGCTGGTGGGTTTACAGGAATAGCTTGCATGCCTAATACAAATCCTGCAATTGATTCGGCTGAAGTTGTAAGATTCATTAAAGAAAAATCTTCAAATCATCTTGTTGAAGTTTTTCCAATTGGTGCCGCAACATTAAATCGAAAAGGTGAATCAATTTCTCCAATTTTAGAATTGTTTGATGCTGGTGTTGTTGGTTTTAGTGATGATGGAAATGTTATAAAATCTGCAGGAATATTAAGAAATGTTTTAGAATATTCTAAAATTACTAATACCCCTGTAATTGAACATTGTGAAGATGAATCTTTATCCGATGGTGCAATCAATGAAAGTTTTACATCAACAATACTTGGTTTGCCTGGTATTCCAACTGTTGCCGAAGATTTAATTGTTGCCCGTGATATTATGATGGCTGAATATGTAGATGGAAAAGTTCACATAGCACATATTAGTTCTAAAAATTCTGTTGAATTAGTAAGACAAGCAAAAAAGAAAGGTATTAAAGTTACAACTGAAGTTACGCCTCATCATTTTACATTGACCGATGAAAATCTTAAATCTTTTGATACAAACTTTAAAATGAATCCACCTTTAAGAAGTCGGGAAGATGTAGAAGCAATTATTGAAGGCTTAAAGGATGGAACAATTGATTGTATTGCAAGTGACCATGCACCTCATTCAATTGAAGAAAAAGAAATGGAATTTATTTATGCCCCAAATGGAATTATTGGATTGGAAACTCAAATTGGTTTAGCAATTTCTGAGCTTGTAAAAAAGAAACATTTAACATTTGAACAAATGATTGAAAAATTTTCAACTAATCCAAGAAAAATTTTGAATTTAGAAATTCCTAAAATAAAAATTGGTGAGAAAGCAAATCTCACAATAATTGACCCTGATGTAATCTGGACTGTTAATATTTCAAAATTTAAATCCAAATCTAAAAACTCACCTTTTGATAAAAAATTACTTACTGGAAAAGCAATTGCGGTTATAAATAAAAATAAAATGTTTTACGAAGACCAAATATTCTCACTTTAAGTTATAAGAGCTGTGCAATTTATAGTACAGCTCTGTATAAAATTCATTCGAGAAAATTTTCATCAATAAAAATTATTTCGTTTATAAAACAATATGATAATCTTTCTCGTCAAATTCTCTGAAAACTTTTGGCATTCCACTTGAACCTGAAATTAAAAACATTGGAGAATTAAAATGAAAGCAAAATTATTATTCATTTCATTGATGATAATATTAATAACCGGTTGTGAAAATTTGAACGATTACTTTGATAATACTCCTCCTTTACCGCCGAGAAATATTGTTTCTATAACTGGTGATAATAAAATTTATTTAAGTTGGGATGAAAACCGAGAAAACGATTTAGCTGGCTACAATATTTATTATAGTTATTCTTACAATGGAAAATATACATTAATTGGCAGTTCAAGATATACATACT
The DNA here is from genome assembly GCA_964625385.1 of uncultured Melioribacter sp. Lineage (GTDB taxonomy): Bacteria > Bacteroidota > Ignavibacteria > Ignavibacteriales > Melioribacteraceae > Stygiobacter. Next base: position 5,965 of record CAZVBT010000310.1, on the reverse strand, counting down.
TTACAGATTATGCTGCTAAAAATGGTGTAACATATTACTATGCTGTTACCGCCTATGATTATGACGGAAATGAAAGTGATTTAAGTACAGATATTGTTTACGATACTCCAAGACCTGAAGGTTTTAATCAAGCTGTTTTCAATTATAAATTATCACCCAACTTATCTGGTTATGATTTTAGCGATTTTAAAGTATTAACTTATAATGATAAGAATACAGATTTCTTTTTTGAAAAATATAATGATAAATATTATGTAAATGTCTGGGAGGATTCTGATATTCAGGATATGGGTGAAACAAAAGATATTTATGATGTTAGCTATGCACCAAAATCTGGTTGGGTTCCATTATATCCAAATGAAAATATAAAGTATGAAGAAGCAAAAGTTGGTCATACTTATGTAATTTGGACCTGGGATAATCATTATGCAAAAATCAGAATTAAAAATATTATTGGTGATAGAATGGTTTTTGATTGGGCATATCAATTAGTTGAAGGTAATGATGAATTAAAAATAAAAAAGAATGATAGTAGAAAAGCATTTCCAACAAATATCAAAAGAAATTAAAAATTTCTAAATACAAATTGTAAAAGCATACCATTAAAGGTATGCTTTTTTGTTTCTTTTAATTATTTTGGTTTATAAAATTTAATTAATCAATGATAAAGAATTGTAAATTCATAATAATAATTTCAGTACTTTTTTTATGCAACTTTTTATTTGCGCAGGATTTAAAATCTAAAGAAGCATTAGATGTTTTTTTAAGAATTGAAGAGGGAATTAATGATAATTCAGTTGATAAGTTTGCAACTTATTTCTCACTAAAAAATTATTTTAGTCTAAACAATTCTGCTATTGGGTATTTTAGCGATAATCAATCATACTACATATTAAAAGATTACTTTAGTATTAACAAACCAATTTCATTTAAATTCTCAAATATTATTACTGAAACTGCAAATCCTTTTGCCTCTGGCACGTTAAAATTTTTTTACAAAGGAATTAGAAAAACTGCAACTGTTTTTGTTTCATTACAATTGATAGATAATAAATGGAAAATTTCTCAGATAACAGTTAATTGAAATGAAAAATAGTTTAATAAAATCTATCAATGTTTTCATTTTAATTGTTGTATTTGGGATAATAATAATCTCATTTATAAATCCAGTATTAAAGAGTAATAAACAAAATAACTGGGAAAAGGAATCAAAAGAATTTCTGTTTGAAATAAGAGAAAAAATTCAGGATAAATTTGATGAAAAATCAAAGTATCTAATAAAAACCTCTTTTCAAATTGAAAATAGTATAAAAAAAAATGAAGATAATTTATTTATTTTATTGAAAGGAATAAAAGAATCAGATTTGTATTTACATTTATTTGATGAAAGATATAATCTCATTTTTTGGAATGATAATAATTTTCTTGACACACTTGAGCAATCTTTATTAAGTAAGCTCAGTCAAACTTTTTTTATAACAAAAAAGGGAAAAACTTATTTAACCTTATTAAAGGAAATTCAAATCAATGTTAAAAAATACTATTTATTAAATTCAGTTTTAATTGACGATTTAATAAAACTAAATAAAAGACAATCAACATTTATAGATTCATTGAAGGATAAATTTAGTTCAGATTTTGAAATTAATTTTGATGAAAGTGCAACTATTGATAAAGATGGAAAAAAGTATTCGTTTCCATTAATTAATAACTACAAAAATAAAATTGCTGTTTGTTCAATTACTTATCCCACATTGTCTTATGAATTTAATAGAATTGATTTTTACACTGGATTAATACAAAAATTTTTATCAATTATTTTGTTTTTTTTATTAGTAACTATAGTAATTGATAAAATTAATAATAGGTTTTTTATAAAAAATGTTCTCCTGATTTTAACATTTGTAATTCTAAGATTAATTCTATTTCTGTTCGAAATTCCCTCATCATTTTTAAAAAATGAATTAACAAATCCTGTAAATTATTCATCAAGATTTGGATATGGAATTGTAAGTTCTCCTTTTGAATTATTTTTAACTTCTCTGTTGATAGCATACATAATTATCACTTTAAATAAAATTATTATAAAATATAAATATGAAGACAATTCAAAAAATTTACATCCTGTAGTATTGCTAATTATGATTGTAATATTTCTTTTTATTTACTTTATGATTTGGCGTGCATTTGGTGCAACTTTAAGAAGCATAATTTATGATTCGGCTATTAGATATTTCAAAGAATTTAACTTAATACCCGAACCTGTTGTTTTATTAATGTCAACAAATATATTATTTATAGGATTTATATTTATTTCCAGTGGAGTTATAATATTAAATATTATTGTATCACTTGCATCCCAAAAATGGCCTGTAAAAAATTTATTAATAATATCTTTTTTGCTTCTGCAAATTATTGGTTTTCTCTTTGATTATTTTCAAAAATTACCACAAGGAACCTTTTTAATTAGAGTTGTTTTTATTTCATTTACTTTTACAATCAGTTATTTTAATTTAAAATATAATCACACAGAGTTCTTTAAGTTAATTTATAAATTGATTCTTTCATCAATAGTTTCCGTATCATTATTAACATATTATAATTCTGAACTTGAAAAAGATTCACTTAAAAATTATGCACTTGATATTGTTCGATTAAAGGAACCTCAAATTAGTTTTATGATTTACCAAACAATTGAAAATTATTACACAATGAATTTCGAAAAGATTAGCGATTATGATGTTGCAGCATTTCAATTATGGAAAAAAAGTTTGTTTAAAACAGAAGATTTAAGTTTGCTAATCAGAATTTATGATGAGAATAAAAATAAACTTGGTGAGTTTACAAATTCGCTTGAATTAGTCGAATTTAATTATAATTTATCTGATGAAATAAAAATTAAAAAAATTAAAAATGTATTCAATGAAAAAAATGTTTTGTATGGTATTAAATCATTTGATGAAAAAAAACAAAAAATATATTTACTAGTTGCTGTTCTTTTTAATAATACTTTACCAGAAAAAAATATGTTTTCACTATTTAGTAATGAGGGAAAAGGTATTACTAGTTCTCTAGATAAAAATAATGTTTTAACTTTTTCTTTAGATAAAAATGGTTTGGATAGTTTATCAGAAATACTGATTATTGATGAAAGCTCATTAAGAAAATTAAATAGTCATATTTTTAATAATATAAAAGAAAGCTGGTTAACTATTAAAATAAATAATGATAACTATTATACTTATTCTTTATTGGATGAATCTCCGAATGCAAAGTTGGTTTGTGTTGCCAAACCTGTAAAAAGTTTTAGCTGGAACTTATCAGATTTCTTTAAGATATTTTTTATACATGCACTTGTTATTTTAACTCTTATAATATTATACATCTTTATTAACATCAAAAAATTAAAATCACAATTTTATTCCTTTAGGACTAAGCTTTCTGCTACATTAATAATAATTTCATTAATCCCGATTATTATTATATCGAATTATGTCCGTCATGTTATAGATGATTACAACAAAAAAATAGCTTATGATAATTTGAAAAATGATGCATTAAAAATAAGAAGCTTAATTCTTAATGAAAATTACAACAATTATAAAAGTATTTATGATCAAACAAAAAATAATTTCCAGATTTATGAAAACAATAAATTAGTTTTCAGTTCTCTAAAAAATCTTGTTAACATTGGTGTTGTTAACAAAATTATAGATCCTGATGTTTACTATAAGATGGTTATAAATAATGATTTTATATTCTACGATGAATACAATATTAATGAATCAAAAGTAAAATCCGTATTCATAAAAATTAATAACTTAATTGTCGAAGTAAATGATTTTAATAGTTCACAAAGAACTTATTTATCTAAGTATGATTTCGATTTATTTTTATTTGGAGTTTTATCATTTCTGATTTTTTCAGTAGTAGTTGTTTCATACTTTTTCTCATATAAAATATCAAAACCAATTAAAAAATTAAGCATTGTGACAAATGCTATAGCTAATGGTGACTTATCATTAAAAGTAGAAGTTGGTAGCAAAGATGAGTTTTCAGAATTAGCAAATGCTTTTAATAATATGACTAAAAAAATCAGAGAAAATCAAATTGAAATAGCACAATTTGAGAGGGAAACTGCGTGGAAAGAAATGGCCAAACAAGTTGCACATGAAATTAAAAATCCATTAACACCAATGAAATTATTAATTCAACAATTGATTGCATCTTATAATGATAAGTCGGAAAAATTCGATGAAATATTTAAGAAAGTAACTCAAACAATTCTCAATCAAATAGAAACACTTAAAAATATTGCTTCTGAATTTTCTAACTTTGCAAGAATGCCAAATTTAAAACTTGAAAAAGTTGATTTATTGAAATCTGTTAATGATGTAATTGGATTATTTGCATATCAAAATAAAACAGTCAAAATAAATACTGAATGTAATATTGCTTTTGCAAATGTTGATAATGATCATTTTAAAAGAACATTGGTTAACTTAATCAGAAATTCTTTCGAAGCTAATGCTGATTATGTTGAAATTGATGTAATAAAAAGTAATGGAAATATTATTATAAAAATAAAAGACAATGGTAAAGGAATTCCAAAAGAAAATATTAACAAAATATTTATGCCAAATTTTTCCACTAAGGAAAATGGCATGGGTTTGGGGATGAGCATGGCAAAACAATTTATTGAAAGTATAAATGGAACAATTATTATTGCAAGCACAAGCCCTAATGGAACAATTATTCAAATTAAAATTCCAAATCTAAATGATGAGTAATCTAACACCATATCAAGAAAAAGCAATTGATTACAATAGACATATTTCACTTGTAGCAAATGCAGGTTCTGGAAAAACACATGTTTTAGTGAATCGCTTTGTGGAGATATATTTAAAGGAACAAGTTAATATTAATGAAATAGTTGCAATAACTTTTACAGATAAAGCTGCAGGTGATTTAAAAAGAAAAATATCAACTTTTGTCAATGAACGAATTCAATATGAAACTGAACATACTCTTAAACAAAAACTAATTAAGTTAAAAAGTGAATTGGTTGAAGCAAATATTTCAACTATACATTCTTTTTGTAAAAATTTATTGGACGAATATTCAACTGAAGCTGAAGTTGATGCATCTTTTACTCTCATTGATGAATCTTTAGCTCATGAATTAAAAGAAATTAGTGTCGAAGAAACTTTGCAAAAACTTCTTTTTGATGAAACTCATAATTCTGATATTAAAAAAATTATAAGAGTATTTGCCTCAAAAAATATTTTAAGAGAAGAATTAATTCACTCATTAGATAAAAGAAAAATTATTGAAAATTTATATGAATACGTTTATAAGTACGATGAAAATTATATTTCAAATTGGATTGATTTAAAATATAATGAGTTGTTTACAAAATATTTTGATGATTTAATAAATAAATTTATTGATGCAATAAAAGTTGTTAATGATTACGTCTTAATCAAAAATTCAGAAAATCAAATTGCTAATCTCATAGCGTCTCTATTCAAGAAAGAATTAAACACATTGCAACATAAAGTTGAATTTTTAATTGGTGTCAGAGAGAAATTATTTACTAAATCAAATCCGATAAAATTACTTACTCGGGGTTATACAAGTGTAATTAAAAATGATTTAAGTGAAATAACATTTATTAATAACCATATAAAAGAGTTATACGAAGTAATTATTTATTTTGATAAAAAAATCTATCACAAAAAACTGGCTGAAATAGGTAAATTATTAATCAGTTTGATTTGTGAGATAAATAAAAATTATGAATCCAAAAAAAAGCAAAAAAGTTATTTAGACTTTGAAGATCTTCTTTTAATATCAAAAAAAATTTTACAAATAGAAGAAGTTCAGAAATCACTTCAAAGCAAGTATAAATTTATAATGATAGATGAATATCAAGATACAAATGCAATACAATATGAAATAATAA
>CAZVBT010000309.1:0-19234 GCA_964625385.1 uncultured Melioribacter sp. | reverse complement strand
AGCAATTGCCCTTCTTTCATTAACTCAATTTCATGCTGATTTAATTCTTCATTTAATTGTGGTCTTTGTACTTTTAAAATGATTTCTCCTTTTTCAAAAATTTCTTTTGCTTTATTTAAAATTTTCCCACCAGCTTTTTCGTATTGTTCATTTGTAAAACCGGCTTTAATTCCAGCATCTTTTTCAATTAACACTTCAAAACCTTTTTTAATTAATTTTGAAGTTACTTCGGGAGTTAATGCAACTCTGTTTTCTCCTGATTTTATTTCTTTTGGGACTGCTATTACCACTTTTATTCTCCTTTATTTTTAACAATCAAATTTTCTAAATGCCATTCGACTAATTTTTCTTTAATAAAATGAATTACTTTTTGATGTTCTTCACTTCCATTACCTTCAACATTAAAAGCTTGGCCAAAAGAAATTTTAACTTCTTTTGATTTATCAATTTTGCCAACATCTTTTATTAATTTTCCATTTCCCCAAGCTTCGGTATAAAGAGCAATTGGAATAATTGGGACTTTATTTTTTTTTGCTAATTTTACACCAAGTGAATTAAACGAAGATCCATCAAAATATTTTGTTCTCGTTTTTTGAGGGAAAATAATAATTGATTTTCCATTTTTGATTCTATCGCTTCCCTGTTCTAAAACTTTAATTAAATCTTCTCGTGGATTTTCTCTACCTACACAAATGGGATCTCTTGCCATCACTACTGGGCCAAATAAAGGATAAGTTGCTAATTCTTCTTTAATAATATAAACAACTTTTTTATAAGGTTGAATTAAAGCGGGTAAAGCCATCGTTTCTAATGTACTCATATGGTTCGAAATAAAAATTACTTGCCCTTCAATATTTTTAATGTTATCAATTCCTTCAAAAGACATTCTAACACCAGCATTTTCTAAACTTTGAATTATATCTACAGATGAATTTGACCATTGAATATCATCGTAAATCCCTTTTTTTGCTAACCGATTTGATTTTATAATTACACGTAATAAATTTGGATAAAAATTAATCGCTGGGAATAAACAAAAAGAATTAACTTCTGTTTTATAATTATTTTTTTCACAATACTTAGTAATGTATTCAGTTGGGTACATAATTCTTCAATTTTTTGTGCAAATATAAAATTAGTTTGTTAATAATCTAAATTTGAAAATAAGACACTTCTTTTTAACTTTGCCCGACTTAAAAAAAAAGAATATGAAAATTGCTATATGCCAATTCAATCCAATTATAGGTGATATTCAAGGCAACAAAAAAAAAATTATTGAAGGCTATAATCAAGGAATTCAAAATAATGTAGATTTAGTTGTTTTTCCTGAATTGTTTTTATGTGGTTACCCACCATTAGATTTAGTTGAGAAAAAAGAATTTCGAACTGCACTTTATAATGCTACTAAAGAAATTGCATCTCAAACAAATAATATCGGTTTAATTTTTGGCTCAATTACCGAAGATGAAGATGATAATGTTGGAACAAATATTTACAACTCTGCAATTTTGTGTTTTGATGGAGAAATAAAATTTATTCAAAATAAAACTTTAATTCCAAATTATGATGTTTTTGATGAAGTAAGATATTTCGAATCAGCAAAATCAGTTGATGTTTTTGATTTTAAGGATGAAAAACTAGGGATATCAATTTGTGAAGATATTTGGAATGATGTTGACTTTTGGAATCACAGAAGATATCTAATTGACCCTGTCAATATTTTATATAAAAAAGGAGCAACAATTTTCATTAACATTTCTGCAAGTCCTTTTTCTTATGGCAAAAGAATAGAAAAATATCAGATGCTTAAAAAATTAACGACTGATGATAAAACTCCATTAGTTTATGCCTGTTGTGTGGGGGCTCAAACAGATTTAATTTTTGATGGTGCAAGCTTTTGTTTTGATAAAAATGGTAGATTGAATTTGATGGGTAAAAAGTTTGAAGAGGATTTTTTAATATATGATACAAAAGAAAATTACACAGAAATTCAAAATATAGAATCAACATTTGAGGAAGAAGTAACATCAGCATTAATTTTAGGAATAAGAGATTATGCAAATAAAACTGGGTTCAAAAAAGCATTGGTTGGTTTAAGTGGCGGAATTGATTCAGCCTTAGTAACATATTTAGCAGTTCAGGCCTTAGGGAAAGATAATGTACATGTTGTAATGATGCCTTCTATATTTTCAAGTGAAGGTAGTTTAGAAGATTCTAAGAAACTAATTAAAAATCTGGGCATCTCATCAGATGAGATTTCAATTCAACCTGTATTTGATGTAACACTAAAACAATTAGAAAAATCTTTTGATTATAAATCAGCAGATATTACAGAAGAAAATTTACAATCGAGAATTCGTGGTTTATATTTAATGGCATTATCGAATAAACATGGATATTTACTTTTGACAACAGGAAATAAATCGGAAATTGCAACTGGTTATGCAACTCTTTATGGTGATATGTGTGGAGCTTTAGCTGTGATTGGTGATGTTTATAAAACTCAAGTTTATAGAATTGCTAATTTTATTAATAGTAATCAAGAAATTATTCCATATGAGATAATACAAAAAGCTCCTTCAGCAGAATTAAGACCAAATCAAACAGATCAGGATTCACTTCCACCTTACGAACTTTTAGATGAAATATTAAAATTATATTTAGAAGAACACAAAGAAAAAGATGAGATTACTAAAATTATTGGGAACGAAGAAATAGTTAAAAGAGTATTACGACTTGTTGATTTAAATGAATTCAAAAGAAAGCAAGCAGCACCTGTTTTAAGAGTATCAAAAAAAGCATTTGGATATGGAAGACGATTTCCCATAGTTCAAGGTTGGCGCAATTATTAATCAAACTTTTAGATACTTCTGAAAAATTCAAAAAAAACATTCATGTGTAAAAAAGTTTTCAGTAAATATCAAAAAAATTTCCCTCTGGAGTTTATTCTGATTAAAATTTGGTCGAGAATAAAAGTCAATAAGAAATCTATTTTTAAGAAATCTCTTTTAACAAATAAATTTTTTGTTTTCTCTTAATGAAAAATTTTCTCTCCAAATACTTTTTTTATATTAAATCATGATGAATAAAACTAAAACAGAACAAAAACATTATTAAATTTGTTTATAAAATTTTCGTTTAATAAATAGCATTTAATTATTTTTACAATGTAAAATAACTTAATTATATATAAAAAAGAGAAACACTATGGCAAAAAGTATTCAAGTAATTGATGATGTAACAATAAGATTTGCAGGAGATTCTGGAGATGGAATGCAATTGACAGGATCTCAATTTACTGATACAGTAGCTGCAATGGGAAATGATTTATCAACACTACCAGATTTTCCGGCTGAAATCCGTGCACCCGCTGGTTCCTTAGCAGGTGTAAGTGGCTTTCAATTGCATTTTAGCAGCAGTGATATTCAAACTCCTGGCGATGCCCCGGATGTTTTAGTTGCAATGAATCCAGCTGCTTTAAAAGTTAATTTAAAAGATTTAAGACCAGGTGCAACAATTATTGTTAACACAGGTGCTTTTGATACAAAAAATCTTCGCTTGGCAAATTATAACACAAATCCACTTGAAGATAATTCATTATCAAATTATAATGTTATCCAGTTAGATTTAACTAAACTTACGTTAACAACTCTTGAAGATTTACCACTCTCAATCAAAGAGAAAGAAAAGTGTAAAAACTTTTTCGCACTTGGACTTTTATATTGGATGTATAATCGCCCACTAGATTTAACAATGAAATGGCTTGAAACCAAATTTGCAAAGAAACCTGATATTATGGAAGCCAACAAAAGAGTTTTACAAGCTGGTTACAACTATGGTGATACAACAGAAATATTTACAACACGCTTCGATGTAAAACCTGCTCAATTACCTAAAGGAACATATAGAAATGTCTCAGGTAACGAAGCTATTGCACTTGGATTTATATCAGCTTCTTTAAAAAGTGGTTTAAATTTATTTTTAGGTTCATATCCTATTACACCAGCTTCTGAAATATTGCAAGAACTTAGTAAATATAAAAACTATGGTGTTGTAACATTTCAGGCAGAAGATGAAATATCAGGAATTGCATCTGCAATAGGAGCTTCTTTTGCTGGTAATTTAGCAATTACAACAACATCAGGACCAGGTTTATCATTAAAATTAGAAGCAATGGGTTTAGCTGTAATGACCGAACTACCATTAGTTATTGTTGATGTTCAACGTGGTGGGCCTTCAACTGGTTTACCAACAAAAACAGAACAAGCTGATTTATTACAAGCAATGTTCGGAAGACATGGTGAAGCACCTGTTGTTATTCTTGCGGCTCAATCTCCTGCCGATTGTTTCTATTGCGCTTATGAAGCTAGTAAAATTGCTCTTGAACACATGGTTCCTGTTGTTCTACTTTCTGATGGATATCTTGCTTTCGGCTCTGAACCATTAAATATTCCAAAATTTGATGAGCTGAAAGAAATTAATGTAAAATTTGAAACAAATCCTGAAGGATTTTATCCATACAAACGAGATGAAAACTTTGTACGTCCCTGGGCTATTCCTGGAACTCCAGGACTTGAACATAGAATTGGTGGCCTTGAAAAGAAAGATGTTTATGGAAATATCAGCTATGAACCTGATAATCATGAAATTATGGTTCAAAACAGGTTGAACAAAGTTCTTAAAGTTGCTGATTTTATTCCCGAAGTTGAAATTGACGGAGAAACAGAAGGCGAATTAGTTGTTATAAGTTGGGGATCAACTTTTGGTGCTGTAAAAGAAGCAATCAGAAATGTAAGAGAGGATGGCAAAAAAGTATCTCATGTACATTTGAGACATTTAAATCCTTTCCCTAAAAATTTAGGAAGCATAATTAGCAAATTCAAAAATATTCTTGTTCCTGAACTTAACTTAGGTCAATTAGCTTTATTATTAAGAAATCAGTTTAAGTGCGATGTAATCCAATTCAATAAAGTTAAAGGACAACCATTTAAAGTTGCGGAAATAGAAAATAAAATTAATGAGGTGTTAGGAGGTAACAATGGCAAATAACATAGATAATGTTGTAACTCAAGTTAAATATACAGCAAAAGATTTTGCAAGTGATGTTGATGTAAAATGGTGTCCGGGTTGTGGTGATTATTCTATATTAGCTCAAGCTCAACGCAGTTCACCAGAATTTGGAGAATTAAAAGAAAATATAGTTTGGGTTTCAGGAATTGGTTGTTCAAGTCGTTTCCCTTATTATATGAATACTTATGGTTTTCATAGTATTCATGGTCGTGCAGCTGCGATTGCAACTGGTGTTAAACTTGCAAACCCAAAATTACAAGTTTGGGTTGCCACTGGTGATGGTGACATGTTGAGTATTGGCGGAAATCATTTTATTCATGCTTGCAGAAAAAATGTTAATCTCAAAATTGTTTTATTTAATAACAAAATTTATGGATTAACTAAAGGACAATATTCACCTACTTCTGAAAAAGGAAAAGTAACAAAATCATCACCTTATGGAACAGTTGACTGGCCATTTAACCCTATTAAAATTGCTGCTGGCGCTGGGGCTACATTTGTTGCTCGTTCTATGGATAGAGATCCAAAACACTTACAAGAAATGTTAACAAGAGCTTCAAAACATAATGGATTGGCATTTATTGAAGTTCTTCAAAACTGCCCTATTTTTAATGATGGAGCTTATTTTCATTTAACTGAAAAAGATACTCGGCCAGAAAATGTAATTTATCTTGAACATGGTAAACCAATGATTTTTGGAACAAATAAAGATAAAGGAATTATGTTAGATGGGTTGAACCCTGTAGTAATTAATATTAATGATGGAGTTCATTCAATTAATGATGTTTGGGTTCATGATGAAAATGATCCTAATCCAACACGTGAATTTATTTTATCCAGATTTACTGATGTTGAAGGTCTGCCAACTCCTGTTGGTGTTATTCGTCAATTTAATAAACCAACTTATGATGGCGATTATCATCATCAAATTGAAGATTTAATTTCTAAAAAAGGTAAAGGTACTTACGAAAAACTAATGTTTAACGCTAATACTTGGGAAGTAAAATAAATAATTAATCTTTTCATAGATGTCATTCAGTATAATTTTACTTTTATTGGATGACATCTTTTTTTATAATATTTCAGACACCACTTATGGATTTATTCGAAAAGCTCAAAGAAATCATTTTAAATAATAACTCATTTTTAATTTCTTCGCATGTTAATCCTGATGCTGATGCAATTGGTAGTGAACTAGCTTTTTTTTACTTACTAAAAAAATTAAATAAAAAAGTTAGAGTTGTAAACCATAGTAGAACACCTTACAATTTACAATTTCTTGATCCGGAAAAAGTAATAGAAAAATATGACGAAACATTACATTCAAATATTTTTAATGAAGCAGATGTTTTTCTTTTGCTCGATCTAAATCAAGCTTATAGAATTGTTAAAATGGAAAATGGTTTTAGGAATTTTAAAGGAATAAAAGTTTGTATAGATCATCATCAAGATCCAGAAAATGTTTTTGATTTGATTATTGATAATACAAGTTATGCAGCTACAGGTGAAATAATTTATGATTTTATAAGTAAAACAAAAATTGTTGAACTTGATTACAATATTGCCTTTCAACTTTATGCAGCAATTATGACTGACACTGGTTCTTTCAGATTTGAAAGAACAACTTATAAAACTCATTTGATGATTGCTGAGTTGCTGCAATTTGGTGTCTCTCCACTTGATGTTTATGATAAAATTTATAATCAATTTAATTTCGGTAGAATTAAATTACTTGGACAAACTTTAAGTTCAGTTCAGCTTGATAACACACAAAAAATTGCTTACATGATTGTAACTCAAAAAATGCTTGAAGAAACAAACACATGTGAAGATGATGTTGATGGATTTGTTAATTATTGTTTGTCAATTCAAAATGTTGAGATTGGAATTTTGTTTTTTGAGCTGAAAGATGGATTAAAAATCAGTTTCCGTTCAAAAGGGAATATACCAGTAAACTTACTTGCAAAAGATTTTGGCGGCGGTGGACATGTCAATGCTTCCGGCACGAGACTTTTTAATATTACTATCGACGATATAAAATACAAAGTTATTTCAAGAGCAAAATATTATTTAGAAATGGAGTCAAAATGATTTTTGATTTAACATTTAAGGCAGAAAATGATAATCTGAAGTTTAACGAAGATTCAGCTTTGGTTAAATTTTTTAATGAAGGAGAAAATCTATCAAAACTTGTTGATGATTTTTTTGCAAGTTTTAATTTCCCTCAAAATATTTTGCAAAGAAAAAATTTTATTGAAAATAATGATACTACTGAAATTTTATATCACTCACCTTTTGGTGAACCATCATTAATATTCTTAAAAAAAATTAAAATTGATAAATCTTTTAACTCAGATTTTTTTAGAAATTATTTTGCAGGATTAATTCCTCAGCTTCAAAACAAGAGCATTAAAAACCTTCATATCATTATTCCTTCATTTACTGCATTTCCAACTTATTTTGAAAGTGATAAATATTTAATACAAACTATAATCGAAGGAGTTCATTTAGGGAATTATTCTTTCGATAAATATTTATCTAACAAAAAATCTAAAAATAAATTAAAGGTCATCATACATTTTACAGACAAAAATAAACTTAAAAAGTTAATAGAGAGAACAAACATTTTAATGAGTTCTGTTTTTTTTGCCCGGGATTTAGTAAACGAACCAGCAATAAAATTAACACCACAGGAATTTGTTAAAAGGTCAAAAGAAAATCTGAAATTAAATGATGTTAAAGTTTCAGTATTTAATAAAAGTGAATTACAAAAAAGAAAGATGAACGGAATTCTTTCAGTTGGAGCTGCAAGTATAAATGAACCTTTGATGTTGTGGATTCACTACAAACCAAAATCAATTAACAAAAAAGTTGCACTCGTTGGTAAAGGTGTTACTTATGATAGCGGTGGTTTATCACTAAAACCAACAAGCGGAATGATAGAAATGAAAGCTGATATGGCTGGTGGAGCTTTAGTTGTTGCAACCATTCAAGCAGCTGCAAAATTAAACTTACCCATTGAATTAATCGGTGTTGTTCCTTGTGTCGAAAATATGATAAATGGTTCATCATATAAACCCGGCGATGTAATTACTGCAAGCAATGGAAAATCAATTGAAGTAAAAGATACAGATGCTGAAGGCAGAATTATTTTAGCCGATGCACTCCATTTTGCTTCGCAGCAAAAACCTGACGAGATAATTGATTTTGCTACCTTAACTGGTGCTATTGTTGTTGCTCTTGGAGAATTTATTGCCGGCATGTTTACTAAGAATGATGATATGGCTAATAAGATTTTTAATTCATCTCAAAAAACTTTTGAAAGAATTTGGCGAATGCCTTTTTATGATGAATACAGAACATTTTTAAAAAGCGACATTGCTGATGTTTCTAATCTTGGCTCACGTTGGGGCGGTGCAATTACTGCCGCTAAATTTTTAGAATATTTTGTCGATGAAAAAATTCCTTGGACACATATTGATATAGCTGGCCCTGCCTTAAAACATGATTTTAATAACTACACAAAAAAATGGGACACTGGTTTTGGTGTAAGGCTGATGATTGACTATTTAAATAATTGATAATTGCGAATTGGTAATTTAAATTTTGAATTATTTGTTTAGTAAATATCAATGAATTTTTAATTTGCAATTATCAATAAAAAATTTCCAAACATTTATTTTTTCTAGTTATTTATTTTCAACTCCGTGTTGGTTAATAATTTTGCCATCTTTCATTTCAAATATTATTTCTCCCAGTTTTATTAATTCCGGATTATGAGAAACAATTAAAAATGTTATGTTAAATTTATCTCTGATTTCAAAAAAAAGTTTATGAATAATTTCGCTGTTTGCAGAGTCTAAATTTCCTGTTGGTTCATCAGCAAATATTATATCTGGATTGTTAGCTAATGCTCTTGCTACTGCAACTCTTTGCGCTTCACCACCTGAAAGTTCAGATGGCCTGTTATTTAATCTTTCTTTTAAACCAACCAAATCTAAAATTTCTTCTGCTCTTTCTTTGGATTTTAAAATAGATTTACCAGAAATCATTATTGGAATTGCAACATTCTCAAGTGCTGTAAATTCAGGTAAAAGATGATGAAATTGAAAAACAAAACCGATATGCTTATTTCTAAATTTTGTAAGTTTATTTTCATTCATCAAGAAAATATTTTCATTCTTGAAAAATACTTTTCCACTATCTGGATTGTCTAAACCACTCATAAGATGCAGCAAAGTGCTTTTACCAGCGCCAGAAGCACCAATTATTAAATTTATTTTGTTGGTCTGAATTTCTAATGAAACATTTTTAAGAACTTCAATTTTATTTTGATTTCCAGAAGTGTAAGATTTATATAAGTTTTCAGCTGATAAAATTATTTCATTCATATTTATTCATACTTAATTGATTCAATTATATTAATTCGTGAAGCTCTTTTTGCCGGGAAATATGCAGCTAAACTTGATAATAATACAGCCATAAAACTTATTGCTATAATATCCGTTATTCTAATTTCAATTGGAATTGCATCTATTATGTATTTCATTGGATCTAGTGGATATAATTTGTAATTAATTTGTAAATAGCAAACTAATGAACCCAATAATAATCCAATTAATGTTCCTAATAAACCGCTTAACATTCCATTTGTCAAAAATATTTTTTTAATAGATTTTTCACTTAAACCCAGTGATCTTAAAATTCCTATGTCTCTTTTCTTTTCAACTACTGTCATATTTAATGATGCAAAAATATTGAATGTTGCTACAGCAATTATTAAACATAAAATAACATAAGCAGACCATCTTTCAATTAACATAACATTGTAAAGCTCTTTGTGTAAATCATACCACGTTTGAATTAAATATTTATCTGAGATTCTATTCCTTAAATCACTTTTTACCTTTTCAGATTCAGAGTAATCATTTAATCTGATTTCTAATGCATTGAACTCATTTTTTAATCCAAATAAATTTTGAGCTTCTTTTAATGATATAAAGGCATAACCAACATCATAATCTCTGTTGTCAGATTCGAAAATTCCACTAACAATAAATTTTCTAGTTTGTGGTAAACTAAAATTTGTTATTGTTTTTTCAATATTATAAGCTGATGTTACGCTAATTTCATCTCCTGCTCTTATACCAAGTCGTAATGCTAAGGCTAAACCTAATATTATTTTATTCTCAGATAAATCATATTTACCACTAATAATTTTTGATTTTAAACTTAAGTCCTCTTTTTCAATCACTGTTTCTTTACCAATAAGATTAACAACTTCATAAGTTTTATCGTTAATAAATAGCGCTTTCCCTTCCGCTATTTTTTTGATAGAATTAATATTGTTATAATTTTTAATTTCATTTTTCAAAAGTTTAAAATCATTTTCAGTAAGATTTTTATCGATTGAAATTATCTTTAAATGTGGATCAAATGAAACTAAAATATTAGTAACAATAGAACCAAAACCATTAAATACAGATAGAACAATTATTAAAGCCGCAACACCAATTGAAATTCCTGCAATTGAAATTACAGAAAGTATTTTTACAAAATTTATTTTGTGTTTTGCCTTTAAATATTTTTTAGCAATAAAATATTCAATCATTTAATCAAACTTTAATGCTGTTATTGGTTTTATTTTTGTTGCAATTATTGAAGGAACTAATGCAGATATATATGCAACTGCTACTGTTACAAAAGATACAATCAAATAATTAAACAGATTTATATGTATTGGTACTGAGGTTACGAAATAAACTTTGGATGGCAATGAAATTAAATTAAAAAATTTTTGAAATAGACTTAAAATCAAAGCTGTTAAATTTCCAATCAACAACCCACGATAAATAAAATAATTTGAGTTCATTAAAAATATTGCAAGAATATTTTTCTTTGGTAAGCCTATTGAACGTAAAATTCCAATTTGGTTTGTTTTATCAAGAACAATCATTAACAACGTACCAACAATATTAAAAAGTGCAACAATTATAATTAATCCCAGAATTATAGGAATTGGTTTTTTCTGCAACTCAATCCATGTAAAAATATTTTGATGTATTTGATAAATTGTTCTTACATAAAAAGGATAACCTAAAAACTCTTGTAAAGAGTTTGCAAAAACAATTGGATCTGAATTTTTAATTTCAATATTAAATCCACTAAACTGATTTTCCATTCCAAACAATTTTTGAGATAATGGAAAATCAATAAATGCATTTCCATCATCATATTCAGCAATTCCTGTTTCATAAATTCCACAAACAATAAATTGTTCAATTGCTGGTGGATTATCAATCGTTGGTGGTTGATTATTCCTTAAGCTAAAAACTGTAACTTTATCTCCTATTTTAATTTTCAACTTCTGAGATAAAATTTTACCAACATAAATTTCCTTATTCTCAACAAAGTTTTTATTCACATCAATTAAATATTTTTTTAATGTTCTATGAAAATATGTTTCAGTGATACCAATTAAGTTTATTCCATCAGTAAATTTTTTTGATTTAAGGATTGCTAATTTAAAAGTAAAAGGTGCAATTAATTTTATCTTGTCATTATATTCATTCTTTATTTTTGATAAGAAAAAATCAAGATTATTTAAATTTCTATTGCCATATCCAGTAACTTTGATTTGAGTATTGAATGTTGAGATTTTTTCTGAAATTACTTTTTCAAAACCATCGAGAATAGATAAAGCAAGCAATACAACAATTAAACCTAACGCAATTCCACCTATAGTAATAGTTGATACGGAAGAAATCAGCTTAGATTTCTTTTGAGATTTGATAAATCTTTTTGATATAAAAAAAGATAGATTCATTTATTCCTAAATTTTTTTAATTAAAATAGGAATAAAGTTGAAGATGTAAAAATCTGATAATAAAAGTAATGGGCAAATTATACCTTTGTTGAGATGAGTTTAAAAGTGCTCATCCCAACGAGTATGCCCTCTCTAAATCTAAAAAATGAATAATATTAAAATCATGTTTTAGAATTACTTACTTATTTAAAATCATTTTTTTAACTGAACTGAAATTATTTCCATTAATCCCCGCGGCTTCAAGTTTGTAAAAATAGACACCTGAGCTAATATTGGATGCATTGAAGTTAATTTCATGATTTCCTGCATTCAGATTTTCATTTAGCAAGGTTGAAACTTCCTGACCTAAAACATTAAATATTTTCAAACTAACTTTGCTATCAGCCAATAAACTGAATTTAATTTTTGTTAAAGGATTAAATGGATTCGGAAAATTCTGATGAAGTTCAAATTTCTCAGGAATGCTAAATTCTATTTCAATCTCATTTGAATATTTATATGTTCCGTTACTATCTATTTGTTTTAATCTATATTTTAATTTATTTCCAACAGGATTTTCATCAACAAAAGAATAAAATTTCACAGAATTAGAATTTCCACTTCCACGAACAAAACCTATTTTTTGCCAGTTAGGTTGTAGAGACGAGGCATGCCTCGTCTCTACTATCATTCGTTCAATTTCAAACCCAAAATTGTTTACTTCATTTGAAGTTGACCAATTCAATTTAACTTTACCATTTTCAGTTTTTGCTGTAAACATTGTTAATTCAACAGGTAATGGATTACTATCATCTGAAGCTAATGCAAATTCTGAAAAACTCGTTAATCCAGTCCATGTTACATTATCACCACTTATTGAGGATGGTGTTCCTAGATTTATCCATGAAGCCCCAATACCTGTTCTTCTCAATAATCTCAATGTGCTTTTATCGCTTATTCCTGTCACAGAACTTAAATCTATCGTTAAAGCGTAAGTTCCATCCATAGTACCTGAAAGTGTTACTACCTTCCAATAAAACTGAGAAATATTTGTTAAACCTGATGGTAATGTTCCACCAGCAGTGAAAGGATACCTTCCAATGTTCAATTGTAAATCATTTGAATTGGCCGATGTAAATTGAACAGTAAACCATGTAGAACCAAATGATACTGGAGAAATGCTTCCAGCTGAAATTGTTTGAGTATTATTACTAGTTGGATATGAAAATCTTATAATTCTTGAAGAAAATTTTGTCTCACCTACCCACAACATATTATTATGATAAAGTAATGTCGCAGGTAAGAACAAACGATTCTGACCTATTTGTGGAATGTTTGAACTGCTGTTTGTTTCCTGCCCAATTACTTTCATATTTGTAGTATTTGGGAAATCATTTATATCCTGCCATAAAAGAATTGTACTATAATTTGTATTTGCAATTGCTAATGAGCCATTAAATGTAATTGCTTCATTTGGTAAATTTATGGCTGGATCAATGCCCGAATATGATTTAAAGGGAGTTGTACTTCCTCCAACTAAATCAACAACTTTATAAATATAAACGCCAGCAGGATCTTGCTGAATAACAGATAAATATGTTCCGTCACTTGATAATCTACCAAGTTTAACTGAGCCATAATCTAAAGTAATATCTGGATTGTCAGAACTACTTGATGGATAACCATACCAAATCCAAACTTTTCCATCATAATCACCGACAACAAATAAATTGTCATCAACAGCAACTCCTCGTAATTCAGTAAAAGATGCCGAACCAATAGAATTAGTATAAGTTGTTGAAGGTGATGTACTCAAATCACTTGCATCATTCCAGATGAATACTTTTTTCTTGCCAACAGCAACAAACTTATTATTATGCAAAGCAATATCCCAAGGTGGAATATCTATAGTCTTTGTAGAAATTGACTGGTCGTAAATCTGACCGGAAGAAGTTGGAAACGAATTATAGATATAAAATTTATAATCAAAATCTGATGCAATTATTAATCTTGTTCCATCAGTTGCAAAAACAGGATTTTGCATATAGCCCATTGAGTTCAAAGAATTTAGTGTGTAACTGCTGACACTTATAGCAAAATCAGGATAAGGTGAACCTGGTGCAGGATGACTACTGTAAACATAAACATTATTTCCATTGTAATTATTTACATATATTTTATTAGTTGCACTTACATAAACAGCATCAGGACCATCACCATTACTATAATCAGCCGGATGTGCAGTGTAATCTGGATTATATGAAGCAGTTGTAGGAACAGTATACCAGGTATATATATAAAAATCACCACCTGCAATAAATTTTCCATCAGGCAATTTTGTACCTTTTATCCAGCCAGTTCGGTAAAAACTATAAGGTTGATCTGTATATGATGGGTATGTGTTCCAGAAAAAAGTGCCAGCTTCATCACCACTTACTTTAGCATTATGATCACCAACAGCAAAATATGTCGATCCATCTGTTGAAATATTTCTTGGTGTACCAAAATGCGAGTTTGATATTGTAAAATCAGGATTTTGATTATCTGAAGTTGGAAAAGAATTCCAGAAAAGAATTCTCGAACCTTGAGTGGCAGTAACTGCTAATTTAGTTCCATCAGTCCAAACACCCCAGGGCCATTCCCAGCGGTTTCCCGGAGAACCCATACTTGCCCAGATTGTTGGAAGATGTATGGATATATCTGCTGCCTGTCCATTTGAAGTTGGGAAAGTATTCCAGATTAATATTCTGTTATTATAAGTATCTGCAACGGCAAGTTTTCCACTTGAACTTGCTGAAGCATTTCCAGGCCAATTCATTTCACCTTTTGATGTGCCTGGATTATTTGTACTAAAACCCGTTTGACCTAATACAAGATCCGGAGTAGTATTCCACGCAGTTGGAGCGGTATTCCAGACTAAAACACGATTATTAAATCTATCACACACAATTAAGTTTGTACCATTTGTAGCTAAACCATTCGGATGATTGAAAAGAAGAGAACCACCGGTTTGATTAAATCCTTTACCTGATACCATTAAATCTGCAAATTGATTGTCCGTAAACCAAGGTTGGGCATTTATGGTTAGTGTTACGACTAAAAGAATAATTATATATTTAACCATTGTTCACCTTCTTAATATGATTAACAAATGCAATAATCAAATTTTGCTTACTTAATGAGACATCAGATAAATAAATTAATACAACCATTACAAAGTATCAGCCAAGACTACTCATTGATATTATAACTAAATATTAGTAATAAACTTTATCCCCTTGAAAATTAATTTCAGGATTTTATAACCACAATAACACAAAAGTGTGATTTTTAATTAGTTATTGTTTTTTCCGAAGAATTTTAGAATTGCTTCTTTTGAAGAGTTTACCTGTAGTTTTTCGTATATCTTTCTAAGATGTGATCTTACTGTTTCAACACTAATAAAAAGTGTTTCAGCAATATTTTTATACTTTTTCCCTTTTGCCAATTGTTCTAATATTTCCAATTCTCTTTTAGTAAGAACTTTTTCAATTGAATTATCTCTTTGAAAGGATTTGACAACCATTCTGGCAATCTGAGTTGACATTGGTGAACCGCCTTGCATTGCTTCATTAATGGATTTAATTAATTCATCACTTACTGATCTTTTTAACAAATAACCTATTGCTCCACTTGAAAGCCCCTGAAAAACTAATTCACTATCGTCAAACATTGTTAGAATAATAATTTGTGTTTTTGGCAACAATGGCTTTAATGCTTTTATTGCATCAATTCCACTACCTTCAGGAAAATTTAAATCCATTAGCAATATATCAGGTTCTAACTGTGGGATATTTTTAACAGCACTGTGGAGATTATTGAATGATTCAATAACTTTAATGTCATTTGCATCATTAATTAATTGAATGATTTGCTGACATATTTCTAAGTTATCTTCAACGATTATTACTTTAATCATATAATTGTTTTGTATTATTAACTTTAAGATAAATAAAATAGGTTAGATATATTATAACACAAAAGTGTTATTTTATTTTATAAATTATTGTTATAGCTGTACCATTTGGAATGTGATTTTCAAAAGAAACTGAACCATTTATTTTTTTTAATCTTGTTTTTATGTTATTAATTCCATTATTAAACTTATTTATTTGGGAATAATTTATACCAATTCCATCGTCAATTAATACAAACTTTAAAGTATTATCTTCATAAAATATATTCATAAAAAATTTATGGGCTTTTGAATGTTTTATTGAATTTACAATAATTTCTTTTAATGCAAGAATTATATTATGTCTATCTTCGGCTTTAAGATAAATTTCTGGTATTTCATTTGGAATTTCAGTATTGAATTCAATCGTTGAATTATTAAACATATCATTAGCAAAATCAACAGCATATAAAATTGTATTTTCAAGTGTGTCATTTTTAGGATTAACAGTCCAAACAATTTCATCAATTTGTTGTGTTAAAATTTTTAATCTGTTTTGAAATGGAATAAATTTATTTTTGAAATCAATAATGTCTGACTGATTTAATATTTTATTTAACATAAATGTTATTCCGGTAATTTCCGCACCAATTTCATCGTGCATATCTTTTGATATTCTCATTCTTTCATAGTTTAATTTATTTTCTGATTCTAATTTTTCTAATCTTCTCTTATAATTAATTTTTATATAAAACCTTATTAACAAAATCGAAATAATTATAATTAAAAAAATAGACGTAAAAATAAATTCATTTGTTTGCCAGAAATATGGTTTTATTCTAAACGGTATTTTTAAGATGTTACTGATAATTCCTGTTGATGTAATAGCATAAATGTTTAATACATAATAACCATTTGGCAGCTTATTAAATGATATTTCTTTTCTGTTACCTAATGAAATCCAATTACTATTAATACCCTGAATTTTATAATTAAATGTAATATTGTCTGAATTTAAGTATGAAATAACACCATATTTTATTTGAATCATTTCTGTGTTTGGTTCAAGTTCTTTAAAATTATTTATATCGATTTTTTTATTGTTAACATTTATTTCATCAATATAAGTAGTAATATTTTCATCTTTAATAAACTGTTTATTTTGATCAATTATTACTAATCCATTTTTTGACGGAGCTAAAAAATATTTTTCAGTTAAACAACCAGCATTATCCGAAACAGCATTAAATTCGTCTGAAATCAAACCATCATATTTGTTTATATACTCATAATTCAGTGAATTACTTTTCTTCTCTAAATAATCATTCATTTGTTTTAAACTAACTTTTACAATACCATTATCAGTAGTAATCCAAAAAAAATCATCTCCATCAAATATCATTTTTTTAATGTTGTTTGATATTAACCCGGAACTTTTATTAATCTTTTCAATTTTATTATCTTTAATTCTGCAAATACCTGCTACGTTGGTTGCTATCCAATAATTTCCATATTTATCCTGTAAAATTGAATTAACAATTCCAGAACTTAAACCATCATTGACTGTAATGTTTTTTATTATTTCATAATTCTTATTTAGTATTGAAATACCGCCACCAGATGTACCAATCCATATATTTTTTTTATCATCAATAAACAAACATCCAATAAAATTATCTGCAAGGCCATGTTCTTTTGTTAAATAAAATACATCCTGATTTTTTGTTATTCCAACACCACTTCCATTTGTTCCAAGAATTAAAACATTTTCATCTATTTTTTTTATTGAACGTATAAAATTTCTCTTAACACCACTTAAATAATTATATTTTTGAATCGAACCATTATTGTAATGAATTAAACCATTTTGTCTTGAGCCCATTAAAATTTGATTATTGTCAAGTTTAGCATAAGAATATATGCTGAGTGAACCAATTGATGATTTTATTTTTTCTAATTTGTTATTAAGTAAATTTAGAAGATATAATTCATTATCACTGCTAAATAAAACTTCATTCTTATTAATTTGAAAAACTGAGCGAATGTTGGAATCATCATTTTCACTTTCTGGCAAAATTATTTCTAATTTTTTTTCACTAAGTTTTATTAACCCTTGATTTGTACAAAGTAAAATTCCTATAGGCGTTATATCAATATAGTTGATTTTTAATTTTTGATTTATGAAAGGTAAATCAACCGAATAAATTAATTTATCAATAACACAAAATAATCCGTCCGATTGAGTAGAAATCCACATTCTGTTTTTATCATCAAAGTTGAAGCTTGAAATGAATTTATCATTAAAGTAGTTCAGGTACTTAACTTCCGATATTAAACCATTATTAAAAGAAAAAATTCCTTTAGATGTAGCAAAAAAAATCTCTCCATTTTTTTCAATAATTTTTCTTACAATAACAGAACTATCATTAACTAAAGATTTTACATTTACTAATTTGCCATTATTTAATATTTGAATTTTATCAATAGTTGCACCAATCCAAATTCTTTTTTTTGAATCTTTGAATAAATAATAAATGTTATCTATACGTAATCCACTCTTTTTATTTAAAATCTTAATCTTGTAATTTTTATTTATAATATTTACACCTCCACCAAAAGTAGCTACGTAAATATTACCATCATCATCTTCAACTATTGAACTTGGATGATTGAGTGAAAGACCTTCCTTTTCTGTTATACTAATAAATTTGTCTTTATTTTTTTCTTTAATTAACACACCTTGAGAACTAACACTTATGTACAAATCTCCCTTTTTGTTTTCAAATAATCTTAAAGTAGCGTTGGAAGTGAATTCATTATTTGTGCTGGCGTTATAGACTTTAAAAGACGAACCATCAAAGCTACACAAACCATTAGTTGTGGTTAAATAAATAAATCCGCTTTTAGAAAAAAATGAATAAGTTACATCATTTGAAGGTAACCCATTTTCTTTAGTCCATTTCGCAAAAGTAAAATCTTTCTTTTTATTAATGATTTCAGAAAATCCATCAACATAAAAGAAAAATAAACTAATTAAAATTATGAGATATAAATTTTTGAGCATTGATTAGCAATTCAATTTGATTTCAGTTGAAATATAAGAATAGAAAAAATAAGAAGGAAAATTAAAGATTGTGACCCCAACGGGATTCGAACCCATATTACCGCCGTGAAAGGGCGATGTCCTAACCATTAGACGATGGGGCCATCAGTATTTAAATAAATTAATAATTGAAATTATTAATTGAGGTGAAACTTGAATTTATAGTGACCCTAACGGGATTCGAACCCATATTACCGCCGTGAAAGGGCGATGTCCTAACCATTAGACGATAGGGCCAACTTTGGGTGACCAATGGGACTTGAACCCATGACCTTCTGGGCCACAACCAGATGCTCTAACCAAACTGAGCTATGGTCACCAT
>CAZVBT010000308.1:0-16036 GCA_964625385.1 uncultured Melioribacter sp. | reverse complement strand
CTGATTATGTCCTTCAAAGGTGTCATCAAGCTGAAAATTATCTTCCACAACTTTTTTGTTCTCATCAAGGATGATAAAATCAGCGTAACCTTTGCTGACATCTATACCTAAATAAAAATTTTGTTGCATAAAACACCTTTTTATAATATTGTGTTATAAAATTTTCAGGTAACATCAGTCTTGTAAAATCCGGCTTCAAGCAGTGAATTATGAACATCATCTAGCTTAAAGGGTCTAATAATTGCTTCTATTTTTTTCATTTTTCCTCCGTTTGTAAGTTTAAAATATAAAACCACCTAATTAATTTAGGCAATTTATATGCAATTATATAATATTATTAGTTAAAATACAATAATAACAAAATTTTTTTTGGTTTTGTGATGTTATCTGCTTTAAATGTAAGGTTAACTAATAGAATTTTGATATTTATCTTTTTATCAAATCATTTCAACCGGATTTGCGAATAATCAATTTTAGAGGTATAATTCAGAAACAAAACATTAAAAAAATATTGTGGAATTATGATAGATATTTCTTCCAAACGTCAAATGTTTAATAAAATTATAGGTGAATTCACTGCTAAAATTTCTGAAGATTTTATGAAGTTATCTGAAACAGCAAAATCTTTTTCCAATGATGATAAATTAAGTAAGCTTGTTGATAAGAGTTTTCGTAAATTTATTAAATTTGAAAAAGAATTAAGTGAACATATTCATCAAATTTTGGATAACTCGGAATCTGTTATTACAAGATTAGAAAAGCTTTCGGAAGAAAAACTTCGTTACGAAATACTTTATTCATCAGGAATTTTATTTCAGTCGGAAACAGAAATGATTTCTTTGATGGAAAAAGCTATAGATGTTGTCATTAAAGAATTGGATGCCGATGAAGGCTTTATTGTTTTGACAGATGACAACTTGAACATTGTTAGTATCGTAGCCAAAAATATGGATATAGAATCCAAACCAGAAGCTAAAGAATTAAGTACTTCAGTAATAAATAAAACATTTCAAAATCTTCAGCCACAAAAATTTGATGATCTTAAAAATGAAATAGAATTTTCAACTAAACACAGTGTTGTTTCTCTTGGATTAACTTCTGCACTATGCGTTCCATTGATTACCGAAAAGAAAATTTTGGGTGCTGTTTATATTGATAGAAGAGAAAACAAATCTCACTTTAAAGAAAGCGATTTAACTTTTCTTGTATCCTTTGCAAAACAAATTGTAAATGGAATTGAAATATCAAAAGAAATTTCAGATTTAGAAGAAAAGTTAGAAGAAAAACCGAAACAAGATTTTCGTGAACTAAGGCAAAAATTTGTATGTGATGATTTAATAGGTAATAGCACTAAACTATTTAACGTAGTAAATCTTGCATCGAAAGTTGCTGATACAGAAGCATCAATCTTAATACTAGGAGAAAATGGAACAGGAAAAGAAGTTTTAGCAAGAGCAATACATTTAAATAGCCCAAGAAGAAATAAACCATTTATAGCTTTAAACTGTGGTGCTATTCCAAATGATTTACTCGAGTCAGAACTTTTTGGTTATGAAAGTGGTGCTTTTACCGGTGCTGTTAAAACAAAACCCGGAAGATTAGAATTAGCTGAGGGAGGAACTATCTTTCTTGATGAAATTGCCGAGATGAATGTAAACCTTCAAGCAAAACTTTTAAGGGTTATTCAAACCAAAGAAATTGATAGACTTGGCGGCACTGAATCAAAAAAAATAAATGTACGTTTTATTGCTGCAACAAATAAAGATTTAACAAAACTAATTTCCGAAAAAGTATTTAGAGAAGATCTTTATTATAGATTAAAAGTAATTGAACTTAAACTTCCTCCATTAAGAGAAAGAAAAGAAGATATAGAAGAATTGTCGAATCATTTCATTAAAAAGTATTCAAAAGAACGGGAATTAATTATTTCTGATCAGGCGCTTAATATTCTGGAAAATTATAATTGGCCAGGCAACATAAGAGAACTGGAAAATGTAATACAAAGGGCTGTTATACTTTCTCCTGGTAGTGTTATTCAAGTTAATGATTTACCGCAGGAAATTATAGATGAAGCAAATGAGCTTGATATTAATTTAAACGGAAAGCCACTTTCAGAAGCTGAAGATGATTTCAGAAGATTATACATAACAAAAGTGATAAGAAAAGTAAAATCCAAAAGTGAAGCCGCAAAAATTTTAGGAATAAATAGAAGTCACCTGCACAAATTAATTTCACAACTTGGAATAACTGAATAATTATTTGTATCAATAATTATTATTTATTTCAAACTGATACATTTCTTAAATAAACAATCTGTTTATTTCTTCTAAAATTCATTTTTTTACTGGCACTCATATTGAATTAATAAGATAAAAATAAGCATCCTTAAAAAATTAGTGGCGGCGGTGATTGTGTCAAATAGTACTTCGGCTGGGCTGTTTGATAAATTATCGCCTTCTTCCTTTTAAAGAGAATTAAAGTAAATGTTCATCAAATCTTTGGTAATTATTCATAATTTCTTTAATTTTGCCCCACTTTTAATTAAAGGGTAAATATGAAACGTACATTTCAACCGAGTAATCGAAAAAGAAAGAATAAACACGGTTTTCGTGAGAGAATGTCTACAAAAAATGGACGTAAAGTTCTTGCTCGCCGTAGAGCAAAAGGTAGAAAAAAATTAACAGTCAGCGACGAAAAATAATTGAAACAATTTGGTCTTTCTAAAAAAGAAAGAATCAAAAGTAAAAAAGATTTCGATTTTGTTTTTTCTAATGGAGAATATATTACTTCTCCGAACAAAACATTCAAAGCTGTTTTTTACATTAAAAGAAAAACAGAAGAAGCCGTTTTACAAGCGGCTTTTGCTGTTTCAAAGAAGGCCGGTATTGCTGTTTGGAGAAACAGAGTCAAAAGATTAATGAGAGAATCTTTCAGACTTAATAAAAATATTTTGCTTCCTTTGGTTATAGAAAAAAATATTTGTGTTCAAATTATTTTTTCATCGAACTCTATTAATTTCAAGAATAATAAAAAAATTTTTTTGAATGATGTTATGCCTCAAGTTGTTGATATTATGAATCAAATTAAAGAAAAGATTTAATATGAGTTTTGTTTTTGTTTATTTAATTAAGTTGTATCAAAAATTTATTTCACCTTTATTTCCTCCATCGTGCAGGTTTTATCCAACTTGTTCAGAATATTCTTTACAAGCTTTTACAAAATATGGTGTTTTCAAAGGTGGTATAAAATCTATTTGGAGAATTTTAAGATGTAACCCGTGGAATAAAGGCGGGTTCGATCCACTAGAATAATTTAAGGAAAATTTATGGACCGTAATTCAACCATTGCTTTTTTACTAATTGGACTTATTCTTGTTGTTTGGCTCTATTGGAATTCCCCTCAACCACAAAAACTTCAACAGAAAAATCCTCAACCTACATTGCAAAAAGATTCTTTGCCTGTAAAGGAAAAAGAAATTGTTAAAGATGAAAAAAAATCTTCCGAAGAACAGGCCTTTAAATCTGCTTCCTTGCCAGAAAAAATAATAACCGTTGAAAATGATCTTTCAATTATTGAATTAACAACAAAAGGTGCTCAGTTAAGAAGAGTTTTCCTGAAAAAATTTAATACATGGTATTACAGCAAAACAAAAGATTCTGTTTACTATAAAAAATATGTTCAACTTGTTAATACTTCAAAAACCGGCGGCGACTTAAATTTAATTTTTGTTACTAAAGAAGGTAAACTTGTAAATACATCTTCGCTCGATTTTTCTACTAATGCAAATAATTTTCATTACAAAATAAACGAAACCGATTCTCTTTCATTAAACTTTGTATTTACAGATGAAACTGGTAAATCGATCAAAAAGAATTTTCTTTTTTATGGTAATCGTTACGACAGCAAAGTTGATTTTACTTTAGAAAACATGGAAGATGTTATAAGCAGCTTTCGTTATGATGTTGCATGGCAAAATGGTTTAAACTTCGTTGAAGAAAATTCAGTAGATGAAGCAAATCATTCGAGCAGTATAGTTTATACCGGTGATGAAAATGTTGTTGTTGATGCTTCTTCAATTGGAGAAAAAGTTACAAAAGATATTAATGGTAAAGTTGATTGGGTTGCTATTCGTAATAAATATTTTGCGGTAATTTTAACACCCAAAAATCCAAGTGCTGATGGTGGCGCTTACATTGAAGGAACACACATTAATAACAAATATGGAACCCGTGAATTTTACAGTTCAAGTATTAAAGTTCCTTTCAAAAATCAAAAATATCAGAGTGACTCATTCAGTTTATACATTGGTCCAATTGATTATTATTTACTTAAAACATACAAAAATAATTATGAAAGCATTTTTGAATTTGGAAATTTTTTAGGATTAAAATTTATTATTCGTCCAATTTCAGAATACATAATGCTTCCGCTTCTTCGTTTTCTTGATGGCTTTATTCCAAATTATGGTTTGGTAATTATAATTTTTACAATTCTGATTAAGATTGCATTACATCCACTATCCCGTACAAGTATGAAATCTATGCGCAAGATGCAGATGCTTCAACCAAAGATAAACGAGTTAAAAGAAAAGTATAAAGATGATATGCAAAAGCAGCAGCAGGAAACAATGAAGCTCTATCAAACTTATGGAATTAATCCTATGGGTGGATGTTTGCCAATGCTTCTTCAGATGCCTATTCTTGTTGCATTATGGAGTTTGTTTAATTCAACTGTGGATATTCGTCATAAACCATTTATCGGTTGGATTGATAATTTATCTTCACCAGATATAATATTTCGGCTACCATTTAAAATTCCGATTTTCAATATAGATATTATAAGTGGACTTGCAGTTTTAATGGGCGTTACAATGTTTATTCAGCAAAAAATGTCTGTTAAAGATCCATCTCAAAAAGCTATGATTTATGTTATGCCGATTATGTTTACAATTATGTTTATGAGCATGCCCTCAGCATTGAATTTATATTATTTTGTTTTCAACCTGTTAAGTATTGCACAGCAATATTACGTTACACATATGGGAAAGCAAGAAGAGTTAGTTCCGGTTCCAATAAATCCAAACAAGAAAAAAGGCTTCATGGCAAGAATGATGGAAGCTGCAGAAAAACAAGCTCAGGCTCAAAAAGCTGCTAAAAAGAAAAAATGATTTTCTTTTGGAGAGAGATTGATATGAACAAAAATTTTTTCTTAAAAATTTTATTATTCTCTCTCCTTTATTTTAATTTAACCGCACAAGAAAAGATTAAACTTAATTTTGAATTAAAAGAAAAAACACTTCCTTTTGGTTTAGTTGAACAAGTTCCAATAGCAAAACCTAAAATCGGCTTAGCATTAAGTGGTGGCGGATCCCGTGCTTTATCTCAGATTGGTGTTTTAAAAGTTTTAGAAGAAAAAAATATCCCGATTGAAATAATTGTTGGAACAAGTATGGGCAGTATAATTGGCGGACTTTATAGTGCCGGTTATAGAATAAACGAACTTGATTCAATTATGAAAGTAACTAATTGGGAAGAATTTTTTTCATCAAAGCAATCAGAAAGAAATGAATTATTTGTTGATCAAAAAGTTACAGAAGATAAAGCATTATTGACATTAAGATTAAATGGATTAAAACCAATATTACCAACATCTCTTTCGTCAGGTCAACGTGCTGCAAGTTTTCTGAATTTAATGTCTATCGGCGCACCGCTTTATAATGATTCTACTTATGATTTGTTTGTTTATAAATTTAGAGCTGTAAGTGCCGATCTTGTTTCTGGAAAAGAAGAAATAATTGGCAATGGACCACTTGGAGCGGCTTTGCGTGCAAGTTCAAGCGTTACACTTTTATTGCCGCCTGTTAAAAAAGATTCAATGCTTTTAGTTGATGGAGGATTAGTTGCAAATGTTCCTGTTAAAGAAACAAAAAAATTGGGAGCTGACATTGTTATTGCTGTGAATTCTTCGAGTCCACTTTATGAAGAAGAAGAATTAAATGTACCGTGGAGAATTGCTGATCAACTAGTAAGTATTCCAATGAAAATTTTAAATAGCCAACAACTTGCAGAAGCTGATTTTATTATTACTCCAAATATTGGCAATAAAAAAAATTCTGATTTTACCGATCTGAGTTTTTTTGCTAATGAAGGTTATAAATCCGCATCTTTTTTAGCTGATAAAATTTATACCCGTTTTGAAAATGATTTTAAAAATAAAATTAAAGAAGACTATGTTTTTAATAATTTGAAAATTTCATATGAAGCAAACGAATTCGAAAAAAGAACTTTTGATTTATTAAAAAACAAACAAGCAGTTTCATCAAAAGATATACTCTTTGAGTTTCATAAAGTTTTTCAGGATGGTTATTGGAGAGATCCACAAATTTATGTTTTAAGGAGTGATACCGTTAGCACTTTAATAATTAATGCAAAAAAAAATTTAATTGTTAAACAAATTGATCTAACGGGCGTAAAAATAATCTCCGGTGATTTAATTATTAACACATTAAAAAATTTAATTGATAAACCTTACAGCCCAAGAAAAACTTTTGAAAGTTTATTAAATGTGCTTAGACTTTACAAAAGAAATGGTTACTCATTTGCAAAAATTGAAAGAGTATTTTATGATTCAACTGCAAAAGCAATTAACATTAAAATTAATGAAGGAATTATCTCGGATATAGATGTTATAGGAAATAAAAAAACAAAAGAAGAAATAGTTACACGAGAATTTCCATTGAAAGTGGGTAATTATTTCAAATATGAAACCGCTGCTAAAGGCCTTACAAATTTGAGAAGTACAAATCTTTTCGACCAAATTGAATTAAGTGTAATTTCAAAAGATGATAAAAATAAATTATTAATTTCATTATTGGAAAAAGAATCGTCAATTATAAGATTGGGAATGAGAGTAGATAATGAATATTTAACTCAAATTGCTGTTGATATACGTGATGAAAATTTTAATGGTACCGGTACTGAAATAGGTGCAATACTTTCAGGCGGTGTTAAAAATGCATCATTTGCAATTGAACAAAAAGCAAACAGAGTTTTTGATTCTTATTTGACATATAAAGTTCGTGCATTTTACGACTACACAAACATTAGCACTTACATTAATCAAGTGATTGTAAATCCAAATCGTTATTCAAGAGAAAAATTTGGAGAATATAAACAATCAAATTATGGCTTTTCATTTGGCCTTGGAACGCAAGTCGAAAGATTTGGTAATCTAATGTTTGAAGCTCGTTATCTCAGAGATGAAATTAAACCGATCTCAAATTTTACAGAAGCAAATTATAAAACAGATATTACAAGTTTTAGAATTAATTTACACATCGATTCCCAAAATGAATATCCATATCCAACAAAAGGATTTTTAGTAAACTCCTTCTATGAAACGGCACAATCATTTTTAGGTGGAAATATCAGTTACACAAAATTTTTGTTTGATTATAAAGTTTTCTTTGGCCTGCATACGGATCATGTTTGGTCTTTTAGAACTATGATAGGTTCTGCTGACAAAACTCTTCCATTAAGTCAGCAATTTTCACTCGGTGGTCAAAACTCTTTTTTTGGTATGAGAGAATATGAATATCGTGGACGGCAAATTTTTCTTTCATCACTTGAGGTTAGTTATCATATTCCATTTAAAATATTTTTTGAAACTTATTTCAGAGTTCGTTATGATTTAGGTTCAATGTGGAAAGAAAGAGAGCAAATTCGCTTTAAAGATCTTTTGCACGGAATCGGAACAACCTTGTCATTCAAAACACCAATTGGTCCGGCAGATTTTTCGGTTGGAAAGAGCTTTTACTTTGCTAACAATTTAATTAACAATAAATTAGTCTTAGGTCCAACTTTCT
Organism: uncultured Melioribacter sp.; assembly: GCA_964625385.1. Taxonomy (GTDB): domain Bacteria; phylum Bacteroidota; class Ignavibacteria; order Ignavibacteriales; family Melioribacteraceae; genus Stygiobacter. The sequence goes on along the minus strand of CAZVBT010000308.1, from coordinate 8,172 downwards.
TTTATTTCACAATAGGCTACTATTATTAATCCTCTTCAAGCTCACTTGCTCTGTAAGCAAGAGCGTTAAATTTTGCCGAGTTTAAATAATCACCAATTTTTTTGTAAATATTTGCAATGTGAAAATAAACTTTACTTTTTTTATGAACCGTTGAAATGTTAGCGGTTATATATTCCAGAATAGTTTTGTTTAAAGGCAGATCAAAATCATAATTATAAAGATTAGCTAAACTAAGCAAAGGAATATGATTACTTGTATCTAATTCAAATGACTTAACAAAGTAATTAAAAGCATCATAAATTAAATTTCTCTCAAAAAATATTTCTCCTGTCCATAAATAAACTTCATATATCTCATTCTTCATTTCTCTTGAAAGTTTCTCGGTGAACATTTTAACTTCATCAATTGACAAAGCGGGATTTGCGAGTAATGGCTTATAATGTTCAAAATCATCTATTTTCATTTTTAAAGAATCTGCAAATGCATCAAATAATTCATCGGGTGAATTTGAATCTACAAATATTTTTCTCAAATCTTCTTTTGTCATAGAATAAAAAAAGTTGTAATAGAACAACAAGTAATTTAAAGAAAGTTGCTTTTTTGCAACAAAAAATTTTCTTAAAACTTCAAACATAATTATAAAAGATTAATACCAATAAAAAAACCTCTTTTTTAAGTAAAATTTAGACAATTGTATAATAATAATCATTTAATTAAAAGTGAATCATAAGTATTAGGCATAAAGATTGGATAATTCACTTTAAAGAATGAATAATATGGACACACACATTTTAATAATCGATAACAACACATATTCATTAAAAAAACTGCGTGAAATATTAAGCCGGGAAGGTTTTAATATAATGACAGTTACAAATAGTGAATCAGCAATTAATATATGTGAAAAAATTAAAATTGATTATATAATAACTATACCAGAAGAATTAAAACTAACAAAACAAAAAAAAGAGGAATAACTATGAAAAAAGCAAAACACATACTTTTAGCAACTTTAATGTTTGGATTTTTAATTAGCGGATGCAAAAAAGAAGATAATCCAACCGAGCCAAATTCAACAACAAATATTTCAAACCCAACCGGTCAACCAATGCCAAGTTTTTCATCTTCTGCTGATTATGGTGGTGCAATGGCTTCAATTAGTTATTATGTTGCAGCGCCAATCGCAGGATTACCAGATATATCCACAAATGCTGCTTCAGCAATTTTTGGTGATGGTGTAGATGCAGGTGCTGTTACAGTTAACAATAATCAATTAGGGAAATTAAATGCTGGTGGTAAAACATATTACATGGCACCAGATGTTAATAATCCAACGAATGTTCTGAACTTAAGCTGGGGTGGTGCAAATCATTCTTGGAATGTTGCTGGAGCAAATGGAATTCCTGCGTTATCTGGAAGCGTTAAAAGTCCGAATGATTATTCTATAACATCACCATTGAATAACGCAAGTGTAACTAAATCAAGTGGTATTCAAGTTAAATGGTCTAATACATCAACCACTTCAAGAATTTTAGTTCAAATAATAAATATGAAAAACAATGGCCAGGCAAAAGTTTATCAGGAATTAAATGATAACGGAAGTTACACAATTCCAGCAGCTGATCTTTCTTCATTTAGTGGCGATTGTCAAATTTATGTTGTTAGATATACATACAATTTTGTATCTGCAGGTGGTAAAAAATACTACATGGTTTCTGAAATTGTAAAAAGTATTAATGTAAAAGTGAATTAAATATTCATCTTTAAAGTTGTTAATCTGTAACTATGATACAATTTATGAATTATTGAATTTTAAATTTTTTATAAAACTAATGTGAATTTAACTAAAGGAGATTATATGAAAAAGAAATATATAATTTCAATTACGATTATTATGTTTATGTTTAATCAAAAGTTTTTTTCACAATATATTGGTACTGGTTTAGGAGAACATACTATTATAGCAAATATTCAAGGAAAAGTTTTTGCGTGGGGGAGAAACGATAATTATGGACAGTTAGGTAATGGAACTAAAATTAATAGTGAGTTACCAATAGCCGTTACAACAACTGGTGTACTAAATGGAAAGAAAATCATTCAAGTTGCATCTGGTGTATCGTATTCATTTGCATTATCATCAGATGGAAAAGCTTATGGTTGGGGCTATGGAAACGCTGGACAGTTAGGAAATAATGATTGGATATCAGTAAATACTTTACCAACTGAGGTTATAACAAGCGGTGCACTTAATGGTAAAATTATTAAACAAATTGCTTGTGGTGATTATCATACTCTTGCTTTAACAACAGATGGACAAGTTTATTCATGGGGACGAAATGATTATGGACAATTAGGTAATTCAAATCAACCAAATAGTAACGTACCAGTTAAAACTTTAGGTTTAGTAAAAACCATTATTCAAATTGCAGCAGGAAGTCATCATTCGGTTGCTTTGGCATCTGATGGAACGATTTTTACCTGGGGAAACAATGATTACGGTCAATTAGGGGATGGTAACAAGACAACAATTAAAAATCTACCAATTGAAGTTAAACAAACTGGTTCCTTAAGTGGAAAAACTGTAATTCAAGTTGCCGCAGGAAGTTATCATACTTTAGCTTTAACATCAGATGGGTTAGTATATGCTTGGGGTAAAAATAGCTCTGGTCAATTAGGAGATGGAACAAATACACTAAGCACTACTCCTGTTCCTGTTTCTACACTTGATGTACTGAAAGATAAAAAAATTATTAAAATAGCAGCAGGATCTGTTCACTCAATAGCTCTAGCATCCGATGGAACTGTTTATACATGGGGTGATAATTGGAGAGGTGCACTTGGAACAGGTAATTATTTAAATAGTAAAGTTCCTGTTGCAGTATCAACTACAGGCGCTCTAAACGGAAAAAAAATTATACAAATTGCTGCAGGTAAATCTCATTCAATAGCTTTGTCTTCCGATGGAAAAATTTATACATGGGGAGATAATTCTTATGGTCAATTAGGAAATGGTAACGATTCACCCAGCTCTGTTCCAGTAGCGGTTAATCAAAATGAAATTGGTTTTATGCCGGTAGAAAAAATTAATAATATTCTTCCTGATGGTTTTGAACTTTCTCAGAATTATCCCAATCCGTTTAATCCCAGCACAACGATAAAATATTCCATACCGCAAGATGCAAGAGGTGAGATGCGAGAAGTAAAATTAAAAATTTATGATGTACTTGGTAAAGAAGTAGCAACACTTGTGAATGAAAGACAAACTGCAGGAAATTACGAAGTGAAGTTTGACGGAAAAAATCTTTCAAGCGGAGTGTATTTTTACAAATTGCAAAGCGGTAATTATTCGCAAACAAAAAAAATGATTTTAACTAAATAAGGAACACAATGAAAAAAACTATATTACTTTTAACTGTTTTAATATTATTTCAGAATACAAATGCTCAATGGAAACAAATTGGGCAAAGTTTAAATTCTGAAATAACAGGTTTAGTGAAAGTTAATAATACACTTTTTGCTTCAACAAATAAATATGGGGTTTTTGGAACCACTGATGAAGCAACCTGGACTCAAAAAAACACAGGTATATCAAATCTAAAAATCAATACAATTACTGAAAATAAAGGAATTATTGCAATTGGAACAGATCAAGGTTTTTATACTTCCGATAATTCAGGTAATTTTTGGGTAAACAAAAGCTATGGATTAACAATCTCATATTTGGCTTTACCTTACGTTCATTCTATTTTATACTCTGGTAATAACATTATAGAAGCCGGACCTTTTGGAATCTTTGTATCCACCGATAATTCCTCTAACTGGAAAAGGATTTTAATTCCACCCTCTACTTATGGAGCAAGGGGTTTATATAAAAGTACTAATTATGTTTATTGCGGAGTTGGACCATATATATACCGCTCTACTGATGATGGACTTAATTGGAATAATGTTGTTACTTCAAATACTACAATTAAAAATTTTTATACTCAGGTAAATCCTAATGGCGGAGATATTATTTATGTAGGAACGTTAGATGGATTATTCATATCCACAAATAACGGCACATCTTGGAAAGAATCAAATAGCGGATTAGGTTATAGAAACATGAATGCTCTTGTTGGAACTGGGCAAAATTTATTTACAGCAACAGAAAATGGTGGAGTTTATTATTCATTAAATGGTGGTGCTAACTGGAATGCTGGAAATATAGGTCTTTCTGCAAATTCAAGCGGCAGAGCATTGTTATTAAATAATGGTTTTATTTATGTTGGTTTGAGTGATGGCACAGTGTGGAAAAGAAACCTCACTGATTTTGGCATAACATCGGTAAAAGAAATTAGTGGAGAAATACCAAGTTCATTTGAACTTTCTCAGAATTATCCTAATCCGTTTAATCCAGAAACCACAATACGATATGTTATTCCGAGTTTAGCGAAGGGATCTAAAGAGATTGCTTCGTCCCAACAAATTGGGACTCGCAATGACGCAGTCAATGTAACACTCAAAGTTTATGATATTCTTGGTAATGAAGTAACCACACTTGTAAATGAAATACAGCCAGCAGGAAATTATGAAGTAAAATTTGACGGGAAAAATTTTTCGAGTGGAGTGTATTTATACAAGTTACAAAGCGGCAATCCCGACAAGTCGGGACAAGCTTTTGTTCAAACAAAGAAAATGATTTTGATGAAATAATTCTATAATATTTGAGTCATGCAAGCCTGACCCATACATGAAATAATAATAAAATTGTAGGGTCAAAGCTTGCTCTGACCGATAAACAACGCAGATAAAATATTCAATACCTTCTGTCACCCTTCGACAGGCCTGACTATCGTCAGGCAGGTTCAGGATGACAAAAAACAGAATGTCATGGTGAGCCAGCCTAACCGGCAGGCCCGTCCCACACATTTTAATACAAGTTAAATAAGCCTCAACATTAATGAACAAGAAATTATTTATATAAATTGTTCCAAAGTAATTTTTTAAAGTATCATTATAGATATTTATCTGGAATTAATTTTCTTCCCACAAAACCTTCTAACAATCCATGATAGTATTTAATTGATTCTTCATCGCTTCGCCAGCAAAGTAAAACTTCTTGATTATCTATTATTGAAGGAAAATCAACCAAACCAAGTTCGAAACTCCAGTCTTTATAACTACAACCTATTTCCTCCAACTCATTCATATAGCTTTTAATCTCGTCTGCTAAAGCTAAAACATTTTCATCGTCTTCGGCTTCTTCTCCTAAAGTTTCTACATAGTATTTTATTTCTTTTGCATTATTTAATATATCTTCAACTATTTTTCTTACTAACGGTAAAGTTTTGTTTGCTTCCTTTGGTGTAAAATATTTTGGTTTAACTTCATCCATTATTAAATCCTTAAATTAAATTATTAAACAATGTATTCCATTTGACAAGTTCAAATTAAACAATTATTTTTAGTTAGAGTATATTGAGTTAGTAATAATATGAAAACAACAAAAAAATACGGAAAAAGAATCGATTTAGCTCTTTCTACTTGGCTTAAATTAACACGAGCGTATGCATCGGTTGGTAAAAGAACAAATGAAAGCATAAAATCATTTGGTTTGACTCAACCACAATTTGCTATAATTGAAGCTCTGGGTCATCTTGGTAAATTAAAAGTTGGTGAAATTTGTGCAAAATTAATGGTTACTGGTGGCAGTATGACTTTAGTTTTAGATAATGTTACTAAACTTGGCTACATTGAAAGAATTTTTGATCAAAAAGATCGTCGTTCAATTTATGTTCAACTTACACCTAAAGGAAAAGCTTTGTTTGATAAAATATTCAAAATTCACGCTGATAATATTACTAAATTTATGAGTGTACTTTCTTTTGAAGAACAAATGCAGCTTGGTGAATTATTAAAAAAACTTGGCAAAGGTAATATTTAATTTTTTAGATACAATATCTTACTAAAAGTAAAATGATTTTTTTATCGTAATCTTAAATCTTAATTTTACTGGCAAAATTTTTATCATGGAGTAATAATGGCTGTTATCAGACCTTTTAAAGCTTTAAGACCAAATGAAAAAGTTGCACATTTAGTTGCAAGTGTTCCTTATGATGTTGTAAATCGTGAAGAAGCTGCTCAATTAGCTAAAGGAAATCCAATTTCATTTTTAAGAGTAACCCGTTCTGAAATAGAATTGCCTGAAATTAATGATGTATATTCAAAACATGTTTATTTAAAAGCAAAAGAAAACCTTGAAAGACTTATAAAAGACGCACCAATGTTTCAAGAAGTAGATGATTGTTTTTATCTTTATAAGTTAGTAATGGGGAATCAACAACAAATTGGTATTGCTGCAACTTTCTCTGTTGAAGATTATGATAATGATGTAATAAAAAAACATGAAAAGACAAGGAAAGTAAAAGAAGATGACCGAACCAATCATATAATTACAACAGAAGCACAAACTGGTCCTGTTTTTTTAACTTATAAACCTGTTCCAATTATTGATGAAATTGTAAATGAAATCACTAAAAAGTTTAAGCCGGTATATGACTTTTCTGCTATTGATGGTGTTGAACACACTATTTGGATTGTTCCAAACGAATACAACAATACAATAATTGAAGAAATAGCAAAAGTTAAAAATCTTTACATTGCAGATGGTCATCATCGTGCTGCAAGCGCAGGCAGAGCTCAAAAAGTCAAAAAAGAAAACAATCCTGATCATAATGGAAATGAAGAATATAATTTTTTCCTTGCTGTTCTTTTTCCGGCAGATCAACTTAGCATTATGCCTTATAATAGAATTGTTTACAAGCTAAATATGAATGAAGATAAGTTTCTTAAAAAAGTATCTGAAAATTTTGATATTCAAAAAACAGATTTACAATCTCCGGAATCAAAAAAATCATTTGCGATGTATTTAAATAAAAATTGGTATTTGCTTAAACCTAATTCAAATGTTAAAGCTGCTAAAACTTATGGTGAAAATCTTGATGTTAGTATTCTTCAAAATTATCTATTGCATCCGGTGTTGGGTATTGAAGATCCAAGAACAGATACAAATATTGATTTTATTGGTGGAATTAGAGGAACAAAAGAATTAGTTTATCTTGTTGACTCGGGAAAAGCAGAAGTTGCGTTTTCTTTATTTCCGGTTACAATAGATGATTTAATTAATATTTCAGATGCAGGTGAAATTATGCCGCCAAAATCAACATGGTTTGAACCAAAATTGAGGGATGGACTTTTAGTTCATTTAATAAAATGAAGAAATTAAATATAAAAGTAATTTCAAATTCTTTTTATTGCCGCTTCTTAATTTATTTTTTATTAGCGGCATTTTTTTTACCCGTTGTTTCATTTTCGCAAACTGAAGAATATTATAAACTTGAGGCATTACTTTCTAAAACAAAGGGAAAAGAAAAAATAAACATTCTGAATAAACTGTCAGAAATTTCTAGAAGCATATCATTTGAAAAGGCAAATAAGTTTGCAGAAGAAGCATTAAAACTTTCTCTGCAAGAAAATTATGAATATGGTAAAGCACTAACTTATAACAATCTTGGTTTTATAAACTACAGATCAAACAATCTTATTGTTGCTGAAAAATATTATAGAGATGCATTAAATATTTTCGAAAAAGTAAAATCAAAATATGACAAAGCTAAAACATTAAATTATTTAGGTCTGCTTTATTGGAGGAAAAATGATTTTGTAAAAGCATTTAAGTACTACAGAGAAGCAGAAGAAATTTCATCAGAAAACAATTTTTCTTTAATTGAAGCCGAAGCAACTAATTATATGGGGTTAATTTATTGGAAATGGAGTCAATACTCAAAAGCATTGGAATATTTTTTTAATTCAAATAAACTTTACGAGAAAAATGGTGATAAGTTTGGAATTGGTACAACATTGAACAACATTTCATTTATGTATATTGAAATGGATCAACCCGATTTAGCTATCTTCTATTCTAAAAAAATTTTAGATGATAACAATTTTACGAATTATAAGTATGTATTAGGTAGAGCGTATAATATTCTTGGTGTAAGTTATTTTAAGAAAGGCGATCCAGAAAAAGCAATAACATATCAACAAAAATCACTTGATATAAAAAAAGAATTTGGTGAAAAAAATGGAATGGCTTTTTCATACAATGACCTTGGAGATATTTTTTTCAAA
>CAZVBT010000307.1:0-5332 GCA_964625385.1 uncultured Melioribacter sp. | reverse complement strand
AAAGAAAAAGGGAGCAAAGAATATATTTCTGAAATAAAAAGCTGGCATAATAAACGAATTGAAAATCTTAAAAAAGAAAATGGATGGTTAAATCTAATTGGATTACTCTGGTTAAAAGAAGGTGAAAATAAATTTGGTTCGGATAAATCTAATGATATTATTTTTCCGGAAGCGGCTCCAAAATTTATTGGTAAATTTATTCTGAAAGATACTTTAGTAACCATTGAAATTAATCCAGATGTAGAAGTAACTAACAATGGTAAAAGAGTTACAAGCCTTGCTTTGCAAAATGATTTAAAGGGAAATCCAACAGTACTTGCATATAAAAATTTAAGATGGCACATTATTAAACGTGGACCAAAATATGGTGTTCGTTTACGTGATTTAGAAGCTCCATTAATTAAAAATTTCAAAGGAATTGAAATTTTTCCAATAAATGATGATTGGAAAATTGAAGCCCAGTTTATTCCATATAATCCAATGAAAGAAATTTTAATCCCAAATATTTTGGGAATGATTGATACATCAAAAACTGCTGGAAAAATTATCTTCAAAAAAGATAGAAAAGAATTTTCTTTAGAGGCTCTTAACGGTGATAAAGATTCATTCTTTATAATTTTTGGAGATGAAACAAGTGGAAATGAAACTTATGGTGCTGGTAGATTTTTGAGTGTTGAAAAGCCAAAAGAAGGGGAAAAGTTTTATATAGATTTTAATAGAGCATATAATCCACCATGTGTGTTTACAAAATACGCAACTTGTCCACTGCCACCGAAAGAAAATCTTTTAAAGTTACGTGTTACAGCTGGTGAAAAAATGTTTGAGGGTGGTGCTCATTAAGATTAGCTTTTATCATTTGCCGTTGGTTTAAATCAACGGCAAATATTTTATCTATTCAACTTTTAATATCAAACAACTTAATTCTGGAATTTTAATTTTATTTTCCTCGTCAATTTTCAATTCTCTGTTATTTCTTACATCAAACAATTTATTTTTTCGATTAACATAATTAATCATCGAAGATAAATTTACATTCATTTGTTGTGTGTTGTTGTTAATTATAATCATAACTTTTTCATTTTCATAAATTCTGAAATAAACATAAATATCGTTTACTGGTGGAAAGTGTATTAATTTTCCTTCTGTTAAAGCTTTGTAATTTTTTCTAAGCTGAATTAAAGTTTTTAAATGATCAAAAATGTTGTTTTCATAATCGGTTCTTTCTTTTTCATTAAATGCATTTCTTTTGTCATAAGGAAAGCCACCAGGAAATGGTATTCTTAAACTTCCATGATCATCTGTTCCAATCATTCCGATTTCAGAACCATAAAAAATCTGTGGAATGCCGCGTGTTGTGAATAATATATCATAAGCTAATTTTGCTTTTTGAATATTTCCTTTTGCAAAATACATTAGTCGCGGTAAGTCATGATTATCAACAAAAGTAACAAGTTGGTTTGCGTTTGTGTATAAATAATCTTTTGCAATTACGTTAAAAATATTATACGTATTATCTTTTCCTTCAACAAAACGAATTAAAACATCACGTAAAGCAAAGTCCGTTACACTTGGTAAAAATGTATTTGGTTTTTTGAATGGATTATTTTTTTGATACGTTGAAAGAAAATCTGCTTCACCAGTCCAAACTTCTCCTACAATATTTAGAGTTGGATATTCGTTTAAAATTGCTTTTGCCCATTTAGACATAAATTTTTGATTATTATATGGATAAGTATCTTCTCGTATTCCATCAACGCCACTAAATTCAACCCACCAAATTGTATTTTGAATAATATAATTTTGCACAAAAATATTTTCCTGGTTTAAATCCGGCATAGAACGAACAAACCAACCTTGTTCTACTTGTTTTATTATTGTGCTATCAGCATGAATATCTGTAAAAATCATTTTGTTATGATTTGCTTCAAGATGATTATCTAATGAGCCGTTAAACCAGTTTTTCATTGGTAAATTTTTTATCCATGGATGTTCATCGCTACAATGATTTGCAACGTGATCTAAAATTACTTTTATGTTTTTCCTGTGAGCTTCTTCAACAAAGTTTTTGTAAAGCTCATTAGTGCCTAAACGTGGATCCGCTTTGTAAAAATCTGTTGCGGCATATCCATGATAAGAACGAAAAGTATTATTCTCAACAACAGGAGTTAACCAAATTGAAGTAATGCCAAAATCTTTTAAGTAATCTAATTTGTTAATTATGCCTTGAATATCACCACCAGCTCTACCTTGATGTGGTATTTTTTGCATTGAATCGCTATAGCCTTGAATCGAATCGTTTAAAGCATCACCATTTGCAAAACGATCCGGCATTATTAAATAAATTATATCGCTTTGATTAAATCCCTGAAATCTTTGTTGAGAATTTTCTCTTTTAAGAATTGGAAATTTAATTTCTGTTAAATTTTTTCCTGATTGTAATTTTAGTTTATAGTTTTTAGATAAAATATTTTTAGGAATTTCAACATCAATAAAAGCATAATCGGTGTTTTCAAGTTCGTGCGTTTTCAGGATTTTAATTTTTGGTTCATCAAATTTTGCTTTGAAATTTTTTAATTCCTTTCCATAAATCATAAGTTGAATTTTATTCAACTTCATTCCAAGCCACCAATTTGCAGGTTCAATTTTTTTAATTTCAATTTTTTGTGGAAATACAGATATACATCCAACTAACAAAAAGATTAGAAAAATATTTTTCATTAACACCTCAATAAAATATTACCAATTTGTCCGTCGAAAGATAAATTATACATTATTCATTCTACATTATACATTATAGTATTGGTGTATTAATTCCAACAACAAAATTATTAAATCCTTTGTAATTCAACTTCCAGGTAAACTCGATTCTAAAAGGGAAAAGCTGTTGACCTATACCAAATCCAATTTCTGCAAATGGTTTTTTAAATTCGTTAACACCTTTTAATAAAATATTTAAAGGTAAAATGTTTTTGCTTTGCTTTGACAACTCAATAATTGCTGAATTAAAATGAACACTTAAACTCATTTGCCAATCGATTAGAAATGACAAACCAAATAGTCTAAATAGTTCATCGTTTAAATTATTTTCAACAGAAAACATAAAAACTTTATCTCCAAAAACTTCTCCTGTTCGTAGCGTTCTAAAAGTAAAAGACTGGCTTCCGCTTTCAATATTACCGGGCAAAGCAAATAGCATTTGAATGGGAATTGCTTTTGATGAATTAATTGCAACTATTGAAAACCTTGAGCTTGCAGAAGCAACTAAAGGAAAGTTGCCAATTATGTTTGCTCTGTAAATTTCAAAATCTAAATCGCTCTTTAAAAATTCTTTATTACTAAAAACAGCAGAACCTCCAAAAGTTATAAAGCCATTTTGATTACCAATTCTTCTTTTGAAATAACCATCTTCAATAAATTTTCTGAAATCGAATTGAAAAGAGGTTGTAACAGCATTAATCTTTGCTTCATATATTGTTTGATTTGTTGAATAAAGTTTTTTGCGATTAAAAAAAGAAAAATCGGTTTTATTAACAGCCGAGTTATCTGTTCTGTTAAAAAAACCTATGCTCATATTAAGAATCGGAAATACAAGGCCTTGCAACGAAAAAGAAAATCCTTTTGAATAGTAGTAATCTCTAAAATCATATTTACCAAAAAGTGAAGTTATAGTTGATGTTAATTTATTATAACGAATTGATTCTGTAAATAAATCTGTTAATTTATTGTAAGCCGTAAAAGATAAGTTGGTTGTTCTGTATTCTCCGAAAAAATAGTTAGCAGAAAAATTATGTTTGAACTTTTTATCATTAAAGCCATATGATAAGTCAATATCGGCATTAAATCTCTTATCAAAAAGTTGAGTTGCTGTAACGCCAAAATTTATTGTATGTCCTTCAATAATATTAAACGAATAAATTGATAATGGTCCATAAATAGAAATATTTTTATTAACCGGAATTGTTGTTGAAAGAAAAGAAAAATTATCCCAAAAAGATTTTTCAACTGATTCAAGACTATCAATTCTTTTATAAGCAGCAAGTTCTTCTAATGTGTTTGGAATGGTTTGAACATTTTTCCAGTAAGTTGAATCTTTTTTATCAGCATCATTTTTAACTTTAATAACAGTTCTATCAAAATAATTTTCATCTATAAAATTGTTTATTTGATAATCATAAAATATTGAATTAAGCTCAAAAGCAAATTTTAACAACCCAAGTGGATTACCTTCAACATTTATTCTGTAATCAATAGGCATTACAATTCCATCATCAAAAGATGTGAACTGTTGAATTATATTTATCTTGTTAAAAATTCTACCGGGATTTGCCGGGTCGTTTAATCCAGCTTCTAATTTAACAAGATTATAAGTTTTATCTGAAATGTAAAGCGTTCCAACAAAACCGGGATTAACTCTTTTAAGCGGTTCAAATTTGATTTTAAAAACATTTTGTTTATCCATTGCTAATGTGTCTTCTATAAAAAAATCATAATACTTAATTGCTTCGTCGGCAATTGGGCTTAACAACGGACGATTAAAAAAACGAATATCATCTGTATAAAAATTTTGAATTAATCTTCCGCCGGTAAAGATATTTATGGTTGAAGGTGTATTTGCACTTTGTTTTCGTGCTATTATTTCATCTTTATAAAAATCTGGTTTCTTAAAATATCCACGACTTTCATTTTCTATAATTCCTGTTATTTTTAATTTAGATGAATCGCTACTTGAATCTCCTATAGCAACGCCAACCTGGCTTCCTGTTGAATTAAAATCCCGAACTGTTTTTATTAAACCTTTGGTATAAGCACTAAATATGTATGAATTAATTTTTTCGTTTCGTTTATGTTTTTCTTCTATTACTCTTTTAATAATTTCAAGAGCGGGATTTTCTCCGGGCAAAACTGTTATTTCGGAAAGGTTAATTGGAACTGGTTGTAATTTTATTTCTAGAAATTTATCGCTGTTTAATTTTACATCTACGGTATCTGAAATATATCCAATATTTGAAACGATTAGTTTATAATTTCCTTTTTCTAACCTTAATTGAAATAATCCTTCATAAGTTGATGAGGTGCCTTGATGAGTACCTTCAACTCTGATATTTGAATATGAAATAAAATGATTGTCGTTTTTATCAACTACTCTTCCTTTAATTAAAAATTGTTGCGCATTTATTTGAAACGAAAAAATTAAAAACAATTTCAAAATTAATTTCATGTTATTTTCCTAAAAAATTACACATTTGACGATAGTTAAAGAATAATGTTTCAGTAATAAAAAATTGTTTGTCCAACAATTAAGAAACTTCTGATTTACTTTAAAGATAATAGC
>CAZVBT010000306.1:0-1571 GCA_964625385.1 uncultured Melioribacter sp. | reverse complement strand
TGTTGAAAAAGGAACACCCGGTTTTACTCATGGAATTAAAGAAGATAAACTTGGTATTCGAAGCAGTGATACTTGTTCGCTATCTTTTGATAATTGTATTGTGCCCGAAGAAAATATTGTTTGGGAAATTGGTAAAGGTTTCAACTTTGCAATGAATACATTAAACGGTGGAAGGATTGGAATTGCAGCACAAGCAATAGGAATTGCCGAAGCATCTTTGGAAGCTTCCATCAATTATTCTAAAACCAGAAAAGCATTCGGAACTGAAATAGCTAATCTTCAAGGAATTCAATTTAAATTAGCTGATATGGCATCAAAAGTTGAAGCTGCCAAATTGTTAACATTAAATGCAGCGGCATTGAAAGATACTGGTAAAAAATATGTTAAAGAAGCAGCGATGGCAAAACTTTATGCATCAAAAGTTGCAGTTGAATGTGCATTAGAAGCCGTTCAAATTCATGGTGGTTATGGATATGTTCGCGAATATCAGGTTGAGAGATTTTTACGCGATTCTAAAATTACTGAAATTTATGAAGGTACTTCTGAAGTTCAAAAAATTGTAATTGCAAGAGAATTATTAAAAAATTGATGAGATTTTTAGCCCTATTTTTTGTCTTTAGTATTTCAATTTTTGCACAACCAGAATATTTTAAATGGGAAGCTAAAGAAATTGATTATCATATCAATTTAACAAATGAAAAAGATTATAACTCAAAATCTTTTTTATCTTACTTACAAAAATTTTATACTTTCATAATTAGTGAACCGGATGGTGATACTTGTCCGTTTTCTCCATTCTGTTCTAATTTTTTTATTGAAGCAGTTGATAAAACAAATTTTTTTAAAGGAACATTTTTATTTGCAGATAGATTTACTCGTGATATGAATCCATTTAAATCATTAAATCAATACAAAAAAATTTCATTCAAAAAGCTTTCTGACCCGGTTGATAATTATTTATTCAAAAATTAAGGTGAATTTTGAAATATAAACTTCTCTTTGCTTTGATTTTAATTTTTAGCCAATTCAAAGCTCAATCTAATAATGATCTATACAATCTTGAAAACAGAATTAAATTTGTCAACTATTTATATCAAGAGAAAGATTACATAAGAGCAATTGATGAATTCAAACATATTCTAAATCAAATTGATAATGACACTTTAAGATTCAGATTTGCAAATTCATTTTTGAAGTTAAATAGATACGATGAAGCATCTGAAAATTTTAAGACTTTATTTTTAAGTTCTATCTCAAATGAAGCAAAGTTGTTTTTTTTAAAGTCAAACTTTCTGAAAAATGATTTTACTTTTATTAGAAAACTAGTAGAAAATAAAAATTATATTCCGGAGAATTATCGAACTGAAATAAATAAACTAAATTCAATATCTTATTTCTTGGATGACGAAAAATTGCCCCCGCAGGAAATTTTATTAAAACCATTTGATGATTCACTCCAAACCAAACTTTATCTTTTTTATCAGTTGAAAAAAAATCCACCAAGAAAAAGTCCAACTCAGGCAGCAATATTTTCATCAATTATTCCCGGCTCTGGAAAATTTTATACAGAA
>CAZVBT010000305.1:0-3709 GCA_964625385.1 uncultured Melioribacter sp. | reverse complement strand
AGCTGGAATTGAGATTGCAGCAATATCATAACCATGAATTTTTGGTTCTTCTTTTGGTAATAAACTTAATTGAACTTTTGCAGCTATCTCAAGTTCTTTTTTTAATCTTTCCCTTTCAGAAATTCTTTGAACGTGTAAAGGTAGTCCTAAATTTTCTAAAACAAAATCTTCCTTTTTATATCTGCTTACAAAGTAAATTACAAATCCGACAAAAATTACAAGCAATGAAATAATTGCATTAATCATGAAAAAAATATTTTGCGAGGGGAGTATAACGTATAATCTTGTTATAAGGAAAGAGAAAAACAATGTGCTAGTAACTACAACTAAATCAAATTTGAAGAATAAGTACGCAAGAAAACTTCCGAATAAAAAGTTAGAAATTAAATTAGCCCAAATATTATTTAATGAAGGTGGTGTGGAAGAAATTATAACACATATTGTTGTTATTAATCCTGAAAGAAAAATTGAAATACATTTCTTTTTCCATTTTTGATAAGAAATATTTATGATAAAAAAAGTTAATACAATACTCGATAGTAAAGAAGATGTAAAAGCTCCTACTATAATACTTATTGCCGGAACCCAACCAGCATAAATATCTAAGTATGAAGCTGGATTAATAAAAATAACATTATCTGGCAAGTTTAGAACAATACTTCCAACTAGATAAGATAATGAAAGCATCGTACCAATAACCAAACCTTTCATTAATGATGTGCCTGTGTGCTTGGAAAGAATATGTCCTTTAATAAATCCATCCATACTTTTTAATTTTTCTGGCCATAAAGACCGAGCATAAGATTCACCTACACTCCAAGACACAAAAATTAACAATCCAAGAAAAAGTTGAAATATTAATCCATAAACTAGAAAGACAATAAATCTTACCGAAGAAAATTGAAGATCGCCAACGAAAGCTCCAAATCCAAATTGCGGCCAATTATTTATACTTTCTATTAATGCTAAAGCAAAATAAATAAAGAATATTGTTTTGCCTACGCTAATCCAAACTTCACCTTGATGATATTTTTTCAAGAATAATGAAAAAGCATAAATAATCAAGATGATTAAAAACACAACAGATATTGTCCCTAATAAAGCTTCAGAATTTGTAAGATAATTTCTATCATTTTGAGGAACTTCAAAATAATGAGTAAAACTTAGAACTTTATTGCCTACAATTTTTGCTGTTAAAATATTTTTCCCTTTGGGGTTTTCAATATTCTTTTCCCATCTAAAATTGTAATCTGTTCGACTCCTTAATTGTTCTTCTCTAATTTCAATTAGAGAATATGCATTAAAATTTCCTCCAATTTTATTCTTTAAATATTTTGATACTATTTCAATTGCTTCTTTTTTACTTATAGAATGTATTTTTGTTGTGTCAGGAATTGTAGATCTAAAACCAAATACATTTCCATCCTTATCAACATCAACCCAAAATGTTTTTTGCTGAATTTGTTTCGGCAAATCTTGATGAAACATTACCTGCCAACTTAAGTATCTATTATCTTTTTCTATAAATTCTTTAAACTTTTTATTACCTAATTTTTTTATGAAATATCTAAATTCGACGTTAGAATTATCTAAAGAAGCTTCCTTTTTGAAAATTTTAGTATCAATATTTTCATTTTTTAAAAAATTCTCTGCTATTGTTATAGCTTCCTCTCTTGTAATGCTTGGTTTAAAGGAGTTAAATATACTTGAAGAGTAAAAAAGCAAAATTGTTAATGATGCAATTGTAAAACTTAGTAGCCAAAACTTGTTATTATTAGAATGATTCATTATTTACTCTTTATTATTATATGAGATAAGACGGGTTAAAAATAGAAATGTTTATTTGGATTGGCAATTTATTTCTTTTATGAAAAAGTTAAGTGAATAAGAAAAGTTTTGATTGCAATTTTTGGTTTATTTCATTTATAGAAATGTTAATGAATAATTTCTGAAATATCAAAAAAATTTCGTTCTTAAAAATGAGCAAAAAATAATACGAAAAAAAATCACATATAATAAAATTTTCAATTTTCAATTATCAATTATCAATTGTTATTAACTATCCCTAACTATTTTTTATATTTGAAAAGTTAAAAAATGAGATTAAAATGAATGAACCTGAAGTTAATTTAAAGCTTGCATTAGAACATGGCCTTACAGAAGAAGAATATGGTTGGGTTTGTGAAAGATTAGGTAGAACACCAACTTTTACAGAATTAGGAATTTTTTCAGTAATGTGGAGTGAACATTGCAGCTACAAAAATTCAATTGCATTATTAAAAACATTACCAAGAAGTGGAGGAAGATTATTGGTGGGAGCCGGGGAAGAAAATGCAGGATTAGTTGATATTGGTGATGGACTAGCAATTGCCTTTAAAATTGAAAGCCATAATCATCCTTCTGCAGTTGAACCTTATCAAGGTGCTGCAACTGGAGTTGGTGGAATTTTGAGAGATATTTTTACAATGGGTGCTCGTCCAATCGCGGCTTTGAATTCTTTACGATTCGGAAATTTAGATGACGCAAGAACAAGATATTTATTCGAAGGTGTTGTTAAAGGAATTGGTGATTACGGAAATTGTTTTGGCGTTCCAACCGTTGCTGGTGAAATATATTTTGATGAAAGCTATAAAACAAATCCATTAGTTAATGCAATGGCAATAGGATTGGTTGATACTAAAAGAGTTGCATCTGCAGTTGCTAAAGGAAATAGTAATCCAGTTTTTATAGTAGGATCTTCTACAGGTCGTGATGGAATTCATGGAGCTACTTTTGCTTCGGAAGAAATTTCTGAAAAGTCTGAATCTAAAAGACCATCTGTTCAAGTTGGTGATCCATTTACCGAAAAGCTTTTACTCGAGGCTACTCTTGAAATTATAAAAAAAGATTTGATTGTTGGAATTCAAGATATGGGAGCAGCTGGCATTTCATGTTCAACTTCTGAAATGAGTGCTAAAGGGAAATCGGGAATGATAATAAATCTTGATAAGGTTCCTTTACGCGAAAATGATATGAACGCTTATGAAATAATGTTATCCGAAAGTCAGGAAAGAATGTTGGTAGTTGTTAAAAAAGGAAAAGAGGAAGAGGTTAAAAAAATCTTTGATAAATGGGATTTGCATTGCGAAATTATAGGTGAAGTTACTGATGAAGAAAATCTTTTAATTTATCATCAAGGTAAATTGAAAGCAGAAATTCCTCCGGTTGAATTAGTTCTTGGTGGAAATGCGCCTGTTTATTACAGAGAGACAAAAAAACCAGAATATTTTAATGAAACACTTTCATTCGATAAAAATAAATTACCAGAACCAGATTGTATTTCTGACGTTTTTGAAAAAATTTTTTCATCACCAAATATTGCTTCAAAACGGTGGGTTTATGAACAATATGATTCAATGGTTAGAACTAATACTATTGTGGGTCCCGGTTCTGATGCCGCTGTAATTTATATTAAAGAAACTAACAAAGCTATTGCAGCAAAAACAGATTGTAATGGAAGATATGCTTACTTAAATCCAAAAGAAGGGACAAAAATTGCTGTTGCGGAATCAGCACGTAACGTTGTTTGTTCGGGTGCAATTCCTTTAGCAATTACAAATTGTTTGAATTTTGGAAATCCATACAAACCTGAAAATTATTGGCAATTCAAAAAAGCAATTGAAGGTATGGGAGAAGCTTGCAAATATTTTAATACTCCTGTAACTGGTGG
>CAZVBT010000304.1:0-2793 GCA_964625385.1 uncultured Melioribacter sp. | reverse complement strand
CTATTTGTTATTATTTTCTGTATTATCTTTTAAGTATTTATCTACATTCATTCCAAATTCAAGACCGAAATTATCAACAAGTTCAGTTAATTCAGCTAAAGATTTTCTTCCAAAATTTCTGAACTTTAACATTTCACTTTCATCTTTACTTACTAATTCACCTAATGTTTTAATATTAGCTGCTTTCAAACAGTTATGTGAACGCACACTTAATTCAAGATCATCAATACTTGTCATTAAAATTTTTCTAATGCGTTCTGTTTCAGTATCTCGAACAACTTCGACTTTTTCTTCTTCAGGTTCAGCGTTAAAATTAATAAATAAAGAGATATGGTCTTTCAAAATTTTAGCTGCATTTGATAATGCTTCTTGAGGATTAATAGCACCATCTGTTGTTATTTCAAGCGTTAATTTCTCGTAATCATTTCTTTCACCAATACGAACGTTTTCGATATCATAACGAACATTAACAATTGGAGTAAAAATTGAATCTATAGGAATTGTACCAATTGACATATCTGGTATTTTATGTTCATTAGCAGGAACATAACCTTTACCAATGCCAAATTTTAATTCAATAACAAGTTTAGCATTATCATTTAATCTTGCTATTAACAAATCAGGATTTAAGATTTCGATATCGGGACAAGATTTTTGAATATCAGCAGCAGTGAATGTTTTAGAACCAGAAATTGAAACTTCGCACTCGGCTGTTTTTTTATCATTTAATTTTAATCTAACTTTTTTAAGATTAAGAATTAATTCAGTAACATCTTCAACAACGCCGGGAATTGTTGAAAATTCATGTAAAACGCCATCAATCTTAATAGCTGTAATTGCCGCTCCAGTTAAAGAAGAAAGTAAAACTCTTCTTAAAGAATTACCAAGAGTAACTCCATAACCTCTTTCGAGCGGTTGTACAAAAAATCTTCCAAATCTTTCATTGCTAGAAGATTCATCAATTTGAACACCTTCTGGCATTTTTATGAATGGATAGCTCATTTAGTATCCTCTTTATAATTAAAATTTCTACTTAGAATATAATTCAACAATTAATTGTTCATTTGCATTGAGTGGAATTTCTTCCCGTTCGGGAATTTGTAAAAATGCTCCAGTCAAAGAAGCTTTATCAACAGATAGCCAAGAATAAATATTAT
Source organism: uncultured Melioribacter sp. (assembly GCA_964625385.1). Taxonomy (GTDB): domain Bacteria; phylum Bacteroidota; class Ignavibacteria; order Ignavibacteriales; family Melioribacteraceae; genus Stygiobacter. Next base: position 1,636 of record CAZVBT010000304.1, on the reverse strand, counting down.
CTTTCGTTCTTCTTAAAGAATCATGAATAACATCTAATTTTTTACTTTTTTCACGAACAGCAATAACATCACCAGCATTTAATAAATATGAGGGAATATCAACAAGTTTTTTGTTAACTGTAAAATGACGATGAAGTATTAACTGTCTTGCAGCTTTTCTTGAAGGAGCAAATCCTAAACGATAAACAACATTATCTAATCTTCTTTCTAATAATTTGATTAAATTACCACCAGTAACACCTTTTTGACGGTTTGCTTTTTCAAAGTAATTTTCAAATTGAGTTTCAAGCAATCCATAAATTCTTTTAACCTTTTGTTTTTCTCTTAACTGAACACCATATTCAGAAAATTTTGCTCGACGAGAAAGACCATGCTGGCCTGGTGCATAATTTCTTTTTTCAAGTGGGCATTTTTCAGAAAAACATTTACTTCCTTTTAGGAAAAGTTTTTGTTTTTCTCTTCTACATAATTTACAACTTGAACCTGTGTATCTTGCCATCTAAAATTTCTCCTATTAAACTCTTCTACGTTTTGGTGGTCTGCATCCATTATGCGGAATTGGAGTATTATCTTTAATAGATAAAATTTCCAAACCTGCTGTATTTAATGCTCTAATAGCAGCTTCTCTACCAGCTCCTGGACCTTTAACAAAGACATCAATTTTTCTTAATCCAAGATCATAAGCTTCTTTAGCTGCAGCTTCAGCAGTAACTTGAGATGCAAAAGGTGTATTTTTTCTTGAACCTTTGAAACCATTTTTACCAGCTGAAGACCATGAAATAGTGTTACCATAAATATCAGTTATCGTAACAATCACGTTATTAAATGATGCTTTTATATGGGCAACACCCACAGCATCTACATGAACTTTTTTTCTAGTCTTTTTAACAACTTTAGCCAATTTAACTCCTCAATAAAATTAATTTTTACTTCTTAGCTGCTACTTTCTTTTTACCAGCTACTGTTTTACGTTTACCTTTACGTGTACGAGAATTAGTTCTTGTTCTTTGACCACGAACTGGTAATCCTCTTCTGTGTCTAATACCACGGTAAGTACCTATATCCATCAAACGTTTAATATTTTGTTGAATTTCACTTCTTAAAGCACCTTCAACTTTATATTCGTTGGTCATTATGGAACGAATTTTTGCCAATTCTTCTTCACCTAGCTCGGATATTTTTTTGTTTGGATCAACTTCTGCTTTTTTCAAAATATCCATAGCACTGCTTACACCAATACCAAAAATATAGGTTAAACCGATATAAGCTTTTTTATTTTTTGGTAGATCGATACCTGCTAAACGAGCCAATCTATAACCTCCTAATTTTAACCTTGTCTTTGTTTATGTTTTGGATTTTTGCAGATTACTCTTACAACACCTTTTCTTCTAATAATCTTGCAATGTTCACACATTTTTTTTACTGAAGCTCTGACCTTCATTATAAAACTCCATTATTTGTATCTGTATGTAATTCTTCCTTTGTTTAGATCATATGGTGATAATTCTATTGCAACTTTATCACCGACTAAAATTTTTATAAAATGCATTCTCATTTTTCCAGAAATATGAGCTAAGATTTCATGGCCATTATCCAAACGTACTTTAAAAGTAGCATTTGGTAATGTTTCTGTAAT
>CAZVBT010000303.1:0-16641 GCA_964625385.1 uncultured Melioribacter sp. | reverse complement strand
CCTTCATCTTCTAAAAGAAGTTGAGTTGCAATTCTAAGACCTTTCTCATCATCAACTATTAAAATATTTTTTTTCTGTATTTCAACAGACATTTATTTAATTAACACATTGTGTCAACGTTATGGTTTGAAACTTTCAAGTTTAGCAATTAATTCATCAACAACAACAGGTTTATTTAATATTCCATCACATTTCAGCCATTCTTTTTCTTCATTTGTAGAAGTACTAAATTTATAACCAGTTTCATATGTTGCAGATGTAAGAATGAAAACAGGTATCTTTTTACCATGTTCAGTTTTTTTAATTTTATATGATAGAATAAAACCTGAATCCATTTGTTCCATAATTAAATCTAAAATTGCAGCATCAGGTAATTCTTTTTGAAATAGTTTCATTCCTTCTTCAGAATTTACTGCTGTGATAACCTGAAATCCTTTTGATTCAAGTAATAATTTGTTTTGTTCTAAAAGATCAACATCATCATCAACTAATAATATTTTTTTAATTTCTTTTGGATCCATTTTATTTCCTTTAATTCATTATTACATTTTTGTTTTGAAAAATTGGTAATCTTATTGAAAATGTTGTTCCAACATTAATTTGACTTTTAACTTTAATATCACCTTTGTGCATTTTAATAATTCCATAAGAAATTGCTAAACCAAGTCCTGTACCTTTTCCAATTTTTTTAGTTGTAAAAAATGGTGTAAATATTTTTGAAATATTTTCATGTTGAATTCCACAACCGGTATCAGTTATATCAATTAAAAGTTCATTATAGTTTTTATCTATTTTTACTTCTACTTTTTTATTAGCTGAATTTTCTAACGACTCAACAGCATTGTTTAAAACGTTTATAAAAACTTGCTTTAGCTGGTCTTCATCTCCTTCTATTATAATTTCTTTGTTATCAGTAATTAAATTAATTGTAACATCTTGATATTCTGGTTTTATTAATAAGCAATTAATAACAGTATTAATAACTTCATACAAATTAAAAAATGATAGTCTAAGTTTATTTTGTCTTGCAAAGTTTAACAGATTAGAAACAATAGATTTACATCTATTTGCTTCATTAACTATTGTTTGAATTTCAATATTATGTTCAGCTTTGCAATTTATTTTCTCGAGTTTTCGTTTGAGTAAATTTGCATTAAGAATAATAGAACCAAGTGGATTGTTAATTTCATGAGCCACACCAGCGGCAAGCTGTCCGATTGAAGCTAATTTTTCTGCACTGTGAAGTTGTGCTTGTGTTTCTTGTATTTCAATATTTGCTTTTTGAAGTTTATCTATCAAAAATGGTAAACACATTTCATCTTCAGCTAATCCTTTTGCAATTGCAATTGCATATTCACGGCAAGTATTATATCCACAAGAGCCACAATTTAGTTCATCACTTTTTGAAAATTTATTTGTTCGTTCAAGAATTAATTGAATTTCATCCTCACTTGGTTGTGGTTTTCTTTGCGGTTTATATGTGAATTTTCTTGTCAGTTCAAGAAATCTTGAATTGTAAATATTACTCTGCCACTCTCTTTTATCAAATGAATTTATGTTTTCATTTATATACGAAATAACTTTCTCTCTTCGTGAGTAATAATTAATTTTAGAATCTATTGCCGGGCCATTAATACAACCTTCACAAAAAAGAATATCAATAAATTTGGTTTTAATATTTCCTGAATATATTTCCTCAAGAATTTCTTTTACTTGATTTTTCCCTTCAACTACAATTACATCTTTTTCTAAAACATCTTCAGATATATTTGCTGTTTTTAATAATCCACCAACTAATGGAAATGATTTTCCTACATAAGCAATTGGCGGATCAAAGTTCATTTCTTCTAATTCATCAATATTTATTTCAAGCGATAAAAATAATTCTTTTAATTCTTTAAAGGTTAAAACTGCATCCACTGCACCATTAACTTCTTCATCTACATATTCACTTTTTTTAGCTACACACGGGCCTATAAAAACAACTTTAGAATCTTCTCCGTAATTATTCTTTAAATATTTTCCCATCGCAATCATTGGTGAAACAATTTTTGCAAGATGATTGACCAATGGTTCATAATATTTTTCAATTAAATTATAAATTGCGGGACACGGCGAACTAATGATTGTTTCATTTGAATTTTGAAACAACTTATTGTAGTAAGAGCTTATTAAGTCAGCACCAAATGAAGCTTCGGTAACAACTTTAAAGCCTAATCGTTTTAATCCTGAAACTAATTTAGAATAGTTATCAGGAAATGAAGCTGGAAAAGATGGAGCCAACATTGCAATTGGCATTTTTGAATTTAATATATAATTCAAAACAAATGGTATATCACTTTTAACTGCTTTTGCATTTTGTGAGCATACTTTTACACAATATCCGCAGCTAATACATCTCTCATTTATAACAACTGCCTGCCCATCAACAACTTTAATAGCAATAGCAGGACATTCACGAACACATGAATAACATCTTTTACAATTTTGTCCTATTGTTGTAACTATTGCGTTTTTCATTTAGTTAATTAATTATTGTTTAAAATTCTTTTTCTATCAATGTAATGAGTATGTAAAATTTCATGAGCAGTATGACCATTTGGTTCGCCAAGAAATTCTTTATAAAGTTTTTTAACTGATTCATTTTCATGTGATTTACGATTTTTCATTTTTGAATCAATTTCATATAAAGCTTGAACACGTTTTCTTACCTTTTCCGGTTTTTGATGAATTGGTTGACCACCACCATTTATACAGCCACCTGGACAAGCCATAACTTCAATAAAGTGATATTTAGATTCACCTTTTTCAATTTCATCAAGAATTGGTGAAACATTTCCAATTCCATTGACTACAGCAATATTAATTTCCATTCCATTGATTGGAATAGACGCTGATTTTATACCCTGCAAACCACGAACTTGTTGAAAATCTAGATTATCCAATTCTTTACCAGATAATTTTTCATAAGCTGTTCTTAAAGCTGCCTCCATAACACCACCACTTGTTCCAAAAATTGCTGCCGCACCAGTTGATTCACCAAGTGGGTTATCAAAATTATCTTCAGGTAAATCATTAAAATCAATTCCAAACATTTTGAACATACGAACTAATTCGCGAGTAGTTAAAACTGCATCAACATCTTGCAAGTGATCTTCAGAAAGTTCTGGTCTATCTGATTCAAACTTTTTTACGGTGCAAGGCATTATAGAAACAACAAAAATATTTTTGGGGTCAATTCCCATTTTTTTTGCATAGTAAGTTTTAAGAACAGCACCTTCCATTTCGTGTGGTGATTTACAACTTGAAACATGATTTAATAAATGCGGTCTGTTTTGTTCAATGTATTTTACCCAACCCGGGCAGCAACTTGTAAACATTGGTAAATCAGAATTATTCTTTACACGGTTAATCAATTCTGTTGCTTCTTCAACTATGGTTAAATCAGCAGCAAAATTTGTATCAAAAACTTTTTTAAAACCTAATCTTCTTAGTCCAGTAACTAATTGACCTGTTACATTAGTGCCAAGTGGTAAATTGTACTCTTCACCAATACTAGCACGAACAGCTGGAGCAATTTGAGCAATTACAAATTTTGATTTGTCTTTTATTGCATTAATAACTTCTTTAGAGTGGCTTTTTTCACGAAGAGCGGCAGTTGGACAAACTAAAATACATTGTCCGCAAAGAATACAATCACTAACATTTAGACCTTTATTGTAGGGAGTTGTAACAGTGCTTTTAAATCCGCGATAAGTAAAATCAATTGCTCCAACTTTTTGTATTTCATTACAAGTTCTCACACATCTTCCGCATAAAATACATTTTGCCGGATCTCTTTCCATAGAAGCACTTGATATATCAATTGCATGTTCTTTTCTTTCTCCAATATAACGATGTTCTCGAACATTATATCTTTCTGATAAATCTTGTAATTCGCAATTTTTATTTCTTACACAAATCAAACAATCTTGCGGGTGATTTTCAATTAAAAGTTCAACTATAGTTTTTCTTGCTGTTCTTACTCTTTGAGAATTAGTTTCTACTTTAATACCTTCAACAACAGGAAAGGCACAAGAAGGAGTTAAACCTCTCATACCTTCAACTTCAACTACACACATTCTGCAAGCGCCTGTCGGAAACATATCTTTCATATGACACAATGTTGGAATATGAATTCCAACAGATTTTGCCGCATCAAGAATTGTCATTCCTTCTTCAGCTTTCACTTTTATATTATTAATTGTTAATTCAACCATTGTTTTCTCCTTAATTAACTTGAACTGCATCTAAACGACAAGTTTCAAAACACATTCCACACTTTGAGCATTTAACTTCAATAATCTGGTGTGGTTGTTTTTTCTCTCCAATTATTGCTTCAGTTGGGCATTTTTTTGCACATAAGCCGCAACCGGTACAAACCTCGGGATTAATAGAAAATGTTAATATATCTTTACAAACTTTAGCTTCACATTTTCTTTCAAATAAATGTTCTTCATATTCTTCTCTGAAATATCTTAATCCTGATAAAACAGGATTTGGTGCGCTTTGTCCTAATCCGCAAAGTGAAGTATCTTTTATAACTTCAGCCAATCTTTGCAAGTGAATAATTCCTTTGAATCTTTGCAATGGTTCATACTGAATTTTATTATGATTATAACTAACAGGAATTCTTTCAATTATTTCAAGCATTCTTTTTGTACCTTCACGGCAAGGAACGCATTTTCCGCAAGATTCATTTTGAATGAATGTTAAAAAATATTTTGCTACATCAACCATACAAGTATCTTCATCCATAACAACAAATCCACCCGAACCCATCATTGCACCAATACTTCTTAGTGAATCATAATCAACTTCTGTATCCATCACTTCCATAGGTAAACATCCACCTGATGGTCCACCAATTTGAACAGCTTTGAATTTTTTATTATTTGGAATTCCACCGCCAATATCAAAAACAACGTCTTTTAATTTTATTCCCATAGGAACTTCAACTAAGCCACTATTATTAATTTTTCCGGAGAGAGCAAAAACTTTTGTTCCTTTGCTGTTTTTTGTTCCTACAGATGAAAACCATTGAGAGCCTTTTGTTATTACAGAGGGTACATTTGCAAAAGTTTCTACATTATTAATAACGGTTGGTTTTCCCCACAAACCAGAATCACTTGGATAAGGAGGACGTGGCCGTGGCATTCCACGTTTTCCTTCAATCGAAGCAATCAAAGCAGTTTCTTCTCCACAAACAAATGCACCAGCACCTTTTTTGATTCTAATATCAAAATCAAAATCGCTATTTAGAATATTTTTCCCAAGTAAACCATATTCACGGCATTTATTAATTGCATTATTTAATCTTTCAATTGCCAAAGGATATTCTGCACGGCAGTAAATATATCCCATAGAAGCACCGATAGCATAAGCACCAATTAACATTCCTTCAATTACACGAAAAGGATCACTTTCTAAAACAGAACGATCCATAAAAGCACCCGGATCACCTTCATCAGCATTACAAATAATATATTTTTGATCAGCAATTTTCTTTTGTGCTATTTCCCATTTTAAACCTGTTAAAAATCCTCCACCACCTCTTCCTTTTAATCCACTCTCCTTTACTTCTTTAACAACATCTTCAGGACTCATAAGACGAATTGCTTTATCCAATCCTTTAAATCCACCAGCGGCTATATATTCGTCAATTGAAGTAGGATTAATAATGCCACAGTTCTCCAGAACAATTTTCATTTGTCTTTTGAAAAAAGGAATTTCGTTTATGTTAGTAACTTTATCTGTGCTTTTTCCAAAAGAGCCAAGTAATTTTTTTGAATATATTGAATTGTTTATAATATGTGTTTCAATTAAAGCTGGTACATCTTTAGGTAAAATTTCGCAGTAGGAAATTCTATCCTGACCTGGCATTTTAATATCAACAATAGGTTCTTTAGCACAGAATCCAATACATCCAGTTGGAACAATTTCAGCTTTTATATTTTTTTTGATTAATTCTTGTTCTATGGCTTGTTTAACTTTATCAGCTCCAGAAGCTAAACCGCATGTTCCCATCCCAATAAAAATGACAGGAATTTCATTACTTGCATATTTTAATTCTTGAAAAAGATTTTGATGTTTATTTTTACAATTATGATCTTGATGACAAAGCGGACCTTCTATTGAACAAGTTATAAACAAATCACATGGGTTTTCATTTGAATGCCAGCATTGTTCACAACATTTATCTATGTACGATTTCATTCAGCACCTACTGGTTGTTCTAATTTTGATTTTTCTTCTTTTCTGTATTTACTTATTATTTTAGGAATTTCTTTTGTTGTTATCCTTCCATAATACTCTTCATTAATATTAACAACTGGAGCAATACTACAAGCACCAATACATGCTACAGTTTCAAGAGTGAATAATTTATCTTTTGTAGTTTGGCCAGCTTTAATACCAAGTTCAGTTTCGATTGCGGTTAAGATATTTGCAGAATTTTTTACATGGCATGCAGTTCCTCTGCAAACACGAATTATATTTTTACCAAGTGGTGTTAATCTGAATTGATTATAAAAAGTTGCAACTCCATATACTGTAACGAATGGAATTCCAACATATTCAGCAATTTGTTTTAATTGTTCTTCGGGTAGATATCCGAACTCATCTTGAACATCCTGTAGTAACGGAATTAAATAGCTTCTGTCTTTTGGTGGATATTTGTCTAAAATATGATTTTTCATCTTTTTCTCTTATTTGTTTACTGTCATTAATTATTTTTTCATTTTTAATGCCAAGTAAAAGTTTATTTTTAGCTTATAATCAAGGTATTTTAAAAGTATTTTCTTAATGATAAAAATTTTATCAATCAGGATTATTAAAGTTAAGAGAGAATATTTTTGCAATAAAGATTTTAATTTTATTTTTGGAGTGAATAATTACTTAAGAATTTTCATGGAAAATAATTTATTTATTAAAAAACAAGCTGCATGGATTTCGCTGATAGTCGGGGTTTTCATGTTTGTATTTAAAACAGTTGCATATTTAATAACAGACTCAACTGCTATTTATTCAGATGCGGCTGAATCTGTTGTTCATGTTGTGGCAACAGCAATGGCTTTATACAGTATTTATTTAAGTTCGAAACCTGCTGATGAAGATCATCTTTATGGACATGGAAATATTGAATACTTTTCTGCTGGTGCTGAAGGATTTTTAATTATTCTAGCTGCCATTACAATAATTTATTCATCAATCAAAGATTTAATTTTTGGTGTTGAAACTTCGAGTCTTGATATTGGAACTTTAATAATACTTACTGCAAGTGTGGTTAATCTGATTTTAGGATTATTTTTAATTAGAAAAGGTAAAAAGACTAATTCAATAATTTTGATTGCTGATGGAAAGCATGTTCTTACCGATTCAATCACAAGTTTTGGTGTTGTGTTCGGTTTAATAATTGTTTTATTTACCGGAATAAAAATTTTTGATCCGATTGTAGCAATTTTTGTTGCAATGAATATTTTATTCACAGGATATAAATTGGTTCGTGAATCTATTGGTGGATTAATGCATGAAACTGATAAAGAGATGTTATCTAAAATTGTTAACAAACTTATTAGTATTAAAAAAGATTTTTGGATTGATATTCATCATTTAAGATTTTGGAAATCAGGAGACCGTGTATTTATAGATTTTCATTTGATACTTCCCTATTATCTATCTGTTAAAGATTCACATCTTGAGGAAGAATTTATCGAAAGGAATTTATTAGAAATTATACCAAACTCTGGTGTGAGAATTCACATGGATTATTGTAAACCGGAAGTTTGTAAATTTTGTGGTTATCAATGCGATAAAAGGACTGAAGAAAGAAAAATTAATTTCGAATGGAACGAAAAAAGATTTTTAGGTGATCCTGTTTATACTATTCCACATGATTAATCATTTAAATAATTTATTGTCTTTTTCAATTACCTCGTTTTCCATTTTTAATTTATAATCATGTAATTTTTTTTGGAGTTTATTATTATTAATTGCAAGAATTTGTAAAGCTAAAAGTGCAGCATTTTTAGCACCATCAATTGCAACGGTTGCAACTGGTACTCCTGACGGCATTTGAACAATTGATAATAATGAATCTAATCCTTTTAATGTTTTTGTTTGAACAGGTACACCAATAACAGGCAATGTTGTAAATGAAGCTGTCATACCCGGTAAATGAGCCGAGCCACCTGCACCAGCAATTATAACTTTAATGCCTTTATCTTTTGCTGATTCAGCATATTCTTTCATTCTGTTTGGTGTGCGATGTGCCGAAACAATTTTAGCTTCGTATGAAATATTAAATTCTTTTAAAACTTCTATTGCTTTTTCCATTACAGGATAATCAGAATCACTTCCCATAATAATTCCAATTTCAGGTTTTGATTTCATAGTTCTCCTAATAAATAATTTTTCTTTCTAAAATTTTTGCTTTATTAATTAATTCTTTTTTGTTTTTGCCAACTATTGTAATATGACCAAGTTTTCTTCCAATTCTGGATTCTTCTTTACCATAAATATGAATATGAGCTTTTGAAATTTTAAGTACAGATTCAATATTCAGTGGAAAACTTAATCCATTAGTTTTACCAAGTATATTAATCATTACAGCATATTTATCTATCATTTCTGTTGAGCCAAGTGGTAAATCGAGAATACTTCTTATGTGATTTTCAAATTGTGAAGTTACACAAGCTTCAATTGTATAATGACCAGTATTGTGTGTTCGTGGTGCCATTTCATTAATTAGTATTTTGTTTTCATTGGTTAAGAAAAACTCAATTCCAAAAACTCCAAAACCATCAACAGCTTTTACTGCTTTGATTGAAATATTTTTTATATAGCTTAATAATTCATCACTTAATTTAATAGGAGCTACAACTAAATGACAAATATGATTTTTTTGAATTGTTTCAACGATAGGATAAGTTTTAATTTCTTTATTATTTCTTACAACTATTATTGCTAATTCTTTTTTGAAATTGATAAATTTTTCTGCATACAATTCTAAATGTCTTTTAGTTAATTTTTTAATGCCTTCCTGAAAACTATTTTCGTCCTGAACTAAAAAATTTCCATATCCATCGTAACCTAATTTTCTTGATTTAAGTACAAACTTTTTACCTAATGTTTCCATAAGAGCTTTGTAAGAAGAATTTTCATTTACATTTATAAATTTTGCGACAGGAAGTTTATGATTAAGTAATGTTTCTTTTTGAATTAATTTATCTTGAATCAAAGAGATGGTTTTAGAAGAAGGAACAACTTTTTTACCTAAACTTTCAAGAAATTCTAAATGATGATAATCAACAAATTCATTTTCGAGAGTTATTATTGATGATGAATTAGCAAATTTTTCTAAAACATTATAATCATCAACCCAACCAATAAATTCGTTTTGAGTTAATTTACCTGCAGGTGAGTTTTTAGATTTTTCAAGAATTGAAATTTCGAAACCTAATTTATATGCTTGAAGGGCGGACATTTTTGCTAACTGCCCGCCGCCTAAAATTCCAATGGTTATTTTTTCTTTCATTCTAACTAAAATTGTTAAAGAAAAGATAAAATGAAGAAATGATAAATCAAAAAATGTTTTTATTTTCTGTTAATTGATCCAACACCTGAAACATTAGTTTTAACATTCTTTGGATTTCCATAATAATTAATTGAACCAACTCCAGAAACTGAAGCATCAATTTTCTCTTTTGCAAATACATCTGCAGAAGCAGCACCGCTGACAGAAATTTCAACTTCGTTTGCAAATAAATCTTTAGAATCAATTGAACCAGCACCAGATAAATCTGCAATAAGTCTTGATGCTTTACCCTTTAAATTAACTGATCCTGCACCACTAAGATTTACTTCAAATAGTTCTTCATCAATATTACTAATTTGTAAACTATTTGCTCCAGATACATCAACATAATTAAGGTTAGGCGTGGTGATTAAAATTTTTATTTCTCTTCTTGGATTTAGTCCTTTTTTAGTTTCAATTATTAACCTATCATCAACCACATTGGTTTTAATTAAAGGCAATAAATTTTCTTCGGCCTGAATTTTTATTGATGGTTCTTTTCCAATCTCAACTTTTATATTAAAAGCTCCACCAACTTCCATGCGGTCAAAAATTTGGATGTTCCTAATTTGAGTTTTTAATTTTCCATTTCCACGAACACCCCAAAATGTACAAGCATTAAATGCCAGTAATAAAGTTAGAAATATAAATAAGGTTTTATTTTTCATAGCATCACCTTTTTATTTTTAAGACGAATTAATTATTAAAAAGTTTTAATTATTTTTTTAGTGAACTTAACTTATTATTTTAATTATCGAAAATAAAATAACATTTGTTGTAATTATGGGATTTTTTACGTCAGATCAAGATATAAACAAGCTGCAGCAAGAAGCATTCGACCATTTATGGAATGGACGTTTTAGAATTGCTTTACCAATAGCTGAGAAAATATTTTTAACAAGACCAGATGATAGTGAAGCAGCAATTTGTTATGCGTGGGCTTTGCTTGAAAATGGTAATCCTATTAAAGCATTGGAACTAGCAAATCTTGCAGTTGAACTTAAAGGTGATTCTGTAAAAGCTAGAGTTTATCGTGCTTATTTACTTTCACGCATGAGTATTTTTGAAGGTGCAATAGCTGATCTTGATTATTCAATTAAAAATCTAAAAGATACTTTAGCTTGGTCATATTTAAATAAAGCTCGTTCATTAGCAGGACTGCAAAAGTTTGACGAAGCAAATCATTTACTGGATTTAGCTTTAATTCTTGATGATAATAATCATAAAAATTGGAAAGATTTAAGTTGTTATTTAGAAAAAGCAAATGAAATAAAATTATTAAATCTAAAAGAGAAAAAAGATGAAATAAATTCTTTAATTGAAATTGCAAATCAAGCAATTAAATCAAAAGAATATTGGTTTTCACTTTTTGCTTCAAGAAAAATTTTAGAAGTTGAAACAAATCAGCAAGCACAACTTATAGAATTAGAATCAATGCTTTATTTATTCCAACTGAAACCTGCATTAAAAAAAGCTGAAGAGTTAAAATCAAAATTTTCTAACAATGATTTATTCAATAAAATTTATAACCTTGCAAAAAAATTAAATGAAACTGAAAAAGATGATGAAACAGTTTTTGATAAAAAGAAAACCAAAACAAAAACAACTAAACAGGTAGAAGATATTTTTACTCCAAAAAAATTTGCTAACTACTTTCCTAATGAATTTGTTGATGTTTTCTCCATTAGAATTTTTGATGTCGAAAGAGAACAAAAAACAAACGAAAGAATTTATTTTTCTCAATTTGATTTTAATACAAAGACCTTTGGTGCTGAGGTAATTTTTAATAATCTATTTTATAATAAAGTAGATAAAATATTTGATGCGGTTGCCGTTTGGTATTTTAATGATTTCGAAGTTTATAAAAACAATTTCAAAATAAATATTAAAAAAGAATGGGATTCAGTTATTTTTGTTCAAACGTTCGACAAATCAAAAATTGATTTCAAAAAAGGTCAGGCAAAAGTTGAATTTTATATTCAAAATTTTAAAGTGGCAGAAAAATATTTTTTAATAAATGAAAACCCCATCGAAGAAATTGAAGAAAAACTAACTTCGAATACAACAAGCCAAGCTGATATTAAACCAAAAACAAAAACTATAACTAAAAGAGAAGTAAGACCACTAAATGAATTAATTGAAGAATTAAACTCTTTTACTGGACTTAACAGTATCAAAGAGGCCATAAAGAATTTCATAGCTTACCTTGAATTCATAAAAGAAAGAAAAAAGTTAGGTTTAAAGGCAGATGAAAACATTTCTATTAATGCTGTTTTTCTTGGTAATCCCGGAACCGGAAAAACGACAATTGCAAGAATGCTTGGAGATATATTTTATGCAATGGGAATTTTACCAAGTGGTCATGTTGTTGAAGTGGATAGAGCTGCTTTAGTGGGTGAATATATAGGACAAACAGCACAAAAAACTGAAAAGAAAATTAATGAAGCTATCGGTGGAGTTTTATTTATTGATGAAGCTTATACACTTGTAAAACAAGGAGCTTCTAATGATTTTGGTCAGGAAGCTATTGATATTTTATTAAAAAGAATGGAAGACCGCAAAGGTGAATTTGTTGTAATTGTTGCTGGTTACCCAGATGAGATGGATTTGTTTTTGAATTCCAATCCAGGATTAAAATCTAGATTTACACACACATTTGTTTTCGAAGATTATACTCCCGATGAATTAATTGAAATTTTCGAAAAAATGATTTCTAAAGAAGATTATATAATCTCTGATGTTGCAAAAGAAATATTAAAGAAAGAATTGTTTAATTTATACCGCAAAAGAGATAAAACTTTTGGCAATGCAAGATTAATAAAAAGATTGTTTGAAAACTGTAAAATAAATTTGAGTAATATTTGCTCTCAATTAAAAGAAGAAGAAAAGACAAGAGAAATTTTAACAACTTTCACCGAAGAAGTTATTTTACAAAGTTTTTCAAAAAGCAAAGTTAAAGAAGTTAAAATTCCAATCAACGAAGAAGCTCTTACTGAGGCATTAAATGAACTGAATAACCTTGTTGGTTTATCAAATATTAAAAAAGAAATTAACGACATGATAAAACTTGCTCGTTATTTAAACAAACAAGGTGAGGATTTATCAAAAGTTTACTCTGAACATATTTTATTTCTTGGCAATCCCGGCACTGGAAAAACAACTGTTGCGAGAATTTTTGGCAAAATATATTCAGCACTTGGCGTTTTACCAAAAGGTCATTTAGTTGAGACTGACAGACAAGGTTTAGTTGCTGGATTTGTTGGTCAAACAGCAGAAAAAACAACACGAATGATTGATTTAGCAATTGGAGGAGTTTTATTTATCGATGAAGCTTATGCACTTGTAAAACTAAATGATTCAGGAAGTGATTTTGGTAAAGAAGCAATTGATATTTTACTAAAACGTATGGAAGATGATCGTGGTAAATTTATTGTAATTGCCGCTGGTTATACAGAGGAAATGAACAGATTTATTTCTTCTAATCCTGGTATTAAATCAAGATTTAGCAAATCATTTACTTTTGAAGATTATACACCTGATGAGCTTTTAGAAATTGTACATCGCTCTTTGAAAATTGAAAATAAAATGCTAAATGCTGATGCTGAAGTTATTCTAAAAAAACATTTTGAATTTATCTATAAGAATCGCGATAAAAAATTTGGAAACGCAAGAATTGTTAGAAACCTTTTAGAAGCTTTAAAACAAAAAACTTTATTAAGACTTGCAGATACTCAATCAAATCATAAAGGTGAGGAAAATTTATTAATAATTGAACTTAAGGACATTCAAGAAGTATTAAGCAAAGAAGTTGAAGCTAAAACATATAAAGTAAAAGGTGATCTTTTAAGACTTCAGGAAGAAATTAATGAATTGAATAATTTAATTGGTTTAGAAAATGTTAAACAAGATATTTTTAAACTGATTAGTTTTGCCAAAATATCTAAATTAAAAAAAGAGCAAGGATTAGAATCTCCTGAACGAAATCTAAATTCAGTATTTATCGGAAATATTGGAACGGGTAAAAGAACTGTTGCAAAAATTTTTGGTAAGATTTTAAAAGAGCTTGGCATACTTGAAAAAGGTCATTTAGTTGAAGTTGATAGAAAAGATTTCATCGCTAATTATCATGGTCAAACTGAAATTAACACAAACAAAATTTTGCAGCAGTCACTTGGTGGAATACTTTTCATTAAAGATGCCTCTTCCCTTTTTAACAATGATGATTATTCTTTAGAAGCTATAGATGCAATCTTGAAAGGAATTAATTATTTTAATGGTAAAATGATTGTTATTCTAGCTGTTGATAAAATTAATTTTCAAACAATGATTAAAAATTTCAATCAATTGAAAAATTATTTTCCTAATGTTTTTCATTTTGAAGATTATACCCCCAGACAACTATTAGCAATAGCTGCGACTATTGCTGAAAAAAATGGTTATATACTTGATGAAGGTGCATTACAAGAACTGATGGACATCTTTAATGATATTTATATTTCAAGAAAAGATGATTTTGAAAATGGCACTTTTGCCAAAAATATTCTATACAAAGCCATCACAAATCAAGAAGAAAGAATTTTTTCTGTTTATGAAAAAGAAGATGTTGATTTAAAGACTATAACCTTAGAAGATGTTCAAAAAATAAGACAAACAATCTAAATCTTTTCAATTTATATTTTAGTTAATTTTTAAATATAAAATTTGTTTCAAAATAATTTTTAAGTTTTGAAAATTTATTATTCTTAATAAAGATTTTTATTTTAATATTTCATCCAACAAATTCATAAAATCTTCTCTCCTAAAAGGTTTTGAAACATAATGTGAACATCCAGCGGCTAAAAATTCTTCTTTGTCGCCAACCATTGCATAAGCAGTTATTGCTACAATTGGAATGTGTTCATATCCTGTTAATTTTCTTAGTTCTTGGGTTGTTTGTTTACCGTCAAAACCTTGTTTTAGATTTATATCCATAAAAACCAAATCAATTTTTTTGTTTTTACACAGATTAATAGCAGTTTCCCCATCGGCGGCTGATTCAATTTCAAGATAATCTTTCAAGTATCTTTTGAGAATGGGATAAATCAATGGATCATCATCAACTATTAATGCATGCGGCTTAACTTTGGGAGCTTCAAATTTCTGTCCCTCTTCGTGTATTTGAATTGCATTTTTATTTTCCGAATTTTCATCAACTTTTTTTATCGGTAATTTTACGATAAAAGTTGAGCCTTTACCAAGTTCACTTTCTACAGAAATCTCACCGCCGAATTTATCAACAAGTTTTTTTGTAATATTTAATCCTAATCCAGTTCCTTCAAAGTTTCTTCCAAGTCCTTCACTTACCTGTCGGAATTCATCGAAAATTATTTTGAGGCATTCATGTGGAATACCAATCCCAGTATCTTTTACTTGAATTTCAACAAATTTCTCTTTTAATGATACATCAACCAGAATTCCTCCCGCAGTTGTGAATTTCAAGGCATTATTAATTAAGTTGTTTAATATTGTACGATAAGCACGTCCATCCATTTTAATTAAAATTGAATGATGACTGAATAAAGATTTTAAATGCAAGCCTTGTTTCTCTGCTGTTTTACTGAAAAGATTAAGTATATCGGTGGTTTCTTTAATTAGATCAACCGTTTCAAAAATTAATTCACTTTTTTCTGATTCTAACTTGGATAAATCCAAAATAAGATTGAGTGTTTCAGATAAGCGAATTCCACTTAAATAAATATTTTCAGCCATTTCGATTAATTCGGAGTCTTTTAAATCCTGTTTTAGAATTTCTGAAAATCCGAGTATCCCAATCAAAGGGGTGCGTAGCTCGTGACTCATATTTGCAAGGAAGTTTGATTTCAATTTGTTCATTTCTTCTGCTTTTTCAAGGGCGGCTTTTAATTCTCTTGTCCGTTCTTCAACTTTCTTTTCGAGTAGTTGATTCATCTGTTTCAATTGCGCAGTTTTATTTTTTAATTGGATATGCGTATCAACTCGTGCTAAAAGTTCTCTGGAGTTGAATGGCTTTAACACATAATCTTGCGCTCCGCTGTCAAAACCACGGATGATGTTTTCTTCTTCCGCGAAAGCAGTTAAGAAAATAACTGGGATGTCTTTTAACTTTTCGGTGCTGCGCATAATGCTGCAAGTTTGGTAGCCGTCGAGTATGGGCATATCAATATCAAGCAGAACGATATCGAAATCATTTGATTGATTGAGTATTTCAAGTGCTTGCTTGCCGTTATTGGCAAACCCGATTTGATATTTTGCTTCTTTCAGCATACTGCCGAGAACTTGAATATTCTGCGGGTTGTCATCAACTATTAGAACTTTGTGTTGGTTCATAGTTAATTCTCCTTTGCTTGCAAATTCTTATAGCTATTTTTAATCAATATCTTTTGCTTTAGCAGCATTTTTTTTGTGGCTAAAGCCAAATTTTTTTCTTGCTTTTTCTTCCGTCAGCTGAAGCTGACGGCAATGTTTTTTTACTATTGCACTAATACTTAGGCTCATAGTCCTTCCAGTAATTCTAAAATGTTTTTAAATCTTCCAAAGGAAATTTCGAGTTTATCAACTTCAAACATTGATGCCAGTGAAGCTATTTCCGTTCCGTAATGAGATAAATAATCGAATGCAAAGTCTTTGCCTAATTTCTCTAAATCCAAACCAAATTGTTCCATATCGTTTATTAAATTGGTTTTAAGAATCTTTTCATATCTGGGCGCAAACTCAGAAGCTAAAATGCTTTTCAGTTCTGGCAACGCCTTTTTCTGATCATCGCTAAGTTTAAGCAATTCTTGTTTTTTCTGTTCTGCAATTTTTCCTTTTTTAGAAGTGAACTTCAAATGCTTCTTCAGTAAATCCACTAAAGCGGAAAGTACAACAGGCTTAAGCAAGAAATCATCAAACAAGTCAAGAGCATTATTGCCTTTGACCATCAATTTTGTGGAAGCGGAAATACAAATAATCGGAATATGCTTTGTCAAATCTTGCGACTTCAAAATTTTCGTGGCTTCAATTCCATCCAT
>CAZVBT010000302.1:0-5337 GCA_964625385.1 uncultured Melioribacter sp. | reverse complement strand
TATGAAATTAAATCTGTTCAAAATGTTGATTTAAAGAATTTAAACAAGTTAAAAGATGTAGTTGAAAAAAAACAAGAAGTTGAACCTCTTTCCAACGATGATCAAAAGCATTTTTATAGTTTACTTGCTAAAATGAAAAGTATTCTTGGTGATAAAATTGAAGATGTTATTGAATCTAAAAGATTGGTAGATAGCCCATCATGTCTTGTATCAAAAGATGAAACTATTTCATCTCAAATGAAAAAGATTTTAAAGATGACAAAACAAGAATTTTCGATTGATAAAAAAATACTGGAAGTTAATCCTAACCATAAATTAATTCGAAATCTTGTAAAAGTATTTAAGAAAAATTCTTTAGATGATTTCATTAAATTAGTCACTGAACAACTTTATGATTCAGCATTATTACAAGAAGGAAGTTTAGATGATCCTCATAAATTAATTGAAAGATTAAATAAATCATTAGAGCAATCTAGTGAGTGGTACACAAAGATTAAAAATTTAGAATAAAAAATCTTACTTATTTAAAATGCTGCAGTTATTTAGATAATGTAATAGCTGCAGCAAAAAATAATATCAAAAAATTTCTATTTATGTTTTTGTTAAATACTTATCTGCATTGTAATTATGTGTATATCTACTTGTCTTAAAAAAATCATAGATCATTAATAGAATTGTCGGAATAAATTCAATCATTTGAACCAAATAAAAATCTTTCCAAACGCCTGTCATTTTATAGATATAAATTGTAATAGAAGTTAAACTGATTGCCGATACTAAATAAAATCCACTTGTCAAATCAACCAACGGAATTAAAACTAATACCCAAATTAAATACCAAGGATGAACAACAGGCGAAAAAATTATCATTAATGTTATTGCGAAATAAATTTTTTTGATTAATTCTATCTTGCTGAAGTAAATTGGAAGTAGTGAGATAAGCAACAGTAACCAGGTAATTAATCTTGAAAGTTGATTATTGTGAAAAAAAGAATTTATTGTTGTAAATATAAATCCATTGTACATCCAATTTTTAGAAAAAATAAAAAAAGCTTCAAAAGGATTTGATGAAAAAACATAAGGTATAAATTGAATTAAAAAAGAAAATAGATTAACAATTAAAAATTTAATTTTATCTGAAAATGAATTTTCATTTAAGAAAAATATTGGTATTAAAACAACAGCAATTGGCTTAACAGAAAACGATAAACCAAGAAAAACGGCTGAGATTAATTTTTTGCCATTAATATAAAAGTACAATGATGATATTAATAATGGTAAACCATAGGCATCAAGATGACCATCAAGCGAAAATTGAAAATATATTAAAGGTGAAAGAATAAAAAATAACAATCTTTTATTTTCCAACTTGAGCTTCAAAAGAATTTTATAAAGCAGAAAAATTGTTGTAATAATTGATATAAAAATTAAAATTTTATATGCCCAAAAATTTTCTCCACTTATTTTATATCCAACATAAAACAACCATTGACTTAATGGAAAATACACAGTTCTCATTTCTTTGAAATTCATTTTAGTAGGTAAAATATTTGAGTGTAATTCATTTAATTCTTTGTCAATAGGTTTATATAAATATGGATTTATACCATTAACCTGAACTTTTCCATCCCACATGTATCTGTAAATGTCATCAGAACCAATAGGTTCGAAATTTATAAAAGATAGTTGTGTTAATGCTGAAAGTAAAATCAAAAAAAGAAGTTGATAATTATCTAAACTTATTTTTTTTAACAAATAAATTGAAATTAAATAGAATGATGAGGAGATAATCCAAAGAATTGAATAATTCAAAACATAGTTATTATTAACTAAATGAATTTTAGTGGCTAATAAGATTGGTACAATTAAAATTCCAAAAATCAAACTATTCTTTATTGAAAATTTATATTCATTTGTTTTTTTCATGTAGATTTTGTCATATTAAAAAATTCTTATGAAAATTAAGAATTCTTTCTTTATTTTGTAATAAATAAAGAACAAACAAAAAATAATTATGGAGTAATCATGAAACAATTATTAACGATGTTATTTCTTTTAATAATTATGTCATCTTGTAAAAATTCAGAAGGAATTAAAATGATTGAAAAAAATATTTTTGGAAAACTTGAAGATGGCTCAACTGTTTACTTAATAACTTTAAAGAATAAAAATGGAATGAAAGCAGATATTATTTCTTATGGAGCAACGGTTGTTTCATTAACATCACCAGATAAAAATAACAAATATGAAGATATAGTACTTGGCTATGATAATTTAGATGGTTACATCAAAGATAATGCTTATTTCGGCTCAATCGTTGGAAGATATGGTAATAGAATTGCAAAAGGTCAATTTACGCTTGGTGGACAAAAGTATCAATTGACAATAAATAATAATGAAAATCATTTACACGGTGGTAAAATTGGATTTAATAAAAAAAACTGGGAATTGGTTAACACCAATGAAAATGAAAATGATGCGTCTTCAACTTTCAAATATTTAAGTCAAGATGGCGAAGAAGGATATCCAGGTAATCTTGAATTATTAGTTACATATACTTTAACAAACAATAATGAACTTAAGATTGATTACATAGCTAAAACAGATAAAATAACAATTCTAAATCCAACTCATCATTCTTATTTCAATTTAACAGGAAATCCAAACAACACAATTTTAGATCATGAAGTAATGATTAATGCAAACGAATTTACACCTGTTAATGCATCATTAATTCCAACTGGTAAATTAGAAAGTGTTGAAAATACACCATTAGATTTTCGTAAACCCAAAAATATTGGAAATGATATAAATTCAGATTATGCTCAAATTAAATTGGGATTAGGTTACGATCACAATTTTGTAATTAATAGAACTAATAATGATGTTATCAAAATAGCAGAAGTATATGAACCAACCACGGGAAGATTCATGGAAGTTTTTTCTGACCAACCAGGTGTTCAGTTTTATACCGGTAACTTTTTGAATGGAAGTGCAATCGGCAAAAATGGAATTAAATATAATTACAGAACCGGTTTTTGTTTAGAGGCTCAACATTTTCCGGATTCACCCAATCAACCTAAATTTCCAAGTGTAACTTTAAAACCAGAAGAAGTTTATAAACAAACAACTATTTATAAATTTTCTTCAAAATAATTTTATTGTAAATTATAATTATTTGCCATTAACATTGCATTTAGTTTTATTAATTAATAAACAATTATTATGTATGTTGTATAATGAAAGTAAATTTAATCAATGGTGACATTACAAAAATTTTTGCTGATGCAATAGTAAATGCGGCAAACAGTTCATTAATGGGTGGTGGTGGAGTTGATGGGGCAATTCATCGTGTTGGTGGTAAAATTATTAATGAAGAATGTATGAAAATTGTAGAAAAACAGGGCGGTTGCCAAACCGGTGAAGCTGTTTTTACATCAGCAGGAAATTTACCAGCTAAATATGTTATACATACTGTTGGCCCGATTTGGCATGGCGGTAGAAATAATGAAGATATACTGTTGAAAAATTGTTATTTAAACTCACTTAAACTTGCTGAAAAGTTAAGTGTTGTTTCAATTTCTTTCCCGAATATCAGCACTGGTGTTTATGGTTTTCCCAAAGAAAGAGCTGCAAAAATTGCAATTGATACTGTATTGAATTCCCAATCTGAAATTATAAAAGTTATTAACTTTGTTTGTTTTGATGATGAAAACTTCCAATTATATAAAAATATTTTAAAGTTCTAATTCAACTCTTTTTACTTTGAATCGATAATAATTTACAAACATTTATTATTTACTAATTATGAAATCAAAGACCATTTTTATTTTATTATTATTAGCATTAAATGCTTTTCCTCAAACCGAGAGATTTGTTGTTGAACTAAAAAGTGCAAAAGTTAACAATGAAGAAAGGAAACTGAATAATCTTAATGAACTTAATATTTATTTTTCTGATACTGTTGTAATTAACTATAAAGCAGAAAAAAAAATAAAGAGTGAAATATTTTATCGCATATTAGTCAATGCAAATCTTATTGAACCAAAAATCAGTGATACAACTTATGTATTCAAAAATTTAGGATTGGGAGTCAATTTAATTAGAATTACTGCATTTTTAGAAAACGGTATTGAATCACAAACTTTAGTAATTCCTGTGAAAGTAACTAATAAACCTGCTTCGCTACTTGATACAAATAAAATTCAACAAACTGAAATAAAAAGTTTTTCAATTAGCTATGAATATTTTATAATAGCAATTGTTTTAATTCAACTTATTGTAATTGTGTTTTTAATAACTAAGAAAAATAATTCTTTAGCAAAAAGTAAAGATTATAAAAACGAATTAGATGAATTAAAATATTCTTACAAAAGAGCAAAGGAAGAATTAAAAAAACTTCATAATGAAAATGAAAATCTTAAAAAACAAATAAAAGAACTTGATGCAAATGTTAAAACTCTTGAAATGACAAATGTTAAATTGGTAGAGCAAAAAGAAAAATTAGCTGAGAGCAAAGCAAAGTTAGAGTACTTACATGCTCAAAAAGAAGAAATGTTTGCTATTGCAATTCATGATATTAAGAATCCTGCATCAGCAATTAAAGGTTATATTGAATTACTTAATTCGTATGATTTGAATGCAAAAGAGCAACAAATAATAATGGAATCATTAGTTGCATCGAGTGATGATATTGTCAAACTTTCTCAAAAGTTGTGCACAATAATAGCAGAAGCATTATCAGAACCAAATGCTAAATTTGTTGAATATTCTGTTAGTGAAATTATTGAAAGCGTTTATAATCAAAATATATCATACGCAAAGGCAAAAAAGGTAAAATTATTTAATAAAAGTTCAATCGATTTGCCAAAAGTAAAAATTAATCCAGAAAAAATTGAAGAAGCTCTTGATAATTTTGTAAACAATGCAATTAAGTACGCGCCGCCTGATACGATTGTTGAAATTAAGTCTTATGTTAAAGATGGCACAAAGAGAATGTTAGTTGTTGAAGTCAAAGACACAGGTTATGGTTTATCTGAAGATGATCTGAAAAAATCATTTCAGAAAGGTGCGGTATTAAGCAACAAACCAACTGGTCTTGAACAAAGCTCAGGTCTAGGTTTATGGATTGTTAAAAAAATTATTGAAGAACATAATGGGAAAGTATGGGTTGAAAGTAAACTTGGCATTGGTTCAACTTTTGCTTTTGAACTTCCATTGGATTAAAAAGGACACAGTTTTTATGAATCAATAAACTGTGTCCCTTAAAATGATTAAAGCAAGTCGATGATATTTTTTAAATTATCAGAATAATTTTTGCCTATATCAATTGTTAAT
>CAZVBT010000301.1:0-2013 GCA_964625385.1 uncultured Melioribacter sp. | reverse complement strand
CTCTTGCTGGTAGAATATTAGCAAACTTTCCTGAATATTTAACTGATGAACAAAAAGTTTCAGATCATTTAACAGAGCTTGGTGAATTAACACAAGATCCAAATACAAATATTATTAAACTTCCGAACATTAGTGCATCTGTTCCGCAATTAAAAGCGGCAATAAAAGAACTTCAGGAAAAAGGTTACAAAATTCCTGATTATCCCGAAGACCCCAAAAATGAAGAAGAAAAAAAATTAAAAGAACGATATGCAAAAATTCTTGGCTCGGCGGTTAATCCGGTTTTAAGAGAAGGAAATTCAGATCGCCGCGCTGCAGCATCTGTTAAAAAATTTGCACAAAAATATCCTCACAAAATGATGAAGCCTTGGCCAAAAGAAGGTTCTAAAACCCGCGTTGCCCACATGAATCAAAAAGATTTCTACGGCTCTGAAAAATCTGTTACTCTTGATAAAAACGATGTTATTAAAATTGAATTTGTTGATGCAAAAGGAAATGTAAAAGTTCTTAAAGAAAATTTAAAATTATTAAACGGAGAAGTAATTGATTCTGCAGTAATGAATGTTAAAGAACTCAGAAAATTTTATGCAGAACAAATTGAAGAAGCAAAGAAAGATAATATTTTACTTTCGCTTCACTTAAAAGCAACAATGATGAAAGTTTCTGATCCTGTTATGTTTGGTCATGCTGTTTATGTTTATTTCAAAGATGCTTTGGATAAACACTCAGATACTTTAAAGGAAATTGGCGCAAATGTAAATAACGGATTGATGGATGTTCTCGAAAAAATTAAAAAACTTCCCGATGAGAAAAGAATCGAAATCGAAAACGATATAAATAAAGTTTATGAAACACGCCCCGAACTAGCGATGGTTGATTCAAGAATTGGAAAAACAAATCTTCATGTTCCAAACGATGTAATTGTTGATGCTTCAATGCCGGTTGTAATTCGTGATGGTGGAAAAATGTGGAACAGAAAAGATGAGCTTGTTGATTGCATTGCAATGATTCCAGACAGAAGTTATGCAACAATGTATCAGGCAATGATAGATGATATTAAAATTAATGGACAATTTGACCCGGCAACAATGGGTGCAGTTTCCAATGTTGGATTGATGGCTCAAAAAGCTGAAGAATATGGTTCACACGATAAAACGTTTATAATTACTAATAATGGAAAAGTTCGTGTTGTAAACTCCGAAGGAAAAATTTTAATGGAACAACCTGTTGAAAACGGTGATATATTCAGAATGTGCCAGACAAAAGATGAAGCAATAAAAGATTGGGTTAAACTTGCAGTTAACAGAGCAAGATCATCAAACACACCCGCTATCTTTTGGCTTGATGAAAATCGTGCACACGATAGAGAAATTATTTCAAAGGTTAAAAAATACTTATCAGAACATGACACAACTGGATTAGAAATAAAAATATTAGATCCGGTAAAAGCCATGAAATACACAGTTGAAAGAAGCCGCAAAGGACTTGATACAATCTCTGTAACAGGAAATGTACTTCGTGATTATTTAACAGATCTGTTTCCAATATTAGAATTAGGAACAAGTGCAAGAATGCTTTCGATAATTCCATTACTTAAAGGTGGTGGATTATTTGAAACCGGAGCTGGTGGTTCTGCACCAAAACATGTTGAACAATTATTAAAGGAAAATCATCTGCGTTGGGATTCACTCGGTGAATATTGTGCATTGGTTCCATCCCTTGAAATGGTTTATGAAAAAACAAAAAACGAAAAAGCTAAAGTGTTAGCAGAAACATTAGATAAAGCAATTGGAAGTTATCTTGAAAATGGAAAAATGCCATCGCGTAAAGCTGGCGAATTTGATAACCGTGGAAGTTCATTTTATCTAACAATGTATTGGGCTGAAGAGTTAGCAAAACAAAATAATGATGCCGATCTTAAAAAACGTTTCGAAAAAATTTATAATTCATTAAAAGAAAATGAAGAAAAAATATTGAATGAATTAAACTCAGTACAAGGAAAACCAGCGGACA
>CAZVBT010000300.1:0-3079 GCA_964625385.1 uncultured Melioribacter sp. | reverse complement strand
AAATAATTGAATTAAATAAAAAATTTTTAAACCATGATGGTTCAACTGATATAATTACTTTTAATTATTCAGAAGAAAAATTTAGATTTGACGCCGAAATTTTTATTTCTATTCCAGATGCACTTGAAAATGCTAAAAAATTCAAAGTAAAAAACGATAAAGAAGTTGGCAGATTAATAATTCATGGATTATTACACTTACTTGGGTACGATGACATGACCCCATCTAAAAAAAGAACAATGAAAAAACATGAAAATTTTTATGTAAAGAAATATGAAAAATTATTCAAAGGAATTATAATTCAATGACATCAAAAATTGTGGATGTACTTACAAAAATTCTTGAAGCATTAAATCAAAATAAATCTCTTGATGATGTAAATAAAAGATTAAAAAAATCAAAAGAATTTGATGATAAAATAATTAATGCTGCTTTTGCATTACTATATGATAAAATTATTTTAAATAAATCTTCTGAATCATTAAATCATGAATTAAAAAGTTTTAGATTGTTTTCAAATGAAGAAATTGAAATATTAGGAATCGATAACCAAAATTATCTTTTGCATTTATTTAATCTTGGTTTGATTGATGCCAATAACCTTGAACGAATTCTATATCAGGTTACACTTTTCCCTGAGCTTAATGTTACGCGAAATGATATCAATTGGATGATAATTTTATCTTTAACAGAAACAAACAATAGCTTATTACCCGGAAGTAGATTTTTATTAAATTCATCTGATACAGTTAATTAAGGAATTCAAATGTCAAAAAGTTTAATTCTTGTAGAATCACCCTCAAAAGCTAAAACAATTAATAAATATGTTGGTAAAAATTACATTGTTGAAGCAACTATTGGCCATATAAAAAATTTACCTAAAACAAAATTAGGTGTTGATATTGAAAATGGTTTTACTCCTACTCTTTTAAATATTCGTGGTAAAGGAGATTTAATAAAAAAAATAAAAAACCTTGCTTCAAAATCAGAAAAAATATTTATTGCTACTGACCCAGACCGCGAAGGCGAAGCAATTGCACAGGACGTTGCAGATATTCTCGATAAAAATGAAAAAGAAAAAATTTCAAGAGTTTTATTTAATGAAATAACCAAAAAAGCTGTTAACGAAGCACTTAAAAATCCAATTAAAATTGATGAAAAACTTGTTGACTCTCAAAGAGCTAGAAGAGTAATGGATAGAATTATTGGATATAAAGTAAGTCCTTTTCTATGGCGTGCCGTTCTTGATTCTTACGGTAACTCTCTATCTGCTGGTAGAGTTCAATCTGTTGCTTTAAGACTTATTTGTGAACGTGAAGATGATATTGATAAATTTATTCCAACTGAATATTGGTCAATCGTTGCAGATTTTAAAACTGAAAAGGGAAGTACATTTTCTGCCAAACTTTTTGAAGTTGATGGTAAACAAATTAAAGTTCCACCTAAACCTGAAATGACAAAAGAAGATTGGGATGAATTTTTAAAAACAAATTTTGCTATCTCTTCAAAAGATATTGCTGATAAAATTTTAGATGAGATTAAAAATAAATCTAACTTTTTTATAAGCGATATTGTAAAAAAAGAAAGCAAAAAAAACCCTTTTCCACCTTTCATAACAAGTAGCTTACAATCTGAAGCTTCTAAAAAATTTAGAATGAGACCAAGAAAAACAATGTTAATTGCACAGCAACTTTATGAAGGTATTGATCTTGGAAATGAAGGAACAACCGGTTTAATTACTTACATGAGAACTGATTCAACAAGATTAAGTAATGAAATTGTTAATGATGCAAGAGATTTTATCAAAGATAAATATGGCAATAATTATTTACCTGAATTTCCTAAATCTTACGAATCCAAAAACAAAAAAAATGTTCAAGATGCACACGAAGCTATAAGACCTACTTCGTTAAAATACACACCGGAATTCGTTAAAGAATTTCTAAATGAAGATCAATACAAAATTTATGATTTAATTTGGAAAAGATTTATAGCTTGTCAAATGGAATCTGCAAGAGTTGAAACAACATCCATAATTATTTCTGCCGATGAATATAACTTTAAAACTTCAGGCACATCAATTTTATTTGATGGATTTATGAAATTATATGACGAAGATCTTGAAGAAACAGACAAATCAGAAAATGGAAACTCACAAATTCCAATCGGACTTGAGAAAAACCAAAAACTAGAATTGTTATCAATTAATTCAAATCAACACTTTACAAAACCACCTGCACGTTATACAGAAAGTTCTTTAATTAAAGAATTAGAAAGCAATGGTATCGGAAGACCAAGCACTTATGCAATGATTTTAGGAACTATAGTTGATCGAAAATATGTGGAATTAGTTGATAGAAAAATATTTCCGACTGCATTAGGCAGAAAAGTGAATTCAATTTTAATTAAAAATTTTCCTGATATTGTTAATGTAAATTTTACTGCTAAAATGGAAGATGAACTCGATTTAATTGCAAATGGTGAAATTGAATATCTAAAAGTTTTAAATGATTTTTATGAACCATTTATAAAAGATTTACAAACTGTTGAGTCCAATCTTGAAAAAATAATTTGTGACAAGTGTGGTTCAGAAATGGAATTAAAAATTGGTCGCTTCGGAAAATTCTTTGCTTGCACTAATTATCCTAATTGTAAAAACATAAAATCTCTTAAAGAAATATCTGGTGTAAGTAATGAACCTGAATACACTGGTGAAACTTGTCCAAAATGTGGTTCAAGAACAGTTTATCGTGATAGCAAATTTGGTAAATTCATTGGATGTGAAAAATATCCTGAATGCGATTTTACAAAAGTTATAACTCTTGGATTAAAGTGTCCAAAATGTAACGAAGGTGAAATAGTAACTAAAAGAACAAAACGAGGCAAAATTTTTTACGGATGTAATCGTTATCCCGATTGCGATTATGCAAGTTGGTCTTTACCAAAACCAAATGAAGAAGAAGTTATCTCTGAAGAAGAAGAATACTAAATAAATGAGTACAATAAATATTAAAAATATAATTTCTGAAATGCTTCATGAACTTAGTGGCATAAGAAGAGCTTCACAGAACACCATAAT
>CAZVBT010000299.1:0-2653 GCA_964625385.1 uncultured Melioribacter sp. | reverse complement strand
TTAATTCCTGCTAATACAACAATTCCAACACGTAAAAGTGAAGTGTTTTCAACTGCGGCAGATAATCAACCTTCTGTTGAAATTCACATTTTACAAGGTGAAAGACCAATGGCAATTGATAACAGAACACTTGGTCGTTTCCATTTAGATGGAATTCCACCAGCACCTCGTGGCGTTCCACAAATTGAAGTTACGTTCGATATTGATGCTAATGGAATTTTACATGTAGCTGCAAAAGATAAAGCTACAGGAAAAGAACAAAGTATAAGAATTACTTCTTCATCTGGTTTATCTAAAGAAGAAGTTGAAAAAATGAAACAAGCTGCCAAAGAACATGCTGCAGAAGACAAAAAGAAAAAAGAAGAAGTAGAAATCAGAAACCAAGCTGATACTTTGGTATTTCAAACAAAAAAGCAGATGGAAGAATTAAAAGACAAAATAACAAGTGAACAAAAAACAAGATTAGAAATTGAAGTTCAAAAAGTTGAAGATGCTTTAAAGACAAACAGTATTGAATCAATTAAATCTTCAACTGAAAATCTTTCTAAAGTTTGGAATGAAATTGCTCAAACCTTATATCAACAACCTGGTGCTCAAAGTTCACAACAACCTGGTCCTGATTTTAATGCTGGTAGTCAACAACAAACTGATTCTTCTAAAAAAGATGATAAAGAAGTTCAAGACGCTTCTTATGAAGTAGTTGATGATAAATAAAAAAAATTAAAAAAAGGAGGTGTATTATGACAGAAATAAAAGATGCTTTAGAAGTTAAACAAAAAAGGACATGGGACGAAGCATTAGAAAAAGAATCTTGGGTTGCTCCTTTAATTGATATTTACGAAACTGAAGATGACTTTTTCTTAAATGCTTATATGCCTGGAGTTAAAAAAGAAGATGTAAAAATAAAATTAGAAGATGGTAACTTAGTAATCATGGGTAGGATTGATTACGATGAAACCATCAATAAAAAATACGTTTTACAAGAAACTGTTTTAGGTAATTATTATCGTAGATTCAAAATTTCTGACAGCATTGATGAAACAAAAATTGATGCTAAATTAGAAAATGGTATATTAAATGTAAAA
This sequence comes from uncultured Melioribacter sp., assembly GCA_964625385.1. Lineage (GTDB taxonomy): Bacteria > Bacteroidota > Ignavibacteria > Ignavibacteriales > Melioribacteraceae > Stygiobacter. Next base: position 1,568 of record CAZVBT010000299.1, on the reverse strand, counting down.
TTGCCAAAACATGAAAGAGTAAAACCAAGAACAATTGAAATAAAATAATTCCTTTAATGTATTTATCTTCCCGATGTCACCCTTAGCTAAGTCGAAGGGTGACATTTTTTTAAATAAATTAAATTAGAAAAGAATAATTTTTTTTAATGGAGAGTTTATTTAAATAAAAGCAAAATAGATCTAGCATTTTGTATTTTTGAAATGTTGTTAAAAGAAAAATCTTTGGAGAGTTGCTAGAGTGGTTGAATAGGACGGTCTCGAAAACCGTTTTCCGAGTAATCGGGACGAGGGTTCGAATCCCTCACTCTCCGCTTCTATTCGTCTGAATCAAACTTTAATATTACAGATTCTCGCTGACGTTCACTTAATTCTGAAGTCTTTCCTGTTGATTTAAATAATTCAAACAATCCTTCTTTTAATTGTTCCTCGCTTAAACCTACTTTTTTACCTGTTTCTAAAAATTGCTTTGCATCTTTTTGAAATTTACTATGATTAAATTTTTCTTGAACAGATAAATCTGTTTGTTGTATGCCAAGTGCTTGTTTGAGCAAATCAATAATTTCTTCTCTTAAGTCAATTATTTTTTCCGGATTAGGTGAATTTACTCTGTTTAAGAAAGGATTTTTGATATTTCTATCTTCCGAAATACTTGGCATGTGTTCCGTGAAATCTCTTTTAAATTCTGGATTAGAAATATTCATTTGTTTGTTTTGAATTTCGCTCTCATCAATTATTTCCTCGAATGCAAAAATAGCATCTGCATAAATTTTATCGTTTTGATGTTGAGCTTCTATTGCCTTTAAATCAAATGAATATACTTCGCTGAAATCTGCTTCAAGAGATTTTCCTGTCGCATCTACTTTTCTTGTAAGTGATGTTAATCCAACTTGTTGAATTTTAAATCTGAATTTTTCTGGATCTAAATCGAATCTTAAATGTCTTAAATCTTTCAAGGCAAAAATTGGATCAAAATAAATTAATTCAACTCTTCCATTTATCTGTATAAAATACCCATATTTTGTTGAATAAGCATCAAGATGATTAACATTGGTTAATAATCTATAAACTATTAAATTTTTTGGTGCAGGGTTTTTAACAATTGAACAAACATCAAAATATGAAATATTTCTTACTCGCTTAACTTTTTCGTTCTTGTATATAATTTTAAAGTTATCGCTGAAATTAAATTTGTTCTGTGAGTAAATCAGAACATCATTTGCACGGTAGTCTAAGGTTTCTAAAAACATTTTTATTAATGTATAATGTATAATTTATAATGTATAATTGATAATTCATATTTTATATGTTATTATCATTTAGGTTAATTATTTAATTTATTTAACTTCAGCAGCCCATTTTACTAACCCTAATTCAAATGGATTGATTAATATTTCATGCTTTGGTAAAACTCTTAATGTATAACCAAATTGTCCTGTTGCGTTACATTCAATTTCACCACGATAAAAGTAATGTTCTTTTCCCTTTTTGGGAATATATTCCATATTAACAAATTTATTTTCGTTTGAACCATTATCAACTTTTCCAAAGTAGATTTGAACTTCAACATC
>CAZVBT010000298.1:0-10325 GCA_964625385.1 uncultured Melioribacter sp. | reverse complement strand
GAACTAATTGATCTTGAAAGAAAAATAACTAATGAAAGATTAGATTTTTATACTTCATTACAAAAAATATTGAGACCAAAACAAATTATAAAACTCATTTCATTCGATGAAAAATTTCGAAGAGAAATCCGCGAAACTTTATTGAAAAGAATGAATCGATAAAATTATTCAATAATAATCAATATAATTGTTTTATTTAATGCATACTATCAATACAACAATTATAATATCCAATTACTATTTAATCATTATGAATTATACATTCATCATTTTACATTCTCAATAAAAATCTTTTCTCTTTAATATTTAATTCCCATTGAGTAAATTAGTTTTGTAATAATTAAGGATAATATTATGAGTGGGATATTATTAGTTCTTATTGCATTCATATTGTTTACAACAGCATATAAATTTTATAGTAAATTTTTATCAAAGCATCTTGATGTAAATAATAATAATCCGACACCATCTCACACGATGACAGATGGAATAGATTATGTCCCTGCAAAATCACCAGTGCTACTTGGCCATCACTTTGCTTCAATTGCTGGTGCTGGTCCAATAGTCGGACCTGTAATTGCTGCTGGATTCGGTTGGTTGCCTGTATATTTATGGGTTGTTTTTGGTTCTATTTTTCTTGGTGGTGTTCATGATTTTACAAGTATTGTTGCGTCCATTCGTCATCAAAGTAAATCTATTGGTTATATTATTGAAAAATATATTGGCGTGAGCGGTAAGAAATTATTTCTTCTTTTTGCTTGGGCAACTTTAATATTAGTAATTGCAGTTTTTACAATTATTGTTGCTGATACTTTTACTCATATTCCAAGTGCTGGAACTTCTTCAATGTTGTTTATGATTCTTGCAGTTCTTTTTGGAATTTCAATTTATAGATTAAAAGTCAAATTATGGATAGCTACTACAGTTGGAGTAATTCTACTTTTTCTCTCCATTCCTGCTGGGAATCTTTTCCCAATTCAATTTAGCACACTAACTTGGCAATTAATTTTGTTTGCATATATTTTTATTGCGTCCGTTACACCAGTTTGGATTTTACTTCAACCTCGTGATTATTTGAATTCATTCTTCCTTTATGCTTTAATGGTCGGTGGATTAATCGGAGTTTTCTTTGCAGCACCTTCAATTCAAATTCCTGTTTTCAATTCTTTTTATCTTGATAAAGTTGGATATTTATTCCCAGCATTATTTGTAACTTTTGCTTGTGGTGCAATTAGTTGATTTCATTCACTTGTTGGTAGTGTAACTACAGCGAAACAATTAGACAAAGAATCGGATATTAGAATTGTCGGTTATGGTGGAATGTTGATTGAAGGCTTACTTGCAGTTTTATCCTTAACGGCTGTTGCATCAATGATGAATGATGAGTTTATTGATATTCTTGTAAATAAAGGACCTGTTCCTGCATTCTCAATTGGAGTTGCAAGATTTTTACATGCTATTCCATTTATTAATATTTCAATTGAATTTGGACAAACATTTACTGCACTTGCTGTATCTGCTTTTGCTTTAACTTCTCTCGATACAGCTACAAGATTAGCTCGGTTTATGTTTCAAGAATTTTTTGAAATAGAAAAAGAATCTGATCAACCATCAACTTCAATTTTACAAAATAGATTTGTTGCAACTGGAATTACAGTTGGAGTTGGAGCTGCATTAACTTTTAGTGGACAAACAATGTCAATTTGGTCTGTGTTTGGTAGTGCAAATCAATTATTAGCTGCTTTGGCTTTGTTAGCTTTAACGGCTTGGGTTATTAAAACAAAAAAGAATTCAATTTTTATTTTTATACCAATGCTTTTTATGTTTTCAGTAACATTAACGGCATTAGTAATGTTAATGTATCAGAATTTGATTATAAAAAATTATACTCTTTCAATTATATCATTATTGCTTTTTATACTTTCGATTATACTTGGAATAAAAGCTTATACTGTTTTAGGCAATTCTGAAGAAAGGGAATTGCAAGTAAGTAAATGATGTTTTTTTCTAAATACTTTTCTTTAAGAATTTCTATTGATTTAATGTTCTTAATGGTGTTAACAAAAAATATTCAAATCATAATATGAATGAATTAAATATTCATTCATATTATGATATTAATTCAAAATTTCTTTTGAAAAAAGTTTATTAATTTTCTTCCGACTTCAAAATTGTTTTGAATACCACTAAAATGTTCTGAACCAGGTCCAAAAGAAAAAATTCCGATCAAATTTGCAGTATGTTTATTAGAAGCCCAATTCCAATCAACAAAACCATCGTTATTTTTTGAATTTATTCCGAAACTTCCTGTATCATGATCGGCTAAAACAATTACAAGTGTGTTTTTATCTTTTTCTGCAAAGTCTAATGCTTCTTTAATTGCAGAATTAAAATCTTTCATCTCACTATAAAAATAATTTCTATCGTTATGCTCTTCAGCCCAATCAATTTGAGAGCCTTCAATCATTAAAAAGAAACCATTTTTATTTTTACTTAAATATTCGATAGCTGATTTTGTCATATCACCTAAAGTAAAATTTCTTTTATCAGCATATACTAAGGCGTTTGGTGCAAATAATCCTAAAGTTTTTTGAGAAAATTTTATATTAGAAAAAGTCGTATCAATAATAACTTGATAACCTTTTAGTTTCATCGAGTCGGCAATATTTTTTTCATCTTCTCTTTTGCCACCTAAATTTTTAGAAAGAAAAAAATCAGAGCCAGCACCAAGAATTAAATCAACATTATTGTTTTTGTAAATTTGTTCAGCAATTTCAAATTCACTTTTACGAGATTCAACATGAGAAAGAAAAGCCGCAGGTGTTGCATTAGTTACAGAGCAAGTAACTACAACACCAGCGGACATATTTTTTTTCTTCACAATTTCAACAATGTTTTCTAATTTTTTGCCAGCAGGATCAATTCCAAGTTTACCATTGTTTGTTTGGAAACCGGTTGCATACGCTGTAGCCCCAGCAGCAGAATCAGTTACAAGTTTATCAGCTGAACATGTATTTACTAGACCAACTGATTTGAATCTCCTAAATTGATCATTTTGAATTGAATGAACTGAAGCAGAAACAGCAGAAATTCCCATTCCATCGCCAATAAGAAGAATTATATTTTTTGGATTTTGTTTTGCAACTAACGTTGAAATAAAAAATAAGAACAAATAGGTTATTATTTTTTTCATTAATTCCCTGAAATTTTAATCAATGTAAATTAACCAATTATGTTTATCTTCAATTTTACCATATTGAATTCCAGTAACTTCATTATAAAGTTTTAATGCAAGTTCACCGGGTTCATCATCTCCAAATTTCATAATCTTTTCATGATATTTTAATTTGTTAACAGAAGAAATTACGGCAGCAGTGCCGCTACCAAATACTTCAACTAATTCACCTTTATCAAATCTTTCAACCATTTCATCTATAGAAATTAAACGCTCGTTAATATTCATTCCCCAATCTTTAAGTATTTGTATTACAGACATTCTTGTTATTCCCGGCAAAATTGAACCAGAAAGTTTTGGAGTTGCTATTTCATCATTAAAACGAACAAAGATGTTCATTGCTCCAACTTCCTCGATAAATTTTTGCTCAATAGCATCTAACCATAATACTTGTGTATAATTTTCTTTTTTAGCTTCAACTTGTCCTGCTAAAGAAGCAGCATAGTTACCTGCTGCTTTTGCTTCACCAGTTCCTTTTCTAACTGCACGTACATATTTGTCTGTAACCATTATTGAAACTGGTTTAAATCCTTCAGGATAATATGGACCAACCGGGCTAAGCAAAATCATGAATTTATATTGTTCAGATGGGCGAACACCAAAGCAAGCTTCAGTTGCAATTATAAATGGACGAATATAAAGTGAATAACCAGGTTTAGTTGGAATCCAATCCTGATCAGTTTTTACAAGTTCAAGCATATACTTTAATGTTAAATCAGGGTCAACTTCTGGAATGCATAATCTTCTTGCGGAGTTGTTAAGTCTTTCGATATTTTTTTCTGGTCTGAAAAGAGCTACTCTTCCATCAATGGTTTTGTATGCTTTCAAACCTTCAAACAATGCTTGTCCATAATGAAAAACCATTGCAGCAGGATGAATTGATAAATTTTCTAGCTTTTTAATTTTTGGTTCTTGCCAGCCACCTTTGGATAAATCATAATCCATTTCAAAAACATGTTCAGTAAAAACTTTTCCAAACACTAAATTTTCGGGTAAATTAACGTTAGATTTTTTTTCTAATGAAACTGTATCCATTTTAACACCACATTTAATTTATCTTTCAATTCAAAAAATATTAAAAAATAAAAGTAATAGCCAACTAAGTTTATTGAATAGTTGAATGCAATAATAAAATAAACATCTTTTTTAAGATTGTAGTTACATTTAAAACTTAATTTTTGTGAAAATCTGTGTTATTTATGGGTAGATATTTCTACCACAGATTTCACAGATAATCACAAATAAAATACTACACTATTTTAATGCTTTTATATTAAAAAAATATTAAACAAATATGATTATAAATTGAAAAATTCTTAATATTGATTTACAAAGAATAAAAATTCTTAAACAGATAAAAACTATGACCAAAATTTTTGAAGCAATTGGAAGAATAACATTAAATTTTTTTAATGAACTTGGACAAGTAACAATTCTTTTGTTTAGCATATTAAAGAATATTAAATCTTTGTATAGAAACAGGAAAAATTATTTTTATCAGATGGAACATATTGGAGTAAATTCAATTCCTTTAGTTCTTATAATAGCAAGTTTTACCGGCGCTGTTTCTGCATGGCAAGCAGCCTATCAATTAAAAGGATTAGCACCACTTTCTTTTTTAGGTGCAGCAACATCAAGAGCTATTATAACTGAGTTAGGACCAGTTCTAACAGCGATTGTAATTGCCGGTAGAGTTGGTGCTTCAATAGCAGCAGAACTTGGTTCGATGAAAGTTACTGAACAAATTGATGCTCTCGAAACAATGGGGATAAGTCCTGTTGCTTATTTAGCAACACCAAGATTCTTTGCATCTTTAGTAATGATGCCAATTCTTATTATTTTTGCAAATAGTATTGCAATTACAGGTGCGTATTTTATTTCAAATCTTTTTCTTGGAGTTTCATTTAATGTTTTTTTTGAATCAGTAAGAAGATTTTTTGCTATTAATGATTTTTTATTTGGGTTAACAAAAGGATTAATGTTTGGTGGATTGACTTCATTAATTGGATGTCATATTGGTTTCAGAACTGAAGGTGGTGCTGAAGGTGTTGGTCTTTCAACAATTCGATCTTTTGTTTTAAGCTCTGCTACTATATTAATATTTGATTACATTCTTTGGACTTTAATTTTTTAATGAAAAATTTTTTTGCAAATATTTTACAAAAATTAATAACATTATCATTAATTATTATATCGTTACTATTTCAAATTATTATTTTCTTTTTAATCTTAATTGAATTAAAAGAATTCCCTTTATTCTTTCAAAGAAGAGGTTTGACATTAGAAAAAAAACTTTTAAAAGTAATTAAATTCAAAACGATATCATCAAGAGAATCAAATGCTATACAACATAATAATGCAGAAGATATCTTCTTCGTGAAAAAAAAAGTTAATATAAAACCAATATCAAAATTTCTTCGTTTGACTGGATTAGATGAATTGCCGCAACTTTATAATATTTTAATTGGAGATATGAATTTTATTGGACCAAGACCACTTATGATTGATGAATTAAACATTCTTAAAAATAACTTTAATGGTTATTATCAAATTAGAAATACTATTTCAAGCAAACCTGGATTGACTGGTTTGTGGCAAATTATTGGTGACAGAAAAAAAGGGATAGAAGAATTAATTGGTCTTGAAATATTTTATGATACTCATCGATCTTTTAAGCTAAATATTAAAATAATTTATTATACACTGGTTTTATTGTTTACCGGAAATAATTCTGATGCTTTAATTCCAAGAATAGAATTTATTTCAAAGTTTTCTTCAAAAAAATTAAGCAACTTCATATTGAAATATAAAATGCAAAAAAATTTGAATTTATCTTATCAAATTAGTCTTCCTGAAAATTGGTGGACAACAAATCATTCCTTAAAATCAAATACAAAAAATGAGAATGGTAAACTTAAGATTGTAAGTATAAATAAAAGAAAATAATAGAGATATTTTAATAATTAGTTGGATTAACAAACTTCAAAAGATTAATTTTTCGGTGCTTTTTTTTAATTGGAGAAAAAATGTCAAATATTGTAATTAAACCGGCAATTAGGACAGAAAATATTACATATGCTGTTCGTGATATTGTAGTATTAGCAAATGAAATTGCAAAAACCGGAAGAGAAATGTTGTACCTAAATATTGGAGATCCAAATCAATTTGATTGGGAACCACCAAAACATTTGATTGAAGCAACTTACGATGCAATGAAAAAAAATTTAAATGGGTATTCACCATCTTCAGGAATAAAACAAGCAACTGATGCTATTGCAGTTGAGGCAGAAAAAAAAGGAATTAAAAATGTTCAAGATATTTTTGTTACAACCGGAGCAAGCGAAGCAATAGAAATTTGTTTAACTGCATTAGTGAATAATGGTGAAAATGTTTTAACACCAACACCTGGTTATCCGCTTTATACTGCAATTCAAAGTAAATTGCAAACTATTGAAAATCCATATTACCTTGATGAAAATAATGGTTGGCAGCCAGATATAAATGACATAAAGAAAAAAATTAATTCTAAAACTCGAGCTATAATTTTAATTAATCCAAATAATCCTACTGGTTCAAATTTTTCAAAAGAAACTTTGCAACAATTAGTTGATCTTGCAAAAGAAAATAACCTTGTAATTTTTGCTGATGAGATTTATGATAAACTTTTAATGGATGGCAAAAAGCATGTTTCAATTGCATCATTAGATAGCGAAGTGCCAATGATTACATTTGGCGGATTGTCAAAGAATTATATGGTCCCCGGTTTTAGAATTGGGTGGGGAATTGTAAGCGGCCAGAAAGAAATGTTAAAAGATTATATCGAAGCAATAAATAAAATATTAAGGGCAAGATTGTGTGCAAATCATCCGGCGCAATATGGAATAGCACCATCATTACTCGGAGATCAATCTCATCTTGATATTGCAATGAAAAAATTAACCAAAAGAAGAGATATGACTGTTGATGCTATGAATTCAATACCGGGTATTTCTTGTGTTGCTCCAGAAGGTGCTTTTTATGCTTTCCCCAAAATAGAGAATATAAAAAGTGATAATGATTGGTGTTCAAAACTTATCAAAGAAACAGGTGTTGTTGTTGTTCCCGGAAGTGGTTTTGGTCAAGTGCCTGGGACAAATCATTTCAGAATTGTTTTTCTACCACCAGAAAACATTCTTGAAAAAGCATATAAAGCAATCTCTGAGTTTCATCTGAAGTACATGAATGATTTAAAATAATTTTAATAAAAGATTAAATTGTGAAAAACATAAATATTACAACTCTCGATAACGGAATAAAAATAGTTACAGAAAAAATTAACTATGTAAGTTCATTTTCACTGGGATTTTGGTTTAATGTTGGTAGCCGTGATGAAAATGAAAACAACAATGGTATAAGTCATTTTATTGAACACATGCTTTTCAAAGGAACAAAAAAACGTTCCTCAAAAAAAATATCTGAAGAGATTGAATCACTTGGCGGATATTTAAACGCATTTACTTCTAAAGAACACACATGTTTTTATGGTCGTGGTTTAAAAGAAAATGTTGCTAAGACTTTTGAAGTTTTAGCAGATATGATTCAAAATCCACTTTTTGCACCTGAAGAAATTAAAAAGGAATCTTCTGTTGTTATTGATGAACTTTATGATATTGAAGATTCTCCTGACGAATTAATTTTTGATAAATTTGAAAGTAATGTTTTTAATGGTAATAGTTTGGCATTTCCAATAATAGGAACGGAAAAAAATATTTCATCATTTACAAAAAAAGATTTATTTGATTACGTTAATAAAAATTATACAGTTAATAATTTTTTGATTGTTGCTTCTGGAAATGTTGAACACAAAGAAATTATAAAGCTTGCAGAAAAGTATTTGAAGAAGAACTTCAAAAATTCTGAGTGCAAAAAAAGAACATTGAATTTAAGAGTGGCTAGTGATCTTTTTGTTGAAAAAGATACTCAACAAGTTCATTACATTTTAGGTAAACCAACTTATGGTTACAATAATATTAAAAGAATTTCCGTTGCAGTGTTATCACATATTCTGGGAGAAGGAAGTAGTTCCCGTTTATTCCAGAAATTAAGAGAAGAACAAGGTATTTCTTATCAGGTCAATACTTTCTTAAATTCATTTTATGATATTTCAACGTTTGGCGTTTATTTATCTACAAATGATAAAATGGTAAAAAAAGCCGAAGAATTAATTTTTAATGAGTTAAAAAATATTTGCAATAAAAAAGTAAATAAAAAGGAATTAGAAAGAGCAAAAGAATATTTAATTGGTAATATGTTAATGAGTTTGGAAAGTACTACTAACAGAATGAATCGTATTGCGAATCAAATTTTATATTATGATAAAATTATTCCTGTTAATGACACTATAAAAAAAATAAAATCTGTAACAAAAGAAGAAATTCTGGAACTTTCTAATGAAATTTTTAATTCTAATGATGTTGCAAATGGTAGTCTAACAAGAGTAATTTTGTCATCAAATAATTTTCTTCTTGATAAAGCAGCGTAAGGATTTAATATGCCAACTATAACAATTGATGGAAAACAAGTAGAATTCAAACCGGGACAAACTGTAATTCAGGCGGCAATGGATGCGGGGATTGATATCCCTCATTTTTGTTATCATCCGAAATTATCAATAAGTGGAAACTGCAGAGTTTGTCTTGTTGAGATTGAAAAAATGCCAAAGCTTGCAATATCGTGTGCAACTCTTGCAACAGAAGGAATGGTTGTTCATACAAAATCGGATAAAACTTTGGATGCAAGAAATGCCGTGATGGAATTCATTTTAATCAATCATCCTTTAGATTGTCCCATTTGTGATGAAGCAGGTGAATGTAAATTGCAAGAATATGCTTTTGCACATAGCCGCGGTGAAAGCAGATTTGAGGAAATTAAAAACAGAAAAGAAAAAAGAGTTCAACTAGGACCACGTATAAAATTTGATGCTGAACGTTGTATTTCATGTTCTCGTTGTATTCGCTTTTCAGATGAAATTGCAAAATCCAATCAACTAACTTTTACAAATCGTGGCGATAAAGTTACTATTACAACATTTCCGGGTGAATCTTTTGATAATCCTTATACATTAAACACAGTTGATATTTGTCCTGTTGGCGCATTAACAAATAATGACTTTCGTTTCAAATCTCGTGTTTGGGAAATGTCTTCAACTAATTCAGTTTGTATTGGTTGTTCTCGCGGTTGTAATATTGAAATATGGGTTCGTAATAATGAAATTCTTCGCTTGACACCAAGACATAATGAAGATGTAAATAGTTTTTGGATGTGCGATAATGGAAGATTAAACACATTTAAATTCGTAAACTCAGAAACAAGAATTGATAGTTGCTATTTAAGAAAAGAAGGTCAGCTAGTTAAATCTAGCTGGGTAGAAGCACTTGAGGTTACTGCTAAAAGTCTGAAAGAATTTAAATCAAATGAAATTGCTTTTATAGCTTCACCATTTTCTACTTTGGAAGATAATTTTATTCTTCAAAAATTTGCTAAGCAGATAAATTCAAATAATATATTTTATGCTAAACATATTGAAGAAGGTGATCAGGATGAAATTTTAATCCGCGAAGATAAAACACCAAACACATTAGGATTGGAATTACTCGGAATTAAAAATGACATTTCAAAACTTATTGAGTTAATTAATAACAAAAGTGTAAAAGCAATATTAATAATGGAAGAAGACTTAGTTGGATTAAGCAGTGAATGGGAAAATCTTTTATCAAAATTAGAATTAACAATTGTAATGTCTGCTAACCAAAACAAAACAACATTACTTGCAGATATTATATTACCAGCATCAACTTATGCCGAAAAGCATGGAACGTTTGTTAATTTTCAGGGTAGAGTTCAAAGAATTAGACCTGCTGTTGCAACAGAAGAATTAGATAGATCTTTAGATGGAATGAGCAAAAGTCGCTGGGATAAATTTGGAACTAAATTTGACCGTTGGATGCAAGGCAAAAAATATGATTCAAAACCAAGCTGGAAAATTTTAACACTTTTGGATTCATATTTTAGTAATAAAATTAAATTCAAAATGGCGGAAGAAGTTTTTGAT
>CAZVBT010000297.1:0-3967 GCA_964625385.1 uncultured Melioribacter sp. | reverse complement strand
TACCAACATTGATACTCTCGCAGAAGGTATATCGAATTATCTTACTTCATAATTAGGTTGTTTCGGTTCTTTGTATGGCTTAGTTTTTAATTCGTTCATTATAACTTCAACAGCTTTTTCAAGTTGAGGATCAATTCCTTTTGCCATTTTTGATGGATCATCAATTTGATAAATATCAGGGTCAACACCATGCCCTTCTTTGAACCATTTTCCATCTGGATCATACATTCTAAAAGTTGGAACAGTTATATTTCCACCATCAATTAAAGTTGGTGCCCCGGTAATACCAATTAAACCACCCCATGTTCTTGTTCCTATTAATTTTCCTAAACCAGCTTTTCTGAAATAATCTGGGAAAGCATCACCACCTGAACCGCTCCAACCATTAATTAACATTACTTTAGGACCAAAGTGAGCAACTGGAGGCCATTGCCAATTTTTACCATCTCGAACTGCCCAATATGCAAGTGGTTTTCTGTTTAATATTTCTATGAAACGATCAGGAATTTGTCCACCATTATTAAATCTTTCATCAATTATTAAAGCATCTTTGTTGAATTGAGCATAAAACATTCTTACTAATTCGTATTGACCATCAGTAACACCAGTGCTTGGAACATAAATGTAACCCACACGTCCGTTAGTTTTTTCATCAACATATTTTCTGTTTTGTTCAATCCATTCTAAGTTACGCAAACGAGTTTCTGATGATAAAGTTTGAACGATAATTTTTCTAGAGCCTTCAAATGTTGGTTTATCATTAATGGTCAATTCAATTGTTTTATCAGCAAGTCCTTCAAAGGCAGAATAAGGGGCTTTTGATATATCAAGTGGAGCATCATTTACTGCAAGAATATAATCACCAGCTTTAATTTTTAATCCAGGTTGTAAAAGTGGAGAGCGTATTTCAGTATCCCAAGATGCACCATTAATAATATTTTTAATTCTGTAATAACCATTTGCAATATCCCAATCAATTCCAAGATAACCAACATTTCTTTGTTCAGCTTCTTCGATATCACCACCACTACGATAAGTGTGCGATGCATTTAATTCCGAAATTAATTCGCCGAGTATGTAATTTAAATCCCAGCGAGTAACACAAAAATCAACAAGTTTTCCATAACGTTCTTTCATTACATCCCAGTTGATACCATGCATATTTTTATCATAGAAGAAATCTCTTTCGAATCGCCAAACATCGTTGAATATTTGTTTCCATTCTTGTTTTGGATTGATGGTTGTTTCCATCATAGAAGTTGGAATTTTTTTATCGAGTTTTTGATTTTCTGCAATATCTACAATTGAATAATTTTCATTTGATGCAATAAGAATTTTTTTGCCATCAGCTGAAACTTCAAAAGCGTTAGCATCATCTACTATTTTTTTCTCCTCACGTTTTTCTAAATCATAAAAATAAATTGGTTTATTTTTTTCTGATGATCCGCTATTAGGCATTCGATGACAAATTAATTTTCCAGATACTGCTGCAAGGCGAGTGTAGTTACCATTTTGAGGTGGTAGTATTACAATTCTATTTTCAAAGTTCTTAAAATCAATTGTTGTTTCTTTTGGTTTATCATTTTTCTTTTCTTCTTTTGAAACTTCTTTTCTTGAATCATCTTTTTTAGGTTCATCTTTTTTAATAGAGATTGTATCATTCTTTGGGGCTAAAGGAGAAAGTATGTTTTCATTTAAAGTAACTAAAGCTAATTTAGTTGCATTAGCATAGACAAATGAATTATCAAAATCGCTATAAATCGGTGAAAAATTTCTATCCGTTAAGAAATAAAGATATTTACCATCGGGGTCAAAAACTGGTTCGGTATCTTTATAAAATCCAGAAGTTGCTTGAGTAACTTTTTGTTCTTTAAGATCATAAATAAAAATCGCACTGCTTCTATTATCAAGATCATTTTGGTATGCAAGCCATCTGCTATCCGAAGACCAGCTTGGTTTAAATGATGCTAAATTTCCTTGATACCAATATTTACCTTTATCGACATTATAAATTTTGTTTTTCTCGATATCATAAATTTTTATTTCCATTGCTTTATCTACAAATGCAATCATTTTACTGTTTGGAGACCAATATAAATTGTAACGATAACCTTCACCAAGAGAAGTTAATTTTTTTTCTTCATTTTGTTTTTCTAAATCTCGAATCGTTAATTCGTATTCACCAGATTTATCAGACCAATAAGCTATATATTTCCCATTTGGCGACCATGCTGGATAGCGCTCAGCAGTTTCAGATGATTTAGTTAAATTAATTATTGCACCATTTTCAGCGGGAAGATTAAAAACTTCACCACGAGCTTCGAATGCAGCTCGTTTACCATCAGGTGAAATCGTAAAGCTTTGAATCAAGTTAGAAACTTTTTCAACTTGTGGCATTAATGAAATTGCATCTGTTACAACGTTAACCTTTACTTCACGATATTTTTCATCGGCAAGATTTAATAAATATAATTTACCACCAGCTTCAAAAACAATTTCATTTAGACCAAGTGATGGAAAATGAATATCGAAATCTGTGAACTTAGTTATTTGTTTTAATTCTTTTGTGTCGAGATTATATGACCAAATATTCATTCTAATTTCTGGGCCGCGATCTGAAATAAAATAAATATTTCTACCGCTCCACATTGGTAATTCATCGCCAGCAGGATTTTCGATTATATAATCAACAGATAATTTTTCTAAATCAAAAAGCCAAATATCAGCAGCATCACCGCCACGATAGCGTTTCCATGTTCTGAATGATTCTGTTTTATTGGAATAAACAATCTGTTTCCCATCAGGCGATAGCGAAGCATGTTCACCATAAGGAATTGGTAATTTTTCCGGCAAGCCGCCATTAATTGAAGCTTTGTAGAATTGGCTAAATCTCTGTTTACCACTTTCTGCAGAAGAAGCAAACAAAATACTTTTTCCATTGGGATACCAATCAATTACTCTATCCGGCATTCCATGATTTGTAATTCTTTTGGGAATTCCACCAGTTGTTGGAATTACATAAACATCTGTATTGCCATTGTAATTTCCACTAAATGCAATTTGAGTACCATCAGGTGAAAATTTAGGAAAAACTTCTTGTCCTTTTGGAGAGCTGAGTTTTATTGCTGTTCCTCCTTCTTTAGGAACAATCCATAAATCGCCAGCGTATGAAAAAACAATATGAGTCTTTGATACATCAGGATATTGAAGCATTCTTGCGTCAATTTGAGCAAAAAGATTTACAGATAGACAAAATACCAGAACTATTATTGTTGATATTTTTTTCATAAAGCACCTTTGAGAGTTTTTTAATCGTTCATAAAATATTGATTTGTTATTTAGCAACAAAAAAAATTGATGAGAATTAGACGAGATAAAATTTGAATAGTTCGGTTGAATTAGGATTATTTTGATATAAATAAAAAACGCAAAGCAAATGAACTTTGCGTTTAGTTAAAAGATTGAAGCGATTAATTTTTAATCAAACATTTTTTCAAGTTGTTCATAATTATAATGCATTTTATCAACGGCTTTATTAATGGCTTCTTTATCTTTACCTTTATTAACAATTTTAGTTAATGCAATTACAGATTTTTTTAGATTTTCTGCGGTAGATAAAAATATTTCTTGTTTACCTTCTAATTTTTTAGGAAGCTTTGCTTTTAAAATGTCATCAGCTTTTTTGTTTAGATCATCTAATAGTGATTTAATTTTGTCATAATTAAATTTTGGAATGTAATAATGATAAATCATGTATAAATCTTGATGAAAAGCATCCATCTCTTTAAGCATTGGCTTAATAACACGGACTAATGCTTCATAATCTGAATGTAATTTTTCTGCAGCATCAAGAAAAGCTTGTTTATCATCATTTTGAGATGCTAATCTATAAGCCTCAACACTTTTTGATAATTTTTTTAGACCTTCTTCCCATTTAGATTTTTTGTCTCTTAAAATTCCGGGAAGT
>CAZVBT010000296.1:0-10517 GCA_964625385.1 uncultured Melioribacter sp. | reverse complement strand
CATTAGAATAGTCAGTTTTTTCATTTGAAGTTTTGCTCTTTGGTTTATTATGAAAACTATTGTAGGCATTTATTTCATACTCAATCGTAGCCAGTGAAAATTGATTTAATATTCTGAAGATATCTGAAATCTGGTAAGCGTTAAAAGAAAGTAGTGAATTTTGCTTGAATAACTTTTCAACAGTAATATGAAAAAATGTTTCAGCATTTTCATTAACTACTTCGCTTGGTAACGGTGAAACTTCAGATTCATCTTTAAGTTTAATTCGAACCAGTTTTGAAATTGAAATATCAGAAGTGGAAAATTTTTCTGTATCAGAAATTTTAATATGACGGGAATCAAATCCAGTTGGGTTATTTCTTTGTGTTCCAAAGAGCATTTGTTCGTTCAGCAGTTCATTAAGTTTATTTTCAATTTCTTTTTGATTTGGTAATGACTTTAATTCACTAAATTCTTTGTTATCTAATTGTTTATTTATTTTCCTTTTTTCCTCAAGTTCAATTCTTTTTTTTTTTGAGAGTAATAAACCTTGAATAGAATTAATAAAAGCATTAAACCTTTCTCTTCCACTTTCTGAATTTATTAACCAATCATAAATAATAGCGGTTCTTAAAGCTCCTTTTATTGTACTTCCTGGGATAAATGGGAAACCATTAGTACTAATAAATCTTCTTATTTTAGTTTTTCCTAAATCTGTATCACTTGGTAATTCATATTTCTTAAATTGATTAACATCGCCAAAGTTATTTTCAAGAAATTTCTTAAGGTCAAAATCCGAACGCGTCTTACTTTTGTCCATAGAGGAACGAATATTTTTGACAAATTCATCAATCAAAGTTGGCTTACTTTCGAATGCTTTTTCAAGTTTTTTCTGATCAATCAAAATTACCTTATCAGATTCTTGAATAAAATCTGAATAGGGAGATAATTCATTTGCTTGATTAGTGCCAATAAAAATTGGAGT
The DNA here is from genome assembly GCA_964625385.1 of uncultured Melioribacter sp. Taxonomy (GTDB): domain Bacteria; phylum Bacteroidota; class Ignavibacteria; order Ignavibacteriales; family Melioribacteraceae; genus Stygiobacter. Next base: position 9,553 of record CAZVBT010000296.1, on the reverse strand, counting down.
AATTGTTTTTAATCTTAATTTTGATGTTAGATATTTATCGCTTTTCATAACTTTCCCATTGGTAATAAAAATGATTTGCCATTTCTATAAATTTTATGTTGATAAAAATTCACAAATGGAGAAACATCAAGAACGCGACCTTCAACTTTCCCTTTTACTAAACTTCCCTCTGTTATCATTCGAACTTGTTTACGATGATAATCTTCATTACCATCAGAACCTAAATCTCCACCTCCTCTTTTTTTAATATCATAAGCCAAACAATTTTCAAATTCAGACTGATCTTTGGGATTAAACATAGCAAGATTTACAAAAAGGCCATTAGTATTCTCAATATCAAAATCAATTTCTCTTATAATCACATCCTCAAATTTCCCTTTGCCTGCTGAACGATCGCCGCCAATTCCTTCATCTGCTAAAATTCTTAAACAACTAGTGAATTGTCTAAACTCATCTTGGCTAAGAGTATGCTCAAGGAAAAAATAAAAATGTGGCAAATATTGAATACCTTTTTCAATTTCCGATATTGGTATTAATTGTAAATCTGTTTGAAAATAGAATGAATCTTCTTGGGTCTCTTTGTGAACTGCTGTTTTAGGAGAAATAATTTCTTTTATAAAGGCTCTAAGTTCCTCTGGTATTGAAGAAATGTTTAATTCATCCTTTAAGGTGCAGTATTTATCATCAATTATTTCTAATGATACCGAATCAATTTCAACTTCTAATTTATTTCTATCAAGGTTTTCTACTATTAGCTTAAATGTATTGAGGGAAACAAATTTAATTTTTTTTTCTTTCTTACCCTCCAAATTTTTAATTTTTATTTGAAAATTTGGTTTAGGTAAGAAATAAATAATTTTATTTTGAATTGTGTCCTCTAAAAGCGGGAAAGCTGATGAAAAATTTATTTTACCTTCATTAACAAAACGTATAAATTCTTCACCTTTATTGTAAGCAAGCTCATAGATGTTTGCAATAGCAGAAAACAAAGTATCAGAATGAATAATATCACTCACATCATTCAAAGAACCGTCTCCTAATCTGAATAAGGATCCGGGCTTTGATTTAAGAATTATAGTTTTCATAAGTTTTCATTTTTATTGTTATTAAATTTAACTGGAACATTATCGCCTTCATATATTTTAATATTCTTCTGTAAAAATTCCACATTCTCAAATTTTATTTTACCATAACCACGTGAACCACTACCACCTAAATAATCATCTTCTAATAAATTCATTGCGTTTTTAATTAGAGTGAGATGCTTTTCTGTTTTTTTATCATCAAATTCATTATAAACCAGTTCAAAATCGAAAACTGTTCCAGCAGGAACCCTTTCAAGTTGTCTAGGATGCTCTGCAGTACCGGTTTTTCTGTTTATAGTATTTTCCCATTTAGTTTCAGTGTAATCCATTTCCATCTCCGAAAATTCTCCTTCTCGATTTTCAATCCTCGACTTAATCTCACTATTCATTAACGCATCTCTTACAATAAGTCTTGTAATTTGTCCATTACTATCCCTGCTTGGAGATTCGCCAAATATTTGTTTAATATCCTCACTGTCTTTTTTTACATCGTCGCTTCCCTCTTCACGTGCCAATAATGATCTTAGTTTTCCTTTTAATGAACTTCCAGGAATGAATGGGACACCCTCAGATGTTTTAATAACATTTAGGTCAATTCCACCAATATCTAAAGCTGTTTTGGAACCTCCAATATGCATCCCAGTCAATAACTTTATTTGACCTTTTATAAAAATTTTACTTATGAGTTTCATTAGTCTTTTCCTCCATAATATTTATGATATGCTACTATTGCTTCGAATAATTCTTGAAATTTCTTTACATCAGAATTTTCTTCAATATTTTGAATCTGACTATCAAGAAAAAATAACAGTTTTTTTAATTCAGTTTTTTCGGCTCTTCCATATGCATAAGCAATTTTTGGTCTCATTACAAATAAATCTTCTTTCTTTTTTGCTTTTTTGGCAACCGAAAAAATATTTCTTAATTGTGAGGTTGTTATATTATCAGGACGAGACAGTAAAGATTTCATAAAAGATTTTAACTTATTAATTTCTTCATTATAATTCTCTTTGCTCTGAAGGATTCTAAAAAAGTTTTTATAATCTTCATTAAATTCCTTTTTAATTTCCTCATCAAATCGTTCTTCTTCTGTTCTTGACTGAATATTTTGTCTGCCAGGATTTTGGTTATTAAATTGTTTTGCCATAATAATCTCCTTTTATTTTTCTTTAAATTCTTGTTTCTAATTCTGCCCAACGTGCAGCAATTGGGAAAATTTTTATACTAATTGAATTTCCTTTTAATGCTTCAAATACAAGTTTTTCATATTGATTAACAATTGAATCTAATATTTCTTTCACTTTTTCAGCTTTTTCATCTTTCTTTTTAGAATTGATTATATCTCTTAAATAATAAGTCAATCTCCAAACTTTCATCAGCTTTACATTTCCTTTTAATGCATCATTCTGAATTTTTTCAAAACCACGAGAACTTTTTCTAATCTTTTCTAAAACTGCACGATTCACATCATAATTTTTTATTAGATCAACAAGTTTATTTTTTAAATTTTTAGCTTCTATAAAATCTTTCCAAGAGATAACTGCATCAAAAACATTAATTGAGTTTTTGTCAGGACTATCATATTTAGCAGCGTGCAATCTATCTTCAGCAATTTGTGCAAATCTTGATACTGGATATTTTTCGTCAACTACTAGAAGAGCTGCTGATATTGTTATTCCGGGATGATGACAAACAAATTCATCAAACTCTTGACGAATTTTTAATGCAAATTCAAAAACAGAATTCCAAGCTCCAACCACAAAGAAATCATCGCCTCCAGAGAATACTACATATAACTTATCTTTAAACTCAGGTAAAGATAGAAGAGTATTCATATAACCTTCAAAAAACCATTTTATGCTTCGTGAAATTGAAGCAATTCTTGAAATTGATCGCAAATCATCTGGTAATCCATCAGAAAATAGTTTGCCAAGATTGTCGACATCCATTTTCAATACACCAAGTTTTTGAGTACCGGTTTCAAAATATGCCATTTGAGCCAAACGCTCAAAAGAAATTATTGAACCTAAATTGATTTTATTTTCATCACTTGTAACATCATACTTATCATTATGTGATTTGTTATTCTCAAGAAAGGCTTTTCTGTTAGTTTCATTCCATAGTGGTAAGTCCTTAACTGCAAATCTGAAACCTTTATAGTTTTTTGAAAAATCTGTTCTATTAAATACGATTGCCTCTGAACTAATTCCTTCTTTTTCTATATAGAAATCAATTGATTTATTTAAATCTGTAAATGGCTTTTGATAGACTGAAACCTTTGAGTTTAATTGATAATTTTTGATAAAAAAATTTGTTGAACGAACAAGTTCTTCGGTTAATTCTAAAAATTTATCATCTTCCTTTAATTTTTGGTTAAAAGGCTCAAAAAGTTCATAGTGTTTTAGTTTTCGAAATTTTTCAAGTTTGTTCCTCTTGCTTGATTCAGTAACTCTGCTGAATACTGAGCTAATGTCGCTAAAATCTTTAAGAGATATTTTTGAAATTCCAAATGCCAAGTAAATATTCAATTCTTTAAGAATTCTGTATATCACTGAAAAGTATTGACTAATTTTTTGTTCTTGATAAGCTGGTGCTAATATGAAAAAATTGCCTCCACCATTATACAATAAATTAGCTGATTTTAATTCTAAATTCTCAATTAAATAATTTGAAATAACATCCGTTAATAATTGAACAAAAAAGGATTTGCCTTTTAGTTTTTGTGCCGCTTTTTTGCTTTCAACATCAAATATAAAATCTTGTATTCCAGATAAATTGCCATTTATTAAAATAATTGGATCATCCAAATCTTGTTCAATATAATTATCAGATAAAATAAGTTTATCTTTGTCCTTCCAAGAACCGCTCACATACTCTAAAAACAAACAGAGTGCAATTGCAGCAACACTTCTTGAATGATCATAAAGATTAATATCTGGCTTATATAAATGTTGCTCTCCTTTAAACTCAGTTGGAGTTTGTGCAGGTACATTAACTAAATATTTCTCCATCAAAAATAACAATGCATCTTCATCCTCAATATTTTCAAATTCATTTGTGAATTCTTTAACAAGCTTTGTATAAACTTCTTCTTTAGAAATATTTACCGTGTTTGGGAACGCACAGGTTTTAAATAATGATAATTCGGTAGTTTCTAAGTAATAATTATTGTCTATTTTCTTTATGCGGTTATTATCTTTGATGACGATGTCTTGGAATGGAGTGTGAATTTTTGCCTTAAAGTATTCTACGGGTTCTAATTTTTTATTCTCTCTTCTTTCAGATGATGCTAAATCATCTGCTATTCTGATAATTTTTTGTCTAACTCCTCTTTCATTAATTGACAAATAATTTTTAACCTCATTTTTCACATCATTATGATGGTGTAATACTAAATCTTCAATCGAACTATTTAAAAAATCTTTTCTACCTATAAAACTGTTTATTAAAGCTGCTGAGTACCTTCTATGCGCGTAATTTGAGGATGTTTCCTTTGTTAGTAAATATTTCGATGCTTTCTCTTTCCAATCATTGTTTTTAGCTCTCTCAATAAACTTGCCAATATCATGAAGAAGAGCAGCAATGTAGATATTGTTTCTGTCTGTTACATTCATAAAAATTTTCCCTTAGCTTTTGTTCAAACTTATTTTGTTTTTATTCTTCTTGCAATTTTCGAAACATTTCGAAAATGTTTTTCAAAATTTTTTATCTTCGTAAACTAATCCAAATCCCATTGAATTTTGACTTCCGAAACCAGATTCATAACCAACTTTTATTAATTCTGTATCACCTTTTAATTTAAATGGGCAAAACATTCCGACTACTTCAATTGGTGCTTCATAATCTTTCACTATGCTAATTTTTTTTGTTAGTCTTTTATTCGATTTAGCTGCATTAACCATGTAATCATAATCCCATGATAATTTAATTCCTTTTCCTTCATACTTTTTGTTATAGATAGCTTCAAACTTGTTGATTAAATTTTGCTCAAATATTTCATTTATACTTTTTATATCATCATCAACCCTTAAATAGTATGTATTTAATTTGCCATTAAAATCTTTTTGAGTACTTAACACCATTGGTGTTATCATTTTAAATTTCATTTCTTTTGAGTAAAAAGGTTCAGGTAAAATTTCAGTTGTTATTATTTTAAATTCAGTTTTTATTCCTTCAGCAAAAATTTGAATTAGTTGCTTTTCAAAAGTTCCTATTACAAAATTTTTAATGAAGTCATCAATTAGTGGAGATGATATATAAAGATTTGCATTTGGTGAATCTAACACGAGATTTTTTTTATTGAATGTTGTTTTTTCTAACTGAAGTGCAAATGTGAAAAATTTGTAATACCTATTGTTTGATTCATAGCCAATATCATGAAGAAAAGTTGAAAATTCTGGCGAACCAAAGTTAAGCAGTTTATAAATTGCAGCTGATAAAGAGTAATTGTAATTGAATGATATTTTGTCTGAAGTTTTAGCCCTCAGTTTCAGCAAAAGTCTCATGGATGATTATTTTATTTTTACTTCAAGCTAATTTTTTAATATATAAAAGTCAACAACTTTTTTAAGGTAATTAATAATTTTTTATGTTGCCTTTTAGATTTAATCATTTGGAATAATTCATATTATAATTTTATTTAACGAGTTTCTTTTATTAAACAAAAAACCGGCTTGTGCCGGTCTTTTCTTGTAGCGGGGGCAGTCCCGACTTTGTCGGGATTGAACCTACAACTTTTATTTCAATCCCTTTTCTTTTAATAATTTGGTCCCATGACCACTTTTCATCCATCGTTCTCTTTTCATTGCTTCTGTCTTGTTTTCATATTCTCCAATGTATATCACTTCCCAATTCGTTCCTCGTTTTGTCCAGAATGATTTTGTTTTATTGTTATGTTCTAATAATCTTCTTTCTATATTTTCAGTCATTCCGGTGTAGTAATATCCTTCTGAACTTTTTATTACATATACATAGTATTTCATAATTTCTAAATGAAAATTTTTTATCCTTTTTTGGTTTTAGTAAATCACTTTCTGGATTTGAATTTTTTAATTCTCTTTATATCAAAAAACCGGCTTATGCCGGTCTTTTCTTGTAGCGGGGGCAGGACTTGAACCTACAACCTTCGGGTTATGAGCCCGACGAGCTACCAATTGCTCCACCCCGCGATCATTTTCAAATTTTATGGCACAAATATATCTAAGTTTATTGCTACTGTCAAATTAATATTAATCATTATCTTTTAATGTGTAATCATCTTTTATGTAAAAGTAATCGCTTAGTGCGTTTATTCTAGGATAATCTACAGCAATAATTTTTATTCTATAATAAATTGAGTTTGTAAAATTTTTAGGAATGGTCCAAACAAATTCTCCAATATTTGGGTATGAAATTGCTAAATGCTCGATTAAACTCTCCTTTTTGAAAAGTATAAGTTGAACTTTTTTTACTTCACTACTTAGCAACCATTTAATTTTTTGTGTTGAATTAGGCTTCCATATTTCACCATATTTTGGTGATACGATTTTTAAATCGTCATTATTAATATTTATAGGGTTAATATTTTCAGTAAGAATTATTTCTTCTCTTTGTGTGCAAGTAGTTAATAGTAATGATAAAACTATTAATATTTTTTTCATATTTCCTCCAAAATTTTTTTGAAGGTTTTTCATTATGAAAATCTGCACAATAATAAGTAAATCTAATTTACGTTAAAATAATTTCATTGAAATTTTCTGCTGAGTAAACTTTTCTTTTTGAGTTTATGGATAAAATTTTTTCACCAATCCAATTTTTTGCTTCATTGCTTCCATGAACAAGAATAACTTTTTCAGGATTAATTTTATTAACAATTTCAATTAACTCTTCTCTTTTTGAATGAGCTGAGAAATAAAATCTTTCAATTGTGCATTCAACTTTTTGTGGTTCTTCATCAAATAAAATTAAATCATTTTTTTCTGCTTTTGATATAACATAACCCGGTGCAGTTTCATCTATGTAACCAACGATAAAGATTGCAAATTTTTTTTGCTTCAACCAATATTTTATGAATTTAAATGAAGGAGTATTTTTCAATATCATTCCACTGCTTGCTAAAAGAATACCATTATTTTTATTGAAATAGTTTAGATCTTTTATTTCGTTAAAATTTCTTTGAGGTATATTTTGCAGTACAAGATTTTTTTTATCATAATTTACTATAAATCTGTTACGGTCATAAACATTTGAAATTTCTTTTGATACTCCACCAGTGTAAATATTTGTTTCGGTTATTTTTTTCTTTTCGATTAGAGTAATAATTGTGGATAAAATTTCCTGAGATTTGCCGAGTGCAAAAACTGGCACTAAAATACTTCCATCATTGTGAAGAATTTTATTGGCAAGTTTTGCAAATCTTTCAGATTCACTTTGCCAGGTTCCAAGATGTGATGAATCTGTTTCACCATAAGTTGTTTCTAAAATTAATGTGGTTGCTTTTCCATAATCATTTAAATCAGCGCCTATCATTAAAGATTGTTTAGAAATATTAATATCACCTGTGTAAATAATTATTTCATCTTCAAATTCAATTTTAATGGAAGCTGAGCCTAAGATATGTCCGGCATCCAAAAATGTTATTTTTATTTTTTCATCAGAATTATGAGCAAACCCTTCGAGTATAATTTCTTTTTTGTAATCAATATCCTGAATTGATTTTACAAGCAAGTCAATTTCATCGTGTGTGTAATTTCTTAATTCATTTTGATCTGTATTTTCCTGAGCTAAAATATTTGCGGCATTGTGAAGGACGATTTCTGCAATTTCTTTTGTTTGATATGTTGAATAAATTTTTACATGAGGAAATTCCTGAATAAGAAAAGGTAAAGCTCCAATGTGATCTTGATGTGCATGACTAATTAATACAAAATCAAGTGGTTCATTTTTAATAAGTGAGAAATTTGGTAAAGATTCTTTTCCTTTTTTTCGAGGGTCAATTCCACAATCTAACAAAATGCCTGTGTTATTTATGTTAAGATAAAAACAGCTTGCACCAATATCACTTGCTCCACCGAGTGGAATAAATTTAATCATTTAAAATATTCGTATTTATACTTTCCATAAAAAACAGGGTTATCAGAATTGTCATATCTTATTTCTTCGTTTTGAAGGCCATTTTTTAAATAGTTGAAAGTAATTTTATATTGCCTTAAGCCGTCACTCGAAAATAATCTATCTTCAATTAAATCATTGTTTTGATTATATGACATATAACGCTTCGTTTGTGGATTAGAAATTTCTATTAGATTTCCATTTAAATCATATTTATAATTAATTGTGTAAGGTGACGATTCTGTAACTTCCTCTTTGATTACTTTTCCACTATTATCATAAGTAAAATATGTTTTAACAATAATTCTCCCATTTTTGTCTTCGATTTGAGAATAATTAAGTTTTCCATTTTCCCAAAAATTTTTAAATAGATTAATTAGTTCTCCTTTATCATTAAAATTTTTTGTTTCTATTAATTTATTTTCGTTATCATATTTAAAAATCATTTTAGAAGGATTGCCTCTTTCTTGATCTAGTAAAATTCTTTCAACTTCGTTTCCGTTAAAATCATATTTAGATTCTTTTTTACCAACTAATTTATTTGATGGATCATAAACTACCATTTTTATTTGTCTTCCTAAATTATCATAGTAAAAAGTGTAACGTAAATCTATTTTACCCAATGAAGTATATCTAATTTGTTCTTTACGCAATCCATTTTTATCAAAGAAAGTTTTTTCAGTCAAAGTTAATTGCTTAGGTAATTTCCCTTGTGCATTATAAAAAGCTGCGTACCGATATCTTGTTTTAACTTTCAGTTTTTTTGCTTTTTCTATTTCTTTAACTCCCTGTTCTTTAATTTCATTTTTTGTTCTTTCATTTTCATTATAGTATTGTGCATGTAATGAATTGATACCTAAAAACAGAAAGAATAATACGAGTAAAAAAGTTATTTTTTTTATTTGCACTTAAATCTCCATTCTATAAAAAATTATTTTGATTTTTTAATTAATCTTTCACGATAAAGTTGACCAATCTCTGCACCGATAATAAATAAAGTAGCTGAATAATAAACCCAAAAAAGAACGGCAATAATTAAAATGAAAGCACCGTAAAAAGGATTTGTATTTAAAATATTATTACTATAATATCCAAAAACAAATCTTGCCACTTCCCAAAGAACTACAGTCCAAAAAGCACTCATTGCAGCAACTTTTTTACCTAATTTTTCATAAGGAATTAAATAATAAAGTGCAAAGAATAAACCAAACATTATAACTAAAGATGAGATATAAACAATTGAGTTCCAAATAGCGCTGATGTTTAAATCTTTGATGATTTCAGTATTGCTGGAAAGTTTATAAATTAAATTAACTGCTGGTAAAATAAAGGTAGCAAATGAGACAAGAATTAACATAAGTAAAACCATCATTATATCA
>CAZVBT010000295.1:0-6139 GCA_964625385.1 uncultured Melioribacter sp. | reverse complement strand
ATAGAACATCTTTTTGGCAATGATTTATTTTCTTTTGTCAAACTTGATGTAACAAACTTTATTCACGTTCCTGGTAATGTCGATTATGTTTTACATTTTGCATCACCAGCTAGTCCAATTGATTATTTAAAATTACCGATTCAAACTCTTAAGGTTGGTTCTTTAGGAACTCACAAAGCATTAGGATTAGCTAAAGAAAAAAATGCAAGATTTCTTTTAGCCTCAACTTCAGAAGTTTATGGTGATCCTTTAATTCATCCACAAACTGAAGAGTATTGGGGAAATGTAAATCCAGTTGGTCCACGTGGTGTTTACGACGAAGCTAAAAGATTTGCCGAAGCTTTAACAATGGCTTATCATCGTTATCATGGTGTTGAAACACGTATTGTAAGAATATTTAATACTTACGGACCAAGAATGCGTGTTGATGATGGCAGAGCTTTACCTGCATTTTTTTCTCAAGCATTGAAAAATGAAGATGTAACTGTTTTTGGCGATGGTTCTCAAACGAGAAGTTTTTGCTTTATTGATGATTTAATAGACGGTATCTTTAAATTACTTTTGTCAGATGAAGTATTTCCTGTAAATATTGGTAATCCCGAAGAAATTACATTAAAAGATTTTGCTGAAGAAGTAATTAAGTTATGTAATTCAAAAAGTAAAATTAAATATCAAGATTTACCAATTGATGATCCTAAAGTACGTCAGCCTGATATTACACGAGCAAAAAATATTTTAGATTGGCAGCCAAAGGTTAGCAGACAAGATGGCTTAAAAATTACTCTCAATTACTTTAAAGAAGAATTGAATATTAAATAATAATCATAAAAAATTCTGTAAAATAAAAATGTCAGTCTTAAATTAAATTCACCATTCGGTGATCAAATTTAGACTGACATTTTTTTAAATCAAAAAACCAGCTAATTACCAATTTGCTAAATAATTAATGAATGATTTGTAATTTAATTTGCAATTTGCAATTATCAATTATTTATTAATACATTCCATCCATACCGCCATGAGGCATTGGAGGCATAGCTTTTTCTTCATCTTTCTTTTCATAAATCACAGCTTCAGTAGTTAATAAAAGAGAAGAAACTGAAGCAGCATTTTCAAGTGCAGTTCTTGTAACTTTTGTTGGGTCAATAACACCAGATTTAACTAAATTTTCATAAGTTTCTGTTGCAGCGTTAAAACCAAAATCATCTTTGCCTTCAAGAACTTTGTTAAGAACAACTGCACCTTCCAAACCTGCATTAGCTGCAATTTGTTTTAATGGTTCTTCTAATGCTTTTTGAATTATTTTAATACCAGTAGTTTGATCAGTATTTTCACCTTGTAATTTTTCAAGTACTTTAATTGCGCGAACTAAAGCAACACCACCACCAGCAACAATACCTTCTTCAACAGCAGCACGTGTTGCATGTAATGCATCTTCAACGCGTGCTTTTTTCTCTTTCATTTCAACTTCTGTAGCAGCACCAATCTTTAATACTGCCACTCCACCAGAAAGTTTTGCCAAACGTTCTTGTAATTTTTCTTTGTCGTAATCTGAAGTAGTTTTTTCAATTTGAGCTTTAATTTCATTAATTCTCTTTTTGATGTCTTCTGTTTTTCCGGCACCTTCAACTATAGTAGTATTATCTTTATCAATTGTAACTTTTTTAGCACGGCCTAAATATTCAATAGTTGCATTTTCTAATTTGAATCCGCGTTCTTCAGAAATTACAGTACCGTTTGTAAGAATTGCAATATCTTCAAGCATTGCTTTTCTTCTATCACCAAAACCAGGTGCTTTAACGGCTGCAACTTTTAATGTTCCACGTAATTTATTTACAACTAAAGTAGCTAATGCCTCACCTTCTAAATCTTCTGCAATAATTAATAATTGACGACCAGCTTGAGCAATTTTTTCAAGTATTGGAAGAAGATCTTTCATTGCAGAGATTTTTTTGTCATGAATTAAAATATATGGTTCTTCTAAAACTGCTTCCATTGTTTCAGAATTTGTAACAAAGTAAGGTGAGATATAGCCACGGTCGAATTGCATACCTTCTACAACTTCAAGACTTGTTTCAGCAGATTTGCTTTCTTCAACAGTAATTACGCCATCTTTACCAACTTTTTCCATTGCATCAGCAATTAAGTTACCAATAGTTTTATCATTATTAGCTGATATAGCACCAACCTGAGCAATTTCTTCGCGTCCGCCAACTTCTTTGCTCATTTTTTTCAATTGTTCTACAACTTTAACAACTGCTAAGTCGATTCCACGTTTTAAATCCATTGGATTAGCACCAGCAGTAACATTTTTTAATCCTTCACGATAAATTGCTTGAGCTAAAACAGTAGCTGTAGTAGTTCCATCACCAGCTAAATCACTTGTTTTGCTAGCAACTTCGCGAACCATTTGAGCTCCCATATTTTCGATTGGGTTTTCAAGCTCGATTTCCTTAGCAACTGTAACACCATCTTTGGTAACTGTTGGTGCACCAAATTTTTTGTCAATGATTACATTACGACCTTTTGGGCCTAATGTAACTTTTACTGCGTTTGCAAGTTTATCAACACCAGCTTTTAATGATGAACGTGCATCAACGCCATATTCAATTAATTTTGAAGCCATTTATTCCTCCTGTTATTTTATAATACCATAAATATCGCTTTCGCGCATGATTAAATATTCTTGATCTTCAATTTTAACTTCTGTACCTGAATATTTTCCATAAAGTACAGTATCGCCAACTTTTACAGTCATTTTAATTAATTTCCCATCATCAGTAACTCTTCCTTCACCTACTGCAACAACAGTACCTTCTATTGGTTTTTCTTTTGCAGTATCTGGAAGGATAATGCCACTTTTAGTTTTTTCTTCAGCCTCTTTAGGCTTTATAACTACTCGGTCATGAAGTGGTTGAATTTTGAAATCAGCCATAAATCCTCCTTTTGTTTATTAAATTTTTAAGATTAGCACTCATTTTTAACGAGTGCTAAAATATGAAAAGAGAAAAATTTTGTCAAGATTTAAGAAAGGATTTATAGTCTGTCTTTACAAATTTTTGTAACAAATAAAATTTTAATGTAGAATGATTAATTTTAAGCAATTTTAGATTTGAATAAAATTATAATCTTTTATAAAAATTTTATTACTTTTCAACTGACCTTGAAAAAATATAATCCAAGTTTGGTAGCATTTTTTCAATATTAAATATTTCTTCTATTTCCTCTTTAGTTATGAATGAAATTATTTCATCAGATTTTAATAGCACATCTTTTAGATTCAAATCCTTATTTTGCCAAACTTTCATTGAATTATCTTGAACTATTTTATATGCATTTTCTCTTGTCATGCCTTTTTCAGTTAATCTTAATAAGACCTTTTGCGAAAAAATTAGGCCTCTTGTTAAATTTAAATTTGAAATCATATTTTCAGGATAGATAATTAAATTATCAATTAATTTAATCATAAGATTTAGTGCATAATCCAAGGCTATACAGCTATCGGGTAAGATAACACGCTCGACGGATGAATGAGAAATATCTCGTTCATGCCAAAGAGCAACATTTTCAAGTGCCGCAATTGAATTGCTTCTTAAAATTCTTGCAATACCAGTTATTCTTTCTGAGATGATTGGATTTCTTTTGTGAGGCATGGCAGAGGATCCTTTTTGCCCTTTTGAAAAATATTCTTCTGCCTCTAAAACTTCGGTTCGTTGGAGGTGACGAATTTCAATAGCAATTTTTTCAAGTGATGAACCAATGATTGCAAGTGTTGTTAAGAATTGAGCATGACGATCTCTTTGAACAACTTGAGTAGAAACTGGTTCGGGAGTTAATCCTAATTTTTGACAGACGTATTCTTCAACTTGCGGAGGTAGATGATCAAATGTTCCTACCGCACCAGAAATTTTACCGCAAGCAACAGATTTAATTGCTGCTTCTAATCTTTCAATATTTCTTTTTGTTTCTTCAAACCAAAGTGCAAATTTTAATCCCATTGAATAAGCTTCTGCATGAATTCCATGTGAGCGACCAACACAAATTGTTCGTTTATGTTCTAAAGCTCTTTTTTTAAGAACATTTTTAAGGTTGTTCAAATCTATTAATAATAATTCTCCAGCTGTTTTTATTTGAAAAGCTAAAGATGTATCCAATACATCTGAAGAAGTCATTCCATAATGAATATGACGGGAGGATGGTCCGACATATTCAGCAACATTTGTAAGAAAAGCTATAACATCATGCTTTGTAGTTTCTTCAATTTCTTGTACTTTTTTTATGTCAAAATTTGCTTTTGATTTTATTTCTTTAAAATCTTTTTCCGGAATGAGTCCTAAATTGGTTCTAGCTTCGCAAGCAAGTAATTCGACTTTTAGCCATGTTTCTAATTTGAATTGTTCAGTCCAAATTTTTCCCATTTCGGGAAGAGTATATCTTTCAATCATTTTTATCTCTTTTCTAATTTTAGTTTAATGTTTAGTTCTTTATCGTCACGCAACACTTTTACATTGATAACATCATTAACTCTAAACTCTTGTAAAACTCCAATTAAAGTATTTTCATTGTTGATTCTATATTCGTTAATAGCAAGAATAATATCTTCAACCTTTAAACCAGCTTTTAAAGCCGGAGAATTTTTTGAAATTTGTGTTATAATGCATCCACGATTTGATTTCAGGTTATAGGTTTTTGCAAGTGATTCATCAACTGTCATTACATTTAAACCTGTCCAAAAATCGCGGTCAACTTTTCCGTTTGATTTAAGTTCATCAATTATTCTTTTTATTTTATTTACTGGAATTGCAAAGCCAACACCAACATTTCCGCTTGATCCTTGAGCAGTGAAAATTAAAGTGTTCATTCCAATTAATTCCCCTTCAGCATTTACAAGAGGTCCACCACTATTTCCACTATTAATTGCAGCATCTGTTTGTATCATATTAACATAATATCTATTATTTGCTGAACCTAAATTCATATTTGTAGCACTTATTACTCCAACAGTTACAGTTGGTTTATCGTTAATATCAAAAAGTCCAAACGGATTACCAAGAGCAACAACCCATTCTCCAATCATAATATTATCAGAATCTCCTAATTTGATATAAGGTAAATTTTTGGCATCAATTTTAAGTAAACAAATATCAGAAATTGGATCACTCATAATAGTTTTTGCAGTAAATTGTCTTCCATCGGTTAGAGTAACAGTTGCTTCAACAGCACTTCCAGCGACGTGATCATTTGTAAGAATGTAACCATCTGGTGAAATAATAGCTCCGCTGCCTAAACTTTTAATTTGTTGATTATAAACTCTATCTCCAAACCATTGTCTCCAGAAGGGATCGAGAGACCAAATATCGCGGTATTGCCTAATTTCAGTAACATTAATACCTACAACCGCAGGACTTACATTTTTAACTACATCAGTTATAATTGATTTTCTTGAATTGGTTATAAGTTCATTATTGTTTTGAGCTGATGTATAATTTTGGATTATTGAAATAAATAAAATAAAATGGACTATTAACTTTTTCATAAATCAACCTTCTATTTTTTTAACATAGTTTTTATTGATTCAAAATGTTTTGATAAAATTATGAGCATTATTAAGGCAACAAAAATTGGAAATTCATAATTATTTTTAGGAGCAATAAACGAAAAAAAAATCATTTGCTTTGTAAAAATAAATGGGAAGATCAATGAAAGAATTGTAGCAAAAATATTTCCATAATGAATATTTTTTTTAAATGTGTAAGAAATGATCCATAAAGATGACCAAATAATTAAAACAGGTAAGGAAATAAAAATTGCTCCACCAGCTGCTGTTGCTAAACCACGACCACCTTTAAATCTAATCCATGGTGAATAACAATGACCAAGAACCGCAAACATTAATCCCAAAATAGAAATTATAAAATCATTTTCAATGAATTGATATGTTAAAAATGCTGATAACCAACCTTTGAGAGCATCAATTACAAAAACTGTAAAACCAATAAATTTTGATTGAGTAACTTCAAAAGAATTCATAGCCCCTACATTACCACTACCTTTTTTTGTAATATCAATACCTTTTGATTTTTTTAATAAAATGTAAGCTGTTGGAAATGAGCCAACTAGAAAACCTATTATTGAAGCT
>CAZVBT010000294.1:0-16138 GCA_964625385.1 uncultured Melioribacter sp. | reverse complement strand
GTTGCTTTCATTGCAGAAAAAACTGATGATGAATCGGTGCTTTTCAAAGATGACAAAACTGAAGATAGAGATGATAATTTTGATGAAATAATTGAATATGCATTATCTATTGTTTGATAAAAAGATTTTTTTGATGAAAGCGGATTTATTTTTTTTTGGTATTCGGAAGTTTTATAGCTATTTACAAGATTATTTATACCACTTGTTGTTAAAAGATCATAAGCCATAACATTTACCTATTAGTTAAAGCTTTCTTCCATGTATCTCTTAAATCTGTTAAAATTTTTTGAGCTTCATCAAAATTATTTTTTCTGGTTTGTTCCTGACAATAATGATATAATCTCAATAGACCAATAGAAATATCGCGTGCACCATTTATATCAAAATTTAAAGAATTAATAAGTACCTGAATAGCTTCATTAGTTTTTAACATATTTTTTCTTTGGCAATTAAGAATTGCAAAGTCGTAAACCTTTAAAATCAACTGTGCCGGAGAAGCTTGATTTATTTCATTATTTAAGTATTGACCAATTCTTTTATTGTATGAATAAGCTGTGGCTGTTTGCATATTTATCTCAATATTATTTTAATTATCAAAAAGAATAAAAGAACTTGAGAGTCCATCTAAGATGGACTCTCAATATCATTATCAATTAACGGAATAAAGATAAGAGCTGTTGTGGCGCTGTGTTCATTTGAGAAAGCATTGCTGTAGCAACTTGAGAGCTTATCTGACCTTTTGTTGCATTCAATTGTTCAGCTGCCATATCTGCATCAAAGATCCCGGAGATTGTTGCTGTGTTATTAGCAATTGCAGAAACTAAATATTCTTCTCTTGAATTTACTGTTTGAGTTTGGTTACCAATATAGCCAAGAGCATCTCTTACTTTACCAACTGCAGCATCAAGATTTGTATTAAAGTCTGTAAATGTGCTTGTTGCTGTAGCTGCTTTTAATTCATCTGTAGATGTTTCAATTGTTGAAAGTGATAATTTACTATCAATATCAATTGCAAATGATGCTCCGCCAATATCAAATGTTTTGCTAGCTACTGCAGTACTCATTGTACCAGTACTTGTCAATAAGTATGTTCCATTAATATTGGTTGAAGTTAATACAGATTCAATTTCGTTAGCTAAAGTAACGATATCAGCAGCAAGACTTGCTTTATCTTTTAATGGATCTTGAGTATCAACAATTTTAGCTGCTATTTGATTGAATTTGTCATTAACTTGTTGTAAAGCAGATTCAGCAGTTGCTAAGTAGTTTTTAGCAGAAGCTATATTGTTTAATTGAGCTTTTTGCTTCAATGTTTGAGCTTCCAATTTTTTACCAACGTTGTAACCAGATGTATCATCTGCAACTTGGTTAATTCTTTTTGTGGTTGCCAAACGAAGCTGTGCTTTTTGTGTTTCTGCATTAACTTTTGCTAATGCGTTGTAAGCTTGTAAAGCGCCAATGTTTGTGTTAACTGAGAATGACATAATTACCTCCTTGTTTTTTGTTGTTGTTTTACCAGGCTTCCTTGCCTGGCGTTGTTATTATTTTGTTTTTGTTTATGAGATTTATTTCTCGATTATATTATCGAAAGGAGTTTGGAAAAGTTTAGTTTTTTTTGTTGAATATTCTACAATGGTACAGTAGTAAGCATTAATAATTTTCTTTTTAATGTTCTTACTCTTGACATCACTTCAGGTACGTTTGAAAATTTTTTTTCTAATGTTTGAACAACGGGTTTAATTTTATCTTGCGAGCCTTGTTTTAAATAATATGTAATTAAATAAAAATATATTGATGGATCTTTTTGATCTTCAACTATTACACTTTCTAATATTTTTATAGCTTCATCAACTCTTCCAAATTCATCTAATAATTTTGCCAAAAGTTTTTTTACATCAACACTATCGGGAAACTTTTTTAAAAGTTTTTCTACGAGTACGAATATTTGTTGCTTATAAGGATTATTTCCAAACATAAAAATGAAAAAACTAATATTGTTATAATTTATCATGTTGATTATTGTATCAGCTTCTTCAACTGTGAAAGAAGAATTAAGAAATACTTTTTGCATTGCAGAAGCACGTATAGAATTTTTCCCATCATGTAAAATATACAGTTGATATAATTCTTTTTGATAGAATTGATAATTTGGTGTGTTCCTGTTTTGTATGGCTAAAGTTATTCCAAAAAATATTACTTCTTCTGGGTCTAAATGTATAACTTGATTTTGATTGAATTCTTTTAACAATTGGTCTTGATTTAATAAATATGCTCGTTTACATTTTTCTTCTGCTAGTGTTAATTCATTTTTTCTTAATGATATTTTTGACGCCAGGTAAAATGAGAAAGGCTGTCTTTCATCAAGTTTTGTTGCAAGCAAAATATTTTTTTCAGCCTCTTGAACTTTATGTGTTTGATGTAAAATGAAAGCCATTTCTGTATAGCAAATAGCTCTTAAGTTTCTTTCGAGTTTTATGTTTTCGGCGGCGATTCTTAAATAGTTAACTGCATTGTCGTTGTCATTAAATATTTGATATGTTAACCCAAGTTGATATGCTATGTAAGGCGATTTGTTTATTGAATACTCTTCGAGAAGCAGCGATAAATTTCTTTCTGCTTTTTTTCTTTTTTCTTCAAGAGAAATATTATAACCAATATGAATAATTAATATGCTGGAATTTTTTATTTCTATTTCTTTTTCCTTTAATGAAGATGAAATCTGTTCATGTACTTTGCCCTCAAATTTTATTCCTTCATTATTTGGAAATAATCTTGGATATCGATTTGAATTATCATGTCCATAAGTAGAATCAAGATTTCTGATAATACAATTGTAAGCAATCTTTTGTTTTGAAGATGTTAATCTTTTTAGTTCAGTTAATGATGAGTAATCTAATCTTTCATCTGCATCCAAATATAAAATCCAATCTCCGGTTGCTTGTTCAATTGAATAATTTCTAGCAGCTGAAAAATCATTTATCCACTCAAATCGAAAAATTTTTGCGCCATAGTTTTTTGCTATATCAATTGAGTTATCTGTCGAGCCTGTATCAACAATAATAATTTCATCTACAACATTTTTAACAGATTCTAAACATTCAGATAAATATTTTTCTTCGTTCTTAATAATCATGCAAAGTGAAATTTTTGACATTTACAACTCCATTATTAGTGAATTATGATTAACATCCAAGCCAAGAATTTCATTTACATTTTGTAAAGCATCTTTTGCCTTTTGATTTGATTCATCATTTTTAATTGCCCATTCAAACATTGTTTTAGCAGCTTCAAAATTTTCTGTTGTTAAAAATATTTGTCCTAATCCAAAGCAAGCTGAAGATGATTGTGGGTTAGTTTGCAATTCCTGTTCAAAATAATTTTGCGCTTTTAATAAATCTCCAGCTGCAAGAAAAATGTTTGCAGTTAAATTTAACAATTCATCATACTGAATTAAGTCAGCATTTTCTTTTTTATAATTTTCGATTGCATTCACTATTGATTCCTGGGCAAGACCTATTTCATTATCTGCTAAATAAATTCTTGTCCTTTCAAAGTATTGTTTGAAGAGATCATTATTTATAGAAAAGTAAATATTACGATTTTTAATTGATTTATTTTTTAGCCATATCTCTTCAGGGTCTGCGCCCCATTTTTCAATAAATTTTTGTCTGTTAATATTAAGTCTTTTTTGATATTCTTGTACACCATTAGCTTTAAAACTTTTTGAGCCATAATGATGAATAAATACATCATTTGCAATTACTGTTTTGAAGCCGGCAAGTTGTGCACGCAGACAAAAATCATCATCTTCAAAATTTCCCGGCGAAAATCTTTCATCTAGTCCGCCGATTTTTTCTATTACTTCTTTTTTTATTAAAGTACACAAGAATGCAACTCTTGGAAAATGTAAAATTTGACCTTTATTTTTTTCTTTGACTTTTGCAGCATATTGATGCATTTCTTCAATTGTTTTGTAGTGGGCTTCATTATCTTTTTGTACACCGCTAACTTCATTACTGATAGGTCCAACAATACCAATTTTATTATCTGAGTCTGCAATTTCAATTATTCTTTCTGCCCAATGTTCAGTAAATATTATATCATTATTTGCAACAATAACAAATTCTGTATCAGCTATTTTCAGTCCTTTATTAACTGCTGCTGGAAAACCTATATTCATTGGATTTCTAATTACTTTAACCTTTTTATCTGATAGTTCTAATTTACTAAGGTAACTTGAAGTAGAGTCTGTGCTATTATTATCTATAATAATTAAATGTTTTAGCTGTGGAGTTGTTTTAATTAATGATTCTACAGATAACTTTGTATAATGTAAGTTGTTATAAACCGGCATGATTACAGTTAATAAATCTTTAAATAACACATAATCATTTTTCTCTTCGTCACTAAGATGTTTAGCTTCATTTAAAATAATTTCCTTCTTACAATTATCGAACGAGTAACCAAGTAAATTTTCATATACATTAATAAATGATTCAACAAATTTAAGCTCATTAAATTGTAATGATGTTCGATAACCATTTCTCAAAACTGGCTTAAGATTTATTTTTGCATTCAGCACATTTAATATCATAGTTAGCATGTTTTGATAATCATTATAATTCACAATAAACGAATTATAATTGTGAATTGCATAACTTTCTACTCCCATATTATTCGTAGTTATTACAGGTGTACCACATGCCATAGCTTCTAAAACCGGCAAAGAAAATCCTTCATACCATGATGTACAAACAACAAGTCCACAACTTTTCATTAGTTCAGCAATTTCTTGGCTCGATAATTTAAACTTAACCTCAACTTTACAATCCAGCTGTTCAGAAAGATGAGAGATAATTTCTTCTATGTTATCTGGTTCATAGCCCATTACTATAATGAGTTTCAGGTTTTCAATATTAAATGTTGAGTTTTTAATTTTTTTAATGGAAGAACCAAGAAAATCAAAACCCTTTAGTGGATGAAAAGGATTACCAAGAAAAAGAATTGACTTCTCTCTGTTGATATACTTAGCTGGTGAAAACACACGGTGATCAATTCCATTTGGGATGTAAAAAGTTTCTCTGCTGAATTTATCTTTGAACAATTCAACAAGATGAGTTGAAACAGAAATATTTTTAACAGGAATTGCATGCAATTTTGTTAATACATGTTTGTCGCTTCGTGTTTCTTCATAATCTCTTCCGAAGTGATAACCTTCATATCCTTGACAAATGTGAACCACTTTTGAAATTGGTAAACGGTTAAGAAGAAGAGGAACATCAAAAATACTGAACACAAAAAGAAGTTTATAAACCGACTTAATTTCATGTTCACTTTTAATCTGAATATATTTTAACTCGTTTTGAATCCAATCTGGTTTTTTTGCAAAAGAGTAGACTGTAACATCAATTCCAAGTTTATATAGTAATTCGATATATTTAAAGAAAATTCTAGTGCCTCCTCCAACTACTAAAGCATTTCGAATAAAAAATGCAACCTTAGTTGAATCTGATATCGAACTATCAGATATTGAAACCTTGCGATTGTGAAATTCTAGAAAATCTCGATCTAAATTTTCATCATCGTATCTATAACCAAATTTGCACTTTGGACAGATAAATTCCTGAACAGTTGGCTCCTTTTTCATTTCATATTCAAAACTTATATTGAAACTACTTTTGCAATTTTTACAATTAATATTTAAGAGATGTTTAATAGAGTTTGTCTCGGTTCGTCCAGGTGCTAATGTCCAATAAATAATATAACTTGGCTCTATCTTCTCGAACAAATTATTATTCGGATAACCAAGCAAAACAGGTTCATAAAAATCATCATGTTTTACATTCTTAATTTCATTGTTAAATATTTTATTAAGATAAGTTTCAATTGCTCTTGCTTTTTTTTGTTCGCCCTTACAAATAAGTTTATGAATGAATTGTTTAGTTTCGGAGATAAAATCATGATGCTTATAAATAACTCTATTATCATTAAGAAACAGCTTAAGTACATTTTTAATTTCTTCACTTAATGACTGTTCTGAGTAGCTTTTAACAATATCTTTCAATATTGGGAATAACCTATTGAATAATTGTTTTGGAATTTCGTTAGTTAACCATTCCATAGTTTTTTCTGCCAAAGCAGTTGTAAATCCACACCGATAAAGGAATGCTTCTTCTTTTACAGAAATATAAATAATCTCATTCAGAGCTTTAATAATGTTATTTGGATTTTGAAAATCAGTAAATGGAAAGAGTTGATTAAAACTCGATTTGTTTAAGAATTCTATTAATGCTTTTGTAGAATCCAGCACGCCTCCCTCAACAAAAGAATTTGTTGTTTGACCTTTATGAATTCTTGTTATGCATGTTCTTTTGTCAATATAATATGAAACGAAACTTTTAGAAATACGAAGCCACATATCAAAGTCTTGACCTTGTCTAAACGACTCATTAAACAGGCCGACTTTTTCAAATACTGACCGATTAACTGCTATAGCATTTCCATGAACGTAATTTGCCCAGAAAAATCTAGTAACCTGAAATTCAATGGGAGGAATAGCCAACCAAAGTGGTGGAGCTATTTTCTGTTTTGTTTCATCTAAAAGTAAATACCAATGTGTATGAAAGAATTTTATATCTGGATGTTTGTTTATTGCTTCAAAATGTGTTTCAAGTTTGTATGGTTCAAAAAGATCATCCGAAGAGAGCCAGCAAATCCATTCACCTTTTGCATTTTGTATTCCAACATTAAGAGCAGAAGCAACACCTCCATTTTCTTTATGATAAGCTCTGATCCTTGAATCTTTTTTACAATAATCATTTATAACTTCAAGCGTAGAATCAGTACTGCCATCATTAACTACAACTGCCTCCCAAAAAGGAAAAGATTGATTAATCAAACTATCCAAAGCTTCTCCTAAATATTGAGCTTGATTATAAGTAGGCACAATTACTGTGAAAATAGGTTTGGTTTCTTTTATTTTTTTTGGAGAGTTGTAGATTGCAAAAAATGCTCCTTTTGGTTTTTCGTATTGATTACCAAAATTATCATGAGTATGAAAGTCTTCACAAACGAAAAATTCCCATCCTTCACCAAAATCCTCCGGCAACCAACCCGATTTATGTTCTTGCCATTTTCCACCATCAAGTCCCCATGCATCTTTATCTGTTTCGTGAAATTGTTCAATAAATCCAAGCGGTGTGAAAATGACAATTTGTTTGGTTACAATTTTTTTTGTTTCTTCTAATAATTTTATTGCAATGTCTTTTTCAATATGTTCAATAACATCAAGCAAGAAAATTGTATCAAATGAATTTTGTGGAAATATCTTAATTGCTTCTGACCAGTCTGCATTGATATATGCATAATTTATAGTTGGTTTTAATTTATCTCTAATATATTCAAGATATTGAATATGTGGGTCAATACATATATGGTAACGCGGTTCGATAAAATCTTGGGGGCGTATGCCACAACCAATATCACCTACAATACTCACTGGAATAATGTAATTTTTTACAACATTAAAGAGATCTTCTCTTTTTACTTTTTGTGTATTCATATTTTGATGTGTCTTTAATTATTATTTTAAGAATAAAACAACTACTAAAAGATTTTTCAAAACCAGCTTCAGATTAATTAGATAAATTCATATTTACTATCTTGTTCTCAGAATTTAACAATTCAAAAAACTCTCTCATCTCTTTGATTTGCTGCTGTATAGTTTTTACACAGACTTTTTTTGTTAATTCGAAAATGCTTGACATACTTCTATCAACTGCTTCTTTTGCTTCCACAGGATTAATTTTAACATAGTTCAATTCATAAACTTCATTGAAGATCTGAAGCAGCTCATATTTATTAACTGTATTCGGTGAATGTATATGAAAAATTCCTGTTTGATATAAATTCTGTTTTAAAATATTTTCAATTATCTCAGCCAGATATAAAGTTGTAACACCATTCCATAAATGGTTTGTAAATCCATTCACTTCTTTGCCAGCTTGACTTTTTGCCCATTCCAAAAGTGATCTGCTGTTATTTTTTTCTTCTCCAATGATTGAAGTTCTCAAAACCATACAATCTTTATTTTCACCAGCATTCTTTGTCATTCCATATAAATCTTCTGCATCGAATAAATCCATTTCGTTGTAATTACCTTTTTTGCCGGAGTAAACACAATCCGTAGTTATGTGAAAACATTTTATTCCACGGGCTTTTGTCATCAATGCTAAGTTTCGCGGGAAAATCGAATTAACTCTTATCGCCTGTTCAATTGGAAATTTACCGATTGTTGGCTTGATTAATCCTGCACAATTAACAACTACATCAATTCCATCTAAATACTTTTCAAATTTTTCGTGCGGCTCAATCCCAATATCAAAATCACTTCTTGTTAGTTTAACAACATTATATCCTTTGCTCATAAAATATTCTGATACAGCATAGCCAAGCATTCCTGTTGAACCGATGACTAAAATTTTTTCCGTCATCTTTCCTCCACGTGCCAGGGATTCCAATAATGAGATTCAAATCTGATATCATCTTTTAGTCCGACATCAATAGTTTGATTTGAAAAAACCATTATTAGCGTATCATCGTTTAAAGACATATGACCATTTGCATAACCCTCAGGAATGTAAAGTATTGACGGCTGAGTATCACTTAAAACAAATCTCCAAACTTTTGCATCTTTCGATGGTTTATCCCAGTCATCAATTTTAACACAGCATACAAGTGACGCACCTTTTACAGCCAACACATATTTAGCTTCAACTTTATGCCCATGCCATGCACGAATAAAACCCTTGTTGTGATTTTCAATAAAATAAAATCTTTTAATTTCCTCACTCATGAAATTAAATTCATTAACATAACCAACACGACCTCTGTCATCTACAGATAAACCGCCTTTAATTAATTTGGGAATTTTTTCCTCACTCATGCTGCTTCTACCTCTTTGAATTTTTCATTTAAGATTTCGAAATAATGTTCTTTAAGGTAAGCTTGATTTGAATAACGCGGACTCTTCAAATCTTTAATGCGTTTTGTTTCAACAAGATATTTTAATTCCTCAATTCCTTCGTCAATTGAGTGAATTGATTTAAAGCCGAATACCTCAAGAGATTTTTTTGCAGACACACGATAATTTCTTGTATCCTGAAAAGGCATATCTGTAGTTTCAATTACAAGATCGGGGAAGTGCATTCTAACCTGATAAGCAAGATCACTTATTCTAACATTCTGGCGGGCAAGATTATAAATTCCTTTGTGCTCGCTTTCGAGATTCATTAATACTGCTCTTGCAACATCTTTTACATGAAGTAATGGTCTAAATTGATCACCGCCAAAGACGCTGATTTTGCCTTCGAGATATGCACGCACAGTTAAAATATTCACAACAAGATCTAATCGAATTCTTGAATAAAGATCACCAACGCCAAATAGAGTTCCTAACCGGAATATAATAGCATTTTTATGTTTGAGATATTTCTCAGCTTCAAGTTTTGTTTGAGCATAGAGCGATAAAGGATTTGTAGGCGATGATTCATCAAGTTCTTTATCCTGAGCACCATAGACTGAACAGGTTGACATGAAAACAATTCTGCCGTCATAATTATCTGCAAGCCATGCAACTGAATCTTGATTAATTGCTTTGGTTAAATTAGGATTAATTTGGCAGGCACCATCACCAACAATTGCAGCTAACCAAACAACTGCGTCAGCCCATTTGAGTTGTTGTTTTAATTTTTCTGAATCCCGCACATCGCCGTAAACAAAATCAACTGGCTTACGAAATGAATCTTCATACAACAATCCATCGTAAACTCTTACATTATAATTAGACTGCTGAATTAAATCGGTAATTGCACCGCCAACGTAACCAGCACCACCTACGATTAAAATGTTTTTCATATTAAAGTTCCTTCTTAAGAATTTTTAAAATTTTTTCTGACGTTTTACCATCACCGAGCCATTTAATTTTTTCTTTTGAGATTGAATATGATTCAAAAAATTTCATTGAATCACTTATCATTTTTTCGACTGGATTATTTTCACCAATTAAGATGCTGTTTCCATTTTCAACTGATTCAGGTCTTTCTGTGAAATTTCTGGGCACAACAACAGGAACACCTAATAACGGGCATTCTTCTTGACTTGTTCCTGAATCTGAAACAACTCCATAAGCATTGTATTGAAGATTCAAATAGTCTAAAAATCCATAAGGACCAACAAGTTTTATATTCTTCTTATCGTTAAGCAATTTGTGCTTGTTAATTAATTTCAATGCTCTGTTGAACTTAACAAGCCGAACTTCAAGTTTGGTTTTGTTACCTAATTCATCTAAAAATTTCAGAATATGATTGTACTGCTCCGGAGATTTTAAGTTTTCATTACGATGAATATCAGCAACAATAAAATTTTTGCTTCTATTTCCGGTGGGCATAAATTTTTTTACTACTTCAACAATTGTATTGCCGACGACGAAAATTTGTTTGGGATTTTTATTTTCTTTTATTAATCGTTCTTTATATAAAGGAGTGTAAACAAAAACCAAATCGGAAACGTAATCGCAGATAACACGATTAACTTCTTCCGGCATTCGTCTGTCGTAAGAACGCATTCCACCTTCGATATGACCAATTCTATAACCTTCTTTGAAAAGTGGAGCGCTAACCATTGCAGAATTTGAATCGCCAAGAAATAGAATGATATCAGGATTAATTTTTTTTCTTTTGAGAAGATAAATAACTTCTTTTGAAAGGTATGATAACTGTTCATAGTGATTTGAACTATTTTGCCCTGTTGCTAAAGTAAAATCAGGTTTTCTGATTTTAAGTTGGTTAAAAAATATTTTGCTAAGTTCATCATCATAATGCTGGCCGGTATGAATCATTACATGATCAAATTCAGTATCAAGTCTTTCGAATACTTTACTCATTCGGATAAAATCAGGACGAATGCCGGTAATGGTAACAACTGTTTTCAATATAAATTTTCCTTTTTGGAAGATTTGTCAAATATTATTCCACTTTTGTTATTAATTAAAATTTATTTTAAGCAGAAAATTTGATAAGAATTGTCAAATAGTGTTGGATATTAGCCAGTTGTATAAAATTGAATACTAATTTAAAGCTGTGAATTATGAAATTACTTTAGCCAGTTCTTTAATTTCTTCATCAATTTTTTTATTAGCATTTTCGTAAAGTTCTTTTTCGGCAGTTGCTTTTTGTTCTTTTACTTCTGCTACCCTTTTTCTATGAAGTTCAATGCTGCTGTTGATGCTTTCAATCATTATTTTTTCTTTATGATTATTTACATCTTTTGCTTCAGAAATTGCTTTTTCTTTTTCTATTTTCAATAGATTTAGTTTCCTTTGTAACTTTGATGATATGTCATATTTTTCAATTGCTACACCAGCTGCCATTAATAATGAGATTAATAAGCCAATTATAAAACTTATTGCACCCCATTTAGAGCCTGATACTAAAACTGAAACAAAAATCGAGTTAAATTCATTAACGTTATCAACTATTTTATTTGAGTAACCTGTAATTCCACCTATAAAAAAAACTATGAATGCTATAAAAATATTGTAAGTTAAATTATTTACTAATGCTATTCTTGGATTGTATTTATCTATTTCCGGTAGTTCATTTATTTTTACTTCTAATTCTTTCGCTTCTAAATCATAATTATCTATTATTCGTTGAATAGTTTCTTTCAGTGTTTCCTGAGATTTCTTTTTAAAGATTTCCAATTCTTCAATTAAATGTTTTTCGGCACTTAAATTATCATTAATTACCAAATCATAAGTATTTAGAATTGATTTAACCTCGTTGTAATATTTTTCTTTGACATTTGAAATTATTTTTTCGACAATTTGTTTTATTTTGTTTTGAAATTCCGGATAACTTGCATGAAGTAATGTTGAGTTTGAAGTTGAATATTGGTTATATATTTTCTCAAAAAAATCAAATGACTTTTTTATTTCTTCATCATAATATTCATCCAATTTGCATTTTTTTATTTTCTCTAATTTTTCCCCGCAAGTATTAAAAATCGATTCATCGCTGATTCTAAATTCTTTAAATAAAATTTGAATTGTATCAGAAACCCTCGAAAACTCTTTTTCATGAAAAATGTTATATATAAATGCATTTCGGAAAAAGTAATTAAACATACCAAGATTATTAAACTTCATTGCAATAGACAATCTTTTAATATCATAATTAAAAACTTCTTTAAGATAATACATGCCAACTTCTTCATTGCCTAACATTATTTCGGAGAGTGAGGAATAAATTTTTGCTGAACAACCTTGTGGTTTTATTTCAATAGCTTGCTTAAATATATCGTTAGCTTTGATGTAGTCGTTTTCCTTTAAATACACAAAACCAATGTAAAGTTTGAGTAGGTAAATTAATTCTGATTTAGTGTTTTCATTTAAACGTAAAGATTTTATCAAATCAATTGTGCTTTCAAATAAATCTAAAGCTTTTTGTGAATTAAAAAATGTCGGTTGATAAGTTAAAATTAATCCTTTAAGAATCATCTTAAAGAAATTATGTTTATTAATATCACGTTCGATAAAATTAATTGTAGTAGTAGAATAATATTCTTTTTCGCTTTTTAATTTAGAAGTTGCCCAGCGAGCATAGTTATCTTTTATCTGTTTATGAAGTTCACTAAAAGCCAGACCTTTGAAGTTAAACTTCATAAATTCTTCTATTTGGTTTAGTAGTGATGATTCAAAAATCCAAAGTAGCGGCGCATCATTAAATGAGATAAAAATTTCTTTTAGTTCTGCTGGTAGTTCAAGGGAAAAGAATCTTACACTTTCTTTAATTGTATTAATTTGATCAGATTGAATATCAACATCAATTTGAAAATGTTCTTTCGCTAATTTGTAGAATTTAGCAATTTGAGCCTCGGTGCTAATGGCATTTTCACGATATTTTTCTGAAACTAAATTCATTGCAAATCTCAACTAGCATGAAAGAGGAAAAGTTAGTGTAATTCTTGTCCCTTTGTTTTTCTCGCTTTCGATTTCAAACTTACCATCCATTAGTTGAGTAAGTTTATATGCAATTGTTAAACCAAGTCCGGCACCTTCAAAAGGACGAGTATAGCCTTCAATTTCCTGAGTAAATGGTTTCAGCAATCTTTCAATTTGATTTTGTTCGATTCCAACGCCACTATCTTCAATTATAATTTCAACATATTTATTTATAGCCTTCGAGCCTATAAACACATAACCTTTATCAGTATATTTAATTGCATTTTCAATTAAAGAGGAAATTATTTTTTCAAACTTAACCCAATCAACTTCAATTATGCATTCATCATCAGAAAGTTCAAGAATAAAATCAATATTCTTTTTTTGTATTTCTTCATCAAACCTTTTAGAAAGATTTCTTATGATATGATTACAATTTAAGTCAACTTTTTCTAATTCGATTTCACCACCTTCAATTTGAGAAACTTCAATAATATTCGTGAATAAATTTAAAGCTCTTCCTAAAACTTCTTTCATTGAATTCATTAATTCACGTAATATTTCTATATCACCTGTTTCAATACTTTCATCAATGATTTCAGAAAAACCAACAATAGCATTAAATGGAGTTCTGATTTCGTGGGACATCTTTGCAAGAAAATCGGATTTCATTTTGTTTAATTGCATTTCCTTGTGATAAGCTTTTTTAAGTTGTTCACGATAGCGAACCTCTTCTGTTATATCTTTTAACGTAACGATAAAGTATGTCAGGTTATTTCCTGTTTCGGGAACACTTGTAACTTTGCAATTAAATTCATGATTATTAAAATGTTTGTAGATAAATTCATGGTAGGAAATATTTTTATTGCTCAAATAATAAATGGCTTCATAAATTTCTTTCGAAAGATTTAGAGGAATAAAATCATCAATCTTAAGTGAATAAATTCTGTTTTTATCCAGTCCAAAAGATTTACAAAAATTTTCATTTGCATTTTCAAATAATGCAAAGTTTCCAACTTTTTCAACAATTAATAATAAATCGCTGATGTTATCAATAATTAGTTTTTGCTTTTTTTCTGAACGTTCAATTGCAATTGTTTGATTAATGTGTTCTGTTAAATTATTTGCAAACAAAATATAATTCGGTTTTTCAAATTCATTTTCGTAAACCGGATTTAGTTTAAACTCCCAATATTCTGCCGGTGTTTTTTTGTAAAAACAAATTAGTTTTTTCCACGGTGTATAATTATTTAATGAATTTCTAAGATCATCAAGTTCTGCAAGATTAAGAAAATCTGATAGCACTTCATCAATCTGTCTATTAAATATATTTTCTATATCACGGTTTAATACAACTTCAAAAGTTTTAGAGACGTAAGTAATTTTTTTATCGTTGTCCAAAATCATTAAAGGGAAATTGCCCTGATCAAGAGCATTATGTATAGAATTAATTTTATTTTCAAGTTTGTTTCTCTGTTCAAGTGACTCAATGGAAAGGACAAAATATTGATTTTGTTTAATGAATATTCTTTCTATTCTTACAAAATAATTTTTTACTAGTGTATCATTTTCAAAAGAAAGAGTAATATCCACGGAAATATTTTTATAATGACTTTCATTAAATCCTTTAACAAGATAAACGAATTCAGGATTGGAATTCATTTGGGAGATTTCATCCCCAATACCAAGACCAAAATTGCCTTTAAATGCTTCGTTGCAATAAACTATTTTTAGTTCAACATCAATTATAGCTAAAGGATTATTATTCGGTAACTCGATATAGTTACTGAAATCTGTTTCTCTATACACTAAAACTGCCCGTTGATTTTTTAGATTATTCATAATTATTACTTAATTAACTGAACTCTCCGTAGTAAGATTTTATCTTCAACGGGTTCAGCGATAGAAATTGGTCTTAATTTAATTGATAGATACTTTTCAATAAAATGAAAGAGATTTTCATTAATCGTATTAAATTCATATTTAAGATTTCTTTCTCTGGAATTAAATAACTTCATTACTTCATAATTATTCTCATTTAGTTGATAAACTTTTTCATTAAGAGCCAATAAATCATCAACAAAAAGATTTAGATAAAACAAATTCGCTTCATTTTCTTTTGGTTGCAATTCTTTGTTAAAAGGTGGAGTTTCTAAACTAATATTTATTTCAATTCTGTTCGAAAATTTTTCAATGAACTTTTTTATCAAATAATCAATATGATTATTTAATGCCGTTTCAGGATAACCAACATTAGCGGTAAATTCATATCCATCATATTCAAAAATTACAATAAGATTTTCTTTAATCTTATTAATTCTTTTTAATTTCCAATTTAAAGAATTGAGATAAGAGACGGCAGGAGATAAAGAAATAGAATCTGTCATTGAAGAATTCAACACATTAATGAATTGTGAGGCACGGCTATATCTACCGGTTTTAGAAGTAGCATTTTTATAATCTGAACCGGCAGAAATATTTGTAATTTTTTCTAGCATAGACTTTCCTCCACCTTATTATCGAAGGAAAGTCAAAAAACTTAAATTAATTTGTGCGAATCATTTTTTGATCAGAGGTATAATCTTCAGTTTCGGCAGATTTCAAATGAATTAATTCTTCAACAAATTTCCGAATTCTTTCAACTGATTCATTAATTGTAGAAAAATCTTCCTTAAGTTTTTCTTTTTCGGACGGTAAAATTTCATTTTCAATATTCTTTAATGAAAGAAGTAAACTACTTAAAGGATTATTAATTTTATGTCCAATCGTAGCAGCCATTTCAAGAACAGCTTTTGAATGTTCAATATTTTTTAATTCATTTTGCAAGTTATAAATTCTTATACCTGAACGAATGCGTGCAAGCAATTCCTGATTTTCAACTGGTTTTACTAAAAAGTCATCAGCTCCAACATCCAAACCCATAATCCTATCTCGCAATGAAGAACGTGCAGTTAAAATTATAAAGTAAGTTAACTTATGTTTTGGATCTCCTTTCAGTACATTACACAAAGATAAACCGTCCATCACTGGCATAGTCCAATCGGCAACAATTACTTTTGGAGTAAAAGTTTTCAAAATTTCTAATGCTTCTTCTCCGTTTACAGCAGTTACAACTTCATAATTATTTCTTGAAAGTAA
>CAZVBT010000293.1:0-1777 GCA_964625385.1 uncultured Melioribacter sp. | reverse complement strand
TATGAACTTGGTGGAATTGGTTTGTATTTCAACCAAAATGATTTACAACTTAAAAAAAGTGAAAGTGTTTCCGATACTGCAAAAGTTCTATCACGATATTTAGATGGAATTATGATCAGAACTTTCGATCATCAGGATGTAATTGATCTTGCTAAATATGGTTCAATTCCTGTTATTAATGGGTTAACGGATTTACATCATCCTTGTCAAGTGCTTACAGATTTATTCACAATACTTGAAAAGAAAAGAAAACTTCAAGGATTGAAATTAGCTTACATTGGTGATGGAAATAATATGGCTCACAGTTTATTACATGGATGTTCAAAAGTCGGAATGGATATTTCAATTGCTTCACCTTCAGGATATAAACCACTTGATTTTGTAGTTGAAGAATCATTAAAAAATGCAAAATACATGGGAAGCAAAATTGAAATTTTAGAAGATCCAATTGAAGCTGTGAAAGATGCTGATGTAATTTACACAGATGTTTGGGCAAGTATGGGGCAAGAAAAAGAAGCTGAAGAAAGAAAAAAGAAATTCATGAAATACCAGGTTAATCCTGAATTAATAAAACATGCTAAAGACGATTACTTATTTATGCACTGTTTACCAGCTCATCGTGGCGATGAAGTAGTTGATGAAGTAGCTGACTCTGATAACAGTGTAATTTTTGATGAAGCAGAAAACAGATTGCATGTTCAAAAAGCTATTATGGCATTAGTGATGTAAAAAAATTTTTGGAAAATTTTTGCGGATAAAGATAAATTCTTTATTTTTGTCCGCATAATTTTTGGGCAGATAGCTCAGTCGGTAGAGCAAAGGACTGAAAATCCTTGTGTCGGCGGTTCGATTCCGTCTCTGCCCACAATCAAGGGATGAGCAATCATCCCTTTTCAATTTAAGCTAATCATGACAAAAGAATATCCATATTATTTAAACTATCTCGAAGTAAAAGATTCACCATTACATGGAAAAGGTTTGTTTACAAATGTGGATATACCAGCCGACAGCATTATTTGTGTTATAGAAGGAGAAGTAATTGATGAAGATGAATGTGTTCGTCGTGAAGAGGAAGAAGGTAATGTTTATATTTTCTGGAATGGTGATAACTACATTGATACTGCAAAAAATTCTCTTTTAAGAAATATTAACCACCTGTGTGAACCAAATTGTTACGTTGAAGATAGAAATGAATCTTCACTTTTTTTAATTGCAGAACGAGATATAAAAGCTGGCGAGGAATTAACTATTGATTATGATTACGAAGAAATTTATGAAACTTGCCAGTGCCACATCCACAAAAATGAGAATTAATTGATTTAAAAATTCTTATTTTAACCCAACAAAAAAATTACTCTTTATGAATGTTATAACTAACACTTCATTTTCAAAATTAAATTTTATTAAAAGTGGAAAAGTAAGAGATATTTATGATTTGGGAGAAAATTATTTAATAATTTCTACAGATCGTTTATCTGCATTCGATGTTATTATGAAAGATGGAATTCCTAACAAAGGAAAAATTCTTAATAAAATCTCAAAGTTTTGGTTTGATTTTACAAAAGATATAATTGACAATCATGTTGTTGAAACTGAATTTGAAAAATATCCTGAAATTTGCCTTGAATATTCCGAATTAAAAGATCGTTCGATGATTGTTAAAAAAGCAAAACTTATTCCTATCGAATGTATTGTTCGCGGTTATATTTCTGGTTCTGGCTGGTTAGATTATAAAAAAAGTGGTAAAATTTGTGGGATAGATTTACCAAAAAATTTA
>CAZVBT010000292.1:0-5665 GCA_964625385.1 uncultured Melioribacter sp. | reverse complement strand
ATTATAGTTAAAATTGAAACGGACAATAAGAAACAACCTTTTTTCAATTTGCTACCTTTTCAATTTGCACTTTGTTAATTCGGTTATTCAAAATTTCT
Organism: uncultured Melioribacter sp.; assembly: GCA_964625385.1. Classification (GTDB taxonomy): domain Bacteria; phylum Bacteroidota; class Ignavibacteria; order Ignavibacteriales; family Melioribacteraceae; genus Stygiobacter. The sequence goes on along the minus strand of CAZVBT010000292.1, from coordinate 5,567 downwards.
TTAACTGTAAATTTATATTTCTTAAAAGTAAATGAGTAATCTTTCTCCGGTATTTTTCCGGCATGATTAAATACAAAACCACCGATTGTATCATAGTCATCATTTTCAGAAGAAAAATTATCATTTAATAATTCATTTAATTCATCAATTGATAATTTGCCCAAAACCTGATAACAATTTTCAGATATTTTTTGAATTTCATTTTCCTCTTTATCATGTTCATCTCTAATTTCTCCAACAATTTCTTCAAGAATATCTTCGAGAGAAATTAATCCAGCAGTTCCTCCATATTCATCAACAACAATAGCTAAATGAATTTTCTTTTCCTGAAATTCATGCAGCAAATCATTTATATGTTTTGTCGTAGGAACAAATATTGGCTCACGGGCAATTTTAAGTAGATTAATATTTTTTGCTTTTTCTTTATCTTTTATGAATGGTAGTAAATCCTTTGAAATTATAATTCCTTTAATGTTATCTAAATCTTTTTCATATAATGGAATTCTACTATGACCAGACTCATTAATTATATTCAAAATTTCATCAAAAGAAGAATCAACTGAAACAGCAGCAATATCAACTCTTGGTGTCATAATTTCACGTGCTGTTACAGATTTAAATGAAACTATTCCATTAATTAATTCATGTTCATCAACTTCAATAGTCCCTTTTTCAACACTCAAATCAGCTAATTCTTTTATTTCACTTTCAATTAAAGCCGTTGCAGATTTTTTATTATTAATAGTTTTAGATAAAAAATTCATAAGATTTGATATTAGGAATGAAATTGGATAAAACAAAATAAAGAAAAAATATATTGGAGCTATGATAATTTTTAATGCAGTATGTTGATGCTTATTAGCCCAAATCTTTGGAGTTATTTCTCCAATTGTTAAAAGAAGAAGTGTTAATAAAATAATTTGGACTAAAATTGCTGCATCTTTCGAGTAACCATATTTTTCAGAAATAGATAAAGATAATTGAACACTAATTATCGAAGCCCAAACAGCAACAATCGTATTAGATAGTAAAATTGTGATAAGAACTTTTTTGGAATTATTAAGAAGTTCATGTAAATATTTCCCAAGTAGCAAATGTTTTTTTTTAAATTCTGCAAATTTTTTTTTATCAAAAGAGAAAATTGCTATTTCAGAAGCTGAAAATAGAGCTGAAAGCAAAAGACAAATAAAAACAATTATCAAATCTAAAGACCAACTTATATCCAATTAAAATTATTCCTTAAAATATTTTTCTATTAAAATGGTAAATCTGCATCTTTGTTTTCTTTATCTAATTCTACATTGTTTGATTTTAATTCTTCAACTTTATCATTGGATTCACTGCCATCAAGAGGAATTATATTTTCAGCAACTATTTCTGTAATGTATCTTTTAATATTTTCTTTATCAGTGTAATCTCTTTTTGATATACGACCTTCAACGTAAACTTTCTTCCCCTTTTTTAATTTTTCTTTATAATAATCTGATAAATTGAAAGCAACAACATTATGCCAGGTTGTTTCATTAACCCAATTTCCATCTTTACCTTTATAACTTCTTGAAGTAGCGACAGAAAAATTAGTAACAGAAACATCATTTGCAGTGAAACGATGTTCTGGATCCTGTCCTAAATTTCCTATTAACATTACTTTGTTTAATGAGAATGCCATAACCTCTCCTTTTTTTGTTTTAGTTAATTTATAATATTTTTTTGATTTTCTGAAATTACTCTTAATAATAAAATTTAAATAAAATTAAGATAACCAATGGAATTAAAATATTGTCTAAATCTTTGGGACTTAATGCTTCAATTAATGTTGAAATGACAGCACAAATTATTAAAAAATTCCAATTTACATTAATACTAAAGATTAAATGAAATAATAAAGTACCCATAATACCAAAAATTAAAAAAGTTAAACTACCTTCAAAGGATTTTTGAGATAAAATAAAGAATTTATGTTTGCCAAATCGACTTCCTACAACGGAAGCTAAACCATCGCCCCAAGTTAAAAAGCCCATTGCGTATAATGCAAGACTTGATCCATAATATACTGTTCCAAACAAGTTCATAACTAAAGTAAAATATAATGGTCCTTTTAATAATTCCTTTTTATCACCGGTTCTGGTCATAGTCTTTACTGCCTGGTCATCTTCTTTTGCAAAAAAACCTTTATATAATAACAAAATAGTCCATAAAAAAGCCGGGGAAATGTTTAAATATTTTGACCAGTGTGATGAATCATAAAACATCCAAAAAATTAACCAGGAACCAGCGGCCAAATGAACAACTTTTCTGGAAAAATCCTGTGGAAAACCTTTTTTAACGAAGAAATCCATTATCTCAACAACACCGAATACATAAATAAATGCAACAAAAGTTACAATTATATTTTTTAAAAAAGGGTCCATTTATTTTTCAATCTGAATTGTAAATGCTTCTTTAAATGGTGGAAAATTTTTTAATACATCACGGATTTTATCAGCTTCTTCTTTAGATGGGAAAGAAGGTATCTGAACAGAATATAATTTTGTATTTTCATTATAATAAATTTTTAGAGGGAAGGATGTTTTATTTTGATTTTGATTAATAAAATTTTCTGCTCTTTCTTTAGTTGTAAAAGCGCCTACCTGAACCGTGTATTTGTAAACAATTTGTTCTTTTGTTTCTTCTTTAGGTTTTTCTTTTGTGTCAATACTAACAGGTTTATTATCTTCTTTAATTATTTTTGTTGTATCAATACTAACATCATCAAAAACATAAATTTCAGTATCATCAGCTTTTTTATTTTCTGTAACATAATCAGAAGATATGCAGGAATTTAAAATCAACAATAACCCACTTAATGCAATCTTTGTTTTCATATTTTACCTAAAAATTTATCAGAGTGGTTTCCAAATATTTAATAATTTTGAAAACCACTCCAAAAATACTAAAACAAAAGATTATCCAAAGTTCCTTTTGGTATTATTGGTGTACCAAATGCACTTAGTTGAATTTTTTTAGAAAGTATTAAACTGCCGGGAACAGTAGAAACATTAATTAAAGGAATGTTACTTCCCCATTTTTGATTAATAACTTTTATAAATTCATTTGCAACAATTGCATAACCTTGACTTGTTGGATGAACACCATCCAAACTAAACAAACCACCATTTACAAATTCAGTTGTGAACTTTGTTCCATCAGCAACAATACCATTTTTTGCAACATTATTAAAAAATGTATTAACATCCACCAAAGCAAAACCATTCGCACTTGCTAAAGATGCTAAAGTAGAATTATATGAAGCTATAACAGATTGAACGTTAGCGGCTTCTTCTTTATCTAATACCACTGCATCTGGTAAAGGTTTAGTTGGTGATAACCCAAATCCAGTTGGATTTCCACTTGCATCTGTCATCACACCTAAAGCTTGTAGTGTAACTAAATCCTGGCCCAAAACTAACTGACGAATTCCGGTTTTTGTTTGTCCGTATAATGGAATAATCTGACCAGTTGAAGGATTTTTTGTTACAGGAGGAACAGTTGTGAAGAATGGTATTGCAGTAACCGAAGGAATATTTGCTATAACAACTTTTGTTTTTAGAGAAGCTAAACTATCAGCAAGTTGTTTCCACATTCCAGCGAAGATAGTTGGATCTGTATATGGCACAGTGCCACCACTAGTTGCATGTCCTAAAATATCATTATTACCAATCCAGCAGAAAAGTAAAGTTGGCTTTAAGGCTTTTGCTTGTTTAAATGGTGAACCAAGCCCACGTAAAACAACATCAAACAATGGATTTGGTTTTCCACCTTTAGCTGAATAACTATCAGAAGTTTTTGTTGCATTTAACATATCATATGTAAATGCACCTGGAATCGCTAAATTGTTGTATGGTGCAGCATAATTTAGATTTATAGGAACACCTTGATTTGTATTATACTTCAAAGCAAAAGGTGATAAAGATCCTATTTCAATTCTGGTTCCTAATCCTGGATCAGAAGCATAAGGTTGTTCAAAATTTGTTTTTACAATATTTGCAATCTGTTTACCAAAACTATAATCTTGGGCACTTTTATAAAGTGAACCAGATTGATAACCAGCTGTTAAACTATTTCCTAAAACAACAAATCTTTCAAAACTGACTTGACCTGTAGATGGTACTTGTGGTTGGTTTAATTCTGACCGATCTTCACATCCAAAGACAAAAATTAAACTCAAAAGTAAACCAGATAAAAATAATTTATTTATTAATTTCATTTTAACCTCTCAATTAAAAATTATAAGAAAAATTTACTCCAAAAAGATTAGCACTTGAATTATAAGTACCGTTAAAAGGAGCAAATCCTTTAGTATAACTTACTTGAGAATTTGTAATAGTTCTTTCATTAAATCTCAAGAATAAATAGGCTAAATCAATTGAAATATTATCAGTAATTTTATAACCAAAACCAACATTTAGACCAATTCTGTTAGCATCGGGCAAAGTTGGTTCAACCATTTCATCTTTAACAGGATTTCGGTCAAAGAAAATTCCACCTCTTAAATCAAATCCACTAAATAAATTATACTCAGCACCCAACCTTGCAATGAATGTATTTTGATAATCTCTTGCTGCAGAAAGATCAGCATATTTTTCATCTTTAAAATCAACAGTTAATTTATCATAGCTCGACCAACCAACGTACTGAAAATCGCCAGTTAAAGTTAAACTACAAAATGGTTTATAGGCAGCTCCAAATGTAACATTTAATGGTGTAGTTAGTTTAGAAGAGATATCACCTTTAGGAAGTAGTGGTAAAACTGCATTAGGTCCGGTAGAGTTTGCAGTTCCATTTAAAAGAAAAGTATTTTCACTTCTAACAGATAAACCAAGAGATAAATTATCAGATGGTTTATATAAAATACCTAAATTAAAACCAAAAGCATTACCATCACCTTTAAGATCAACATTTGCTTCTCCAGTAAAAGGTGTAACCTCAGCATTTCTATTTATTTTAACTTCGCCGAAAGCATAAACAAGGCCAAAACTCATTGAGAAATTATCATAAAATTTAATTGCCATAGTTGGTGTAAAATAAAATGTCTTTAAATCTGTTTTGATTGCTAAAAATCTACCAGGCCAAGTACTTTCCCACTCCGTACCTAAACCATATTGATTATTAACAGCTAAACCAAAAAATAAAAAATCATTTGCTTGATGTGTTATGTAAAGGTTTATTGGATTAAAAAGTTGATCAACCATTTTATATTCTGTTATTGATGGAGATGGCCCGCGAAAACTTGCACTTGGTTTTATTAGAGTAGCTCCAAACATTAAATGGGTTCCGTTTAATTGTGTAATTCCAGCACCATTAAAAAATAATGCTGATGGATCATTTGCCATTCCTGTAAAAGCACCAGCTAGCGACATTGCTCTAGCTCCATGTTCATTTATTTGGAATCCACCGCCAAATATCCTACTTATACTTATAAATAAAATAAATACTAAAAATTTTTTAAACATTTTATCACCTGAATTTTAATTAAAAATTATAAAAACAAATGATTGTCAAACTTTATATAAAGTTTGACAATCATT
>CAZVBT010000291.1:0-3103 GCA_964625385.1 uncultured Melioribacter sp. | reverse complement strand
AATTTAACTGGTGAAATTTCTGTACGCTGGGCAAAAATGTTTAACATTAGTGGAACAATGCACTATTTTTTAGCAACTAGTACAGGAGTTTATTATACCATACTGTTAAATGGTGCAAGTACAGTTTGGACACAAGAAGCTTCAAATTCAATTGGGAATGCAGTTGTTGTTGGATTAGATTTTAGAGCAAACGATGGAACTTTATTAGCCGCTACTCATGGTCGTGGTGTATTTGAAACCCGAATAACTTCTGTATTACCTGTTGAATTAGTTTCTTTTGGTGCTGTTAATAATGGAAATAATATTACACTCTCCTGGTCAACAGTTACTGAAGTTAATAATTATGGTTTTAATATTGAACGTAAATTTGAAAATAGCAATTGGGAAAATATTGTATTTATCAAAGGATATGGAAATTCTAATTCATTAAAAACTTATTCTTATGTTGATCAAAATGTTCAAAATGGTAAAGTATATTACAGATTAAAGCAAATTGATTTCGATGGAAAATTTAAGTATAGTAATATTATTGAACTTAATATAAAGACATTAAATATTGTTGAATTAAAGCAAAATTATCCAAATCCGTTTAATCCTTACACAGCAATTTCATATTATTTACCAAATACATTAAAAGTTAGTCTTGTTTTATTTGATGCAACATGGCGCGAAGTTGCTACACTTGTAAATGATTACCAAAGTGCAGGTTCGCATTCTGTTAATTTTAATGGAAATAAATTTGCAAGCGGTGTTTATTATTATAGAATTCAAGCTGGAAATTTAATACAAACAAGAAAAATGTTGTTAGTTAAATAAATGTGAACATTAAACTTATTTAAGTGCCATCTTGTGTTTATAGAAAGTAATTGAAATAAAATAATTTTTTGAATTACAAATTCAAGATGGCACCAGATAAATTTTTAAAGATGTTTCTATTAATAAAAATTATAATCCTTTGTTTCTTAGTAACTCAACTGCATTATTTAATGAAGTTTCAGTTATATCTTCGCCGGAGATTAGTTTAGCTATTTCATTTACTCTTTCATTTTCTTTCAAGAGTTTTATACTGCTTACAACACGATCATTTAATTTTGTTTTTTCGACAGAGAAATGGAAATCGCCAAAGCCAGCTATTTGTGGCAAATGTGTAATTGCAATTATTTGATGATTTTGTGCAAGATCATATAAAACCTTGCCAACTTTTTGTGCTATGCGTCCGCTTATTCCTGTGTCTATTTCATCAAATATTAAAATTGGTAATTTATCTGTTTTAGCTAAAACTGATTTTAGTGCAAGCATAATTCTGGAAACTTCGCCGCCGCTTGCAACTTTTGTTAATGGTTTTAAGTCTTCACCTATATTTGTTGAAATGTAAAATTCTACAAAGTCAAAACCCTTTTCATTGTATTTATATTTTTTATTATCAAGAATTATAAAATTGCTTGAAGAGCTATCTTCAATTTGATTTGAAATATTTACTTCGAATTTTGAATCAGGTATTCCCAAAATTTTTAATATTGATTCAACTTCCTTTTTAATTTTTTTTGATGAATTTATTCTTTTGTTTGAAATTAATTTTGCAATCTCACCAAGATCTTTTCGAAGGGCATTAATATCTTTTTCCAATTCAGAAATTTTATGAGAAAAATTTTCTGCTAGTTCAAATTCTTTTCCAATCTTGTCGCGATATTCAATTAATGATTTTAATGTGCCGCCATATTTTTTCTTTAGAAGGGTTAGTAATCCAAGCCTTTCTCTAATTTCATTTAATTTTTCCGGGTCGAGATTTATTTTGTCTTTGTAATTTCTTATTGTATGAGAAACATCTTTTAACAAATCAAAGGATGTTTCGAAATCTTTTACTGTTTCTTCAATTGATTTATCAATGCTTAATAGTTCTGATAATTTATTTTTTACAAAACCAAGATTATCAATAACAGAATTTTCACTTTCATATAGTGAATTATAAATATCATTTGAAACATTTAATAACTTTTCAGCATTCTCTAATATCAATAATTCTTCTTCTAATTTATCCTCTTCGTTTAATTGGGGGTTAACTTCATCAATTTCTTTAATCTGAAATTCATACAAATCTTTTTTTTCTTTAATTAGTTTTTCGTTGTTAAGCAATTCATTTAGGTCTTTTACTTTAATTTGCAGTTCATTGTATTTTGTTTGATAATCATTAAGTAAATTTAAATTGTCAGTTACTTGATCCAAAAAATCAATGTGAGTTTCAACTTTCAACAAAGATTGATGTTCATGTTGTCCATGCAAATCAACAAGTAAATCGCCAATTTCTTTTATTTGAGATAATGGAACAGGTGAATCATTAATGAAACATCTATTTGTGCCTTTGAGTGAAATTTCTCTTCGTATAATTAATTCTTCGATGAAATCAATGTCATTTTCTTTGCAATATTTTTCAATGCTTTTATTATTTTTTACTTCAAATATTCCTTCAACAATAGATTTTTCCGCACCTTTTCTTATTACATCACTTGAAGCTCTTTCACCTAAAAGCAAACTCATAGCATCAACCAAAATTGATTTTCCGGCACCGGTTTCACCTGTTATAATATTTAATCCTTTGCCAAAATGAATTTCAGTTGTTTCAATTAATGCATAATCTTTAATGAAGAGAGATTTTAACATATAGACCAACAATTAGTTTATTACTAATATTAAGAATGCAAATCAAAGGTGCAAGTTATTAAAAATAAAATTTGTGTTTAGAAGCGAGTAAATATTTAGTTTTAATAATTATTGAAATCATTATTATCAATAAATAGATTTATATTATCTGAGTGAATTTGTGTTATCTGTGGTTTGGTTTTACCATAGATTTCACAGATTATTATTCATGACTAATTATATCAATAAGACTTAAATAAATACTTTCAATATAACACAATCGTCTGATTTTTAGATTTATCGCAAATTTAATTTTGTTCTTCATCTAATGTTAATTAAATTAATTACAGAAATTTAACACGAAAGGGAATCCATGAAATCAAAACTTTTATTAATAATATTTACATTATTCTCTATATCAACAAACGCTCAGAACTTAGAAGAAACACTTTCAAAATTATCTTCT
>CAZVBT010000290.1:0-3803 GCA_964625385.1 uncultured Melioribacter sp. | reverse complement strand
GGACAAAAGGATTTGTTGTTAGTTTAGGAATTGGTCAAGGTGAATTAAGTGTTACACCAATTCAAATGGCGCAGTATGCTGCTTTTATTGCTAATTATGGTAAAACTGCTAAGCCTCATTTTCTAAAAGCATATATTGATAACAATACAAACAAAAGAATAGATGTAAAACCAAATTACATAGAAACTGGAATCAGTAAAAAAACTTTTGATATAGTTAGGAAAGCTATGTGGCTTGTTGTTAATGGCGCTGGAACAGCCGTAAATATTAAAGATCCAAAACTTAATATTGCTGGTAAAACAGGTACAGCTCAAAATCCCCATGGGAAAGATCATGCCATATTTATTGGTTTTGCACCATATGATAATCCTAAAATTGCAATTGCTGTAATTGTTGAAAATGCTGGTTTTGGAAGTACTGCTGCTGCTCCAATTGCCAGAGATGTTATAAAAGCTTATTTACAAAATGAAAAACCAAATGAAGTAAAAGATCAAAATATTGCACTAGCAAAAATTAGGTGAAAAAAATTGAAGATTGATTATCGTTTACAAGATAGATTTGACTTTGCTTTATTTATACCTGTAATTGGATTAATAATCTTTGGCCTATTGGCAATATATAGTTCTACAGTTAATCATCCTGTTGCAAATGGAAATTTCACAAAACAACTTATTTTCTTTGTTATTGGTTTATTTGTGTTTTTCATAATTTATTCATTGCCTCAGCAAACTATAAAAATGTTTGCAATTCCTTCTTATGCTATTTCATTATTTTTTTTAATTGCAGTTTTGGTAATGGGTAAAACAATCTATGGAGCAAAAAGTTGGTTTGGGTTTGGTGGATTTGGATTTCAACCATCTGAATTTGCAAAACTTGGAACAATTTTAATGCTTTCCTATTGGCTTACTTATAAAAACAGAGATATAAATAACATTAAAGATCTTGCAATTTCTTTAGCTATTGGATTTGTACCTATTTTTTTAATAATGCTTGAACCGGATATGGGAACGTCGATAGTATTTGCGTTCATAACACTTGTAATGATTTTTTGGAGTGGTATAAGTTTATTTGGAATTTTTGTTGTGCTTTCACCTGGTATTGTAGTATTCTCGTCAATTTTTGGTAAAGTTGTTTTAGTGTTCACTTTACTAATGGTATTATCTGCTTTGTTTTTTTTCAAAAGAGATTTATTTAATAGCATTGTAATTTTTGTAATTAATCTTTCAGCTGGATTTTTCTTTGATTATGTCTTTAAAGTTTTGAAACCACATCAACAAAAAAGAATTGAATCTTTTATAGATCCAATGGCAGATCCACTTGGTTCTGGTTATAATGCATTGCAAGCAAAAGTTGCAGTTGGTTCAGGTGGATTATTTGGAAAAGGCTTTTTACAAGGCAATCAAACACAGTTAAGATTTATTCCTCAACAGTGGACAGATTTTATTTATTGTGTTATTGGTGAAGAGTTTGGTTTTATAGGAAGTGTAATTGTAATTGTTTTGTTTTTAATTCTTTTCTTAAGATTATTAAATATTGCAAATGTGGCAAAAGATAATTTTAGCGTTTTAGTTGTTGTAGGAATTTTAACTCTTTACTTTGTCCATTTTGCATTAAACATTGGAATGAATTTAGGCATAACACCTGTAATTGGAATTCCTCTTCCATTTTTAAGTTACGGAGGAAGTTCATTAATCATCAACATGATAATGATAGGGATAGTATTAAACATTTATAGAAACAGAAAAACACATACATGATATCAGCAAAAGAAAAATTAGAAAAAAGATTCAATGATAATCTTCATATTTGTGTTGGTCTGGATAGTGACATTAAAAAAATTCCAACACACTTGTTAAAAGAAAAAGAACCGATTATTGAGTTCAATAAAATTGTAATTGAAAATACATATCCGGAAGCAGCTGCATACAAAATAAATTTTGCTTTTTATGAAAAACTTGGTCCAAGAGGATTTGAAATAATTCAAAAAACACTTGAATTGATACCTGAAAATATTTTAACAATTGCAGATGCAAAACGAGGTGACATTGGTAACACAAGTGAAATGTATGCTAAGGCAATTTTTGATGAACTAAATTTTGATTCGGTAACTCTTAATCCTTACATGGGTTATGATACAATTCAACCATTTATTGATTATAAAAATAAAATTTCGTTTTTGCTGGCACTAACATCAAACAACGGGGCAAATGATTTTGAAAAAATAAAATCTTTCGAGGGAAAGTTTCTATTTCAGCATATTATCGAAAAAGCAAATGAATGGAATATCAATAAAAATTTAGGGATTGTTTTTGGTGCAACAAAAATTGAAGAGCTGAAAGAAAACATTTCATCATTTAATAATTTGTTTGTTTTATTACCTGGAGTTGGTGCACAAGGTGGAAGTTTAGAAGATGTCGTAAAAATATTTTCAACAAACAATTCAAAGAATTATTTAATTAATGTAAGTAGAGCATTAATTTATTGTAACACTTCAGAAAATTTTGGACAAGCCATCAATCACTCCATAAAAGAATACAATAAAAAAATAGATTTATTAAATAAATAAAATTTGTTGTATCTAAAGTTTTCAAATTGTAAATTGAAATAAAGATAGATTTAATTACCTCTAATCAAATGGAAATTTGATGGCTAGAGAGACAAAAATCAAAGAGGGCTTTCTTTACGATATTTGGAAAAGTCAAAATTTTACAAGTCCATTAACAACTATTGATGGCGAAGAAATATCAATTCTAAATTGTGGCATTCTTAATAATGAAACTGCCGGACCTGATTTTAAAAATGCAAAAATCAGAATCGGCAATTTAACTTTTATTGGTGATGTTGAAATTGATAATACATATTCAGACTGGAAAGCTCACGGTCATAATCTTGATAATAAATACAATAAAGTTATTCTTCATGTAGCTTTAAATAATCCAAATGGTTACACACATGTTTATACAAGAGATGGCAGAAAAATACCTTCTTTGAAGTTATCATCATTTATAGATAAAATTGTTTTGGATAAAATTAAATCGTCTGACTTTAATTTATCAAATGCTGAAGATAATTTTATAAAATGTCAATCAATTTTATCCTTAAATACATTTGATGCAAAAGAAAAATTTATTTCAGAGTTAGGCTTTCAAAGATTTCAAAAGAAATGTGTTAAGATTTATAATAGATTAAAAGAATTAGAATATGTGCGGGAACTTAACTTAAATGAACCATTCATAACATACGATTTATCAAAACAATTTCATGAAAGGAATTTTGAGCACAAAGATTTTTATGATAAAAATATATGGAAACAGCTTTTGTATGAATTTATTTTTGAAGCGCTTGGTTATTCTCAAAACAAAACTCAAATGATAACTCTTTCAAAACATGCTAACATAAACTTTTTACTAAAGCTTGATAAGGATGGAATTATTTTGGATAAATATGAAGCCGTTCTTTTTTACATTGCTGGTTTGTTAAATGATAATGCCAAATACCGCGATGAAGAAACTTTAAAGTACATTGAAAAATTAAAATTAAATTGGAATTCATATAGAACTTTTTACGATTCAAAATTAATGGAAGAATCAGAATGGAATTTTTTTAAACAGAGACCACAAAATTTTCCAACATTAAGAATTGCTGGAGGTGCAAGAATTTTGTATCAATTAATTTATAATGATTTGTTTGCTCAAATTGAAAAGAAAATTACAGAGATACATAATCCAAAAGTTTTGATTAATTCATTGAGAACAATGTTTGTTATAAAAGCTGATGGATATTGGAAAAATCATTTTATGTTT
>CAZVBT010000289.1:0-1669 GCA_964625385.1 uncultured Melioribacter sp. | reverse complement strand
GTTCAAGTAATAGATGACATTGCAGACCAAACAAACCTACTCGCATTAAATGCAGCTATTGAAGCGGCACGTGCTGGTGAACAAGGACGTGGTTTTGCTGTTGTTGCTGATGAAGTTCGCAAACTTGCAGAACGCACAACCAAAGCAACAAAAGAAATTGCAAATATGATAAAACAAATTCAAAAAGATACTTCCGAAGCTGTTCTTGCTATGACTTCCGGAACGGTTGAAGTTGAAAAAGGAAAACAACTTGCCGATAAAGCTGGTAATGCTCTCGATGAAATTATTAAAGGTACACAAGAAGTAGTTGATATGATTACACAAGTAGCTGCTGCAAGTGAAGAACAATCAAGCGCAGCTGAACAGATTAGCAAAAATGTTGAAGGCATTAATAATGTTGCCCGCGAAAGCGCTCAAGGTATTCAACAAATTGCCCGTGCTTCTGAAGATTTAAGCAGATTAACTGTTAATCTTCAGGAAATGGTTTCAAGATTTAATTTAAGTCAAACCAGCAATAATCTCGCCGTTAGATCTAACGGGAAACTCATTTCAAGAGGAATTTAAATTAGGATTTTATAAGATATCCCTTAAAATTAATTTTTTAATTTTAAGGGATAGAAAAAAAATTTATACCTCACTAAACTTTTCAAATAACCATTCGATAATCAATTGTAAAAACTATATTAAAAATGGATTTATAAAAAGTACACGGAGGTATTATGAAAACTTTAATTAGTTTTCGCGCAATTTATATGTTGCTGCTTTTAGCTTCCATCCTTTTTTTAACAATTACAGAAACAAAAGGAAATAACATATATCCAGGTGACGAGGCATACGCTATTGCAGTTGAGAAAGCACCTGCACCAATTGGTGGTCTTGAAGCAATTGTTAAAAAAATAACTTATCCGGATATGGCAATTAAAACAAGAACTGAAGGAAAAGTTTATGTTCTTGCATATATAAATGAGGATGGAGATGTTGATGAAGTAAAAGTAGTTAAAGGTATCGGTGCAGGATGTGATGAAGAAACAATAAAAGCAGTTAAAAAAACAAAATTTAGTCCCGGTGTTGATAAAGGTGTAAATGTTAAAACAAAATTAGCGATTGCAATTCAATTTAAAATTCCATCATAAATTAATTTAATAATAGGAGATGCTATGAAAATCTTAAAATTTATTTTTTTATTTACAATATTTGTACTGTTTTCATGTTTAATTAATATTTATGCAAATAATATTTTACCTAATGAAGAAGAATACACAGTTGTTGTTGATAAGGCTCCTGCGCCGGTTGGCGGTTTTGAAACTTTAATGAAAAAAGTTATTTATCCGGAATCTGCAATGAGAATGCGTATTGAAGGTAAAGTTTATCTTCTTGTTTATGTAAATGAATCTGGTGATGTTGATGATGTAAAAGTTGTAAAAGGAATTGGTGGCGGCTGCGATGAAGCAGCTGCAAATGCTGTAAAGAAAATAAAATTTACACCAGGTATAAACGGTGGTGCTGCTGTAAAAACAAAAGTCTCTATTCCAATCAACTTTAAACTAAATTAATGGGGAATAATCTTGAAAAAGCTTGAATTCAAAAACCTGAAGTTGGTTAGAAAGATTCAGGTTGCTGTTTTTTCAATTGCGGCTGTTTCCACAATTATAGCCGCAACAGCTTTAAT
>CAZVBT010000288.1:0-8452 GCA_964625385.1 uncultured Melioribacter sp. | reverse complement strand
TTTGAAAAAAGGTGAAGAATTCCTTCAATACTATGAAGAAAAGTTTTATGAAAGATGGCAATCAGTAAAAGAAAATGATTATGCAAACATTTGTTATACAAGCGGAACAACAGCAGATCCTAAAGGAATAATTTTAACTCACAGAAATTATACTGCAAATGTTGAACAATCATCAAAATTACTTTACGTTCCAGAGTGGTATGTATCTTTATTACTTTTACCATGGGATCATGCGTTTGCACATACAGCTGGTATTTATACTTTAATGGCTAATGGTGCAAGTATGGCTTCTGTTCAACAAGGTAAAACTCTACTAGAAACATTAAAAAATGTTCCGATAAATATTAAAGAAATTAAGCCAACATTTTTGTTAAGTGTTCCAGCATTAGCAAAAAATTTCAGAAAAAACATTGAAAAGGGAATACGTGATAAAGGAAAATTAATTGAAAAACTTTTTAACAAAGGCTTGAAAATAGCTTATGAGTATAATGGTGATGGTTGGGATCGTGGAAAAGGTAAAAGAACTTTTTTGAAACCTCTTTATGCATTCTATGATAAATTAATTTTTAGTAAGATTAGAAAAAATTTCGGTGGACGTTTAGAATTTTTTATTGGTGGTGGTGCTTTATTAGATAAAGAACTTCAACATTTCTTTTATGCTATTGGAATGCCAATGCTTCAAGGTTATGGATTAACTGAAGCTGCACCTGTTATTTCTGCAAACGTTCCTAAAAAACATAAACTTGGTTCATCAGGGTTTGTTGTTGAAAATCTTCAAATTAAAATTTGTGATGCAGATGGAAATGAATTGCCAATTGGTGAAAAAGGCGAAATTGTTGTTAAAGGTGAAAATGTAATGGCTGGTTATTGGAAAAATGAAAAAGCAACAAATGAAACTATTATTGATGGTTGGCTTCACACTGGTGATTTAGGTTATCTAGATAATGATGGTTTTCTTTATGTGCTTGGAAGATTTAAAAGTTTATTAATTGGAAGTGATGGTGAAAAATATTCTCCAGAAGGAATTGAGGAAGCTTTAACTGAAAAATCAATTTATATTGATCAAGTTATGTTATATAATAATCAATCACCTTACACAATTGCTTTGGTAGTTCCAAATAAAGATGAAATTAAATTGTGGTTGAAGGAAAATAAATTATCTATTGAAAATGTAGATGGTCAAAAAGCTGTAATAAAATTAATAGAAGATGAAATTTCAAAATTTAAGTCCGGTGGGATCTATGCGGGTGAATTTCCTGAAAGATGGTTGCCATCAACTTTTGCAATTTTAGGTGAAGCATTTACAGAGCAAAATAAATTCTTGAATAGTACATTAAAAATGGTTAGAAATAAAATAACCGGGTTTTATGAAAATAGAATAAATTACTTATACACAAACGAAGGCAAAGATATTTTTAATCATCAGAATATGAATATTGTAAACAGAATTTAATAATCTAATTCCTGAAAGGATTATTTCTATTTTCAAAATTTGGTAGATAAAATTCTGGGCTATCCATTTCTTGAATCCAACCATTATTCAAACCATACTTTTCAAGCAGTTGAATTGCTTTTTCATATTCACGATATCTAATTTTTCTATTTAACAAAACAAAATTATTTACTTTGTTTGTTGGAAAATACTGAGACATTAAAGAAACATGAACATTTGGACTTATATCTTCAGCAATAAATTTGAAAACTTTTTCAGTTTCACCTAAATCATTTGGCAATACTAAATGACGAATAATTAATCCACGTACAGCAACTTTATTATCAAAATTAATTTTATCACCAACTTGCCTAAACATCTCTTTAATTGCTTCTTTTGCGTAATCAAAGTAGTTTGGAGTAAATGAGTACTTTCTCGCAGATAAATTATCTCCATATTTTAAATCAGGCAAATATATGTCAATAATACCATCAAATAATTTCAACATTTCAATTGAGTCAAATCCATTTGAGTTATAAATAACAGGTAAGTTTAACCCTTTTAACTTTGCAAGATAAATTGCTTTTAATATTTGAGGAGAAAAGTGAGTTGGAGAAACTAAACCAATATTATGACAATTTTGATTTTGAAGAGAAATCATTATGTCTGCTAATTCTTCACAAGTTTTTTCATTTCTGATTTCTTCTTTCCAATTTTGACTTATTTCAAAATTCTGACAGAACAAACATTTCATATTACAATTGCCAAAGAAAATATTTCCGACACCATTTGTTCCTGATAAAATTGGTTCTTCGCCAAAATGAGGAGTAAATGAAGAAATAATTGGGTTAAGTCCACTTTGACAAAACCCGCTATTTTGTTTAAATCTATCTATTTTACAATCACGTGGGCAAACATTACAATTATGAAGAAGTTGAAATGCTTTCTCAATACGTTCAAGAAATTGATTATCTGTTAACTTTAAATATGAAGCTTGAAATTTCATAGTATAATATATACAATTTGCTAATACTAAACTTATCTAACTTTTTTTCGATAATATAATCAGAACCAAAAAAAGGAGGATAAATGGCACTTATTTCTTGGAGCGATTCTTACTCGGTTAAAGTAAGAGAAATTGATAATCAACATCAAAAGTTAGTTAATGTAATTAATACTCTTCATGATTCCATGAAAGAAGGTAAAGGTAAAGAAGTAATAGGAAAAGCCTTAAAAGAATTAGTTGATTACACAGTTTATCATTTTTCATTTGAAGAAAAATTATTTGATAAATATGGTTATCCTGATGCAAAAATTCATGCAAGACAACATAATGATTTAATTCAAAGCGTTAAAAAGTATGTATCTGATTTTGAATCTGGCAAAGGTGTTTTACCAATGGAAGTTATGAATTTTTTAAGAGATTGGTTATTGAACCACATTGGAAAAGATGACAAAAAATATGGACCATATTTAAATTCAAAAGGATTATCATAAAATTTACAACCACACAAAAACAAATCATAAGCATCGTTATCTTGCTCGATATAAAATTATCGAGCAAGATTTTTTACAAACTTTTGATTGCTTTTAAGCTAGCCTCAATTGTTTTATCCAAATCTTCTTTTGTGTGTTCAGTTGAAATGAACATCGCTTCGAATTGTGCAGGCGGCAAATAAATTCCACTGTTCAACATTTCATGAAAATATTTTGCAAAAAGTTTTGTATCAGATTTAACAGCACTGTTATAATCAACAACAGGTTCCTCTGTAAAAAACAAAGTCATCATCGAACCAACTCGATTCAATTGGAAATTTTTTCCAACAGACTTTAGTCCTTCTTTAATTCCTTCCTCGAGATATTTGCTTTTCTCTTCAAGTTGTGAATAAATATCAGGATGATTTTTAATTTGATTTAATGCGGCTAAACCGGCACTCATTGCAAGTGGATTTCCACTCAATGTTCCTGCCTGATAAACAGGACCGCTTGGAGAAACTATTTCCATTATTTCTTTTTTACCTCCATAAGCACCAACCGGCAAACCGCCGCCAATAATTTTTCCAAATGTTGTTAAGTCTGGTGTGATTCCCAAAATTTCCTGAGCACCTGATTTAGCCAATCGAAATCCAGTCATAACTTCATCAAATATCAATACAATATTTTCATTAGTGCATATTTCACGAAGTTCTTTTATGAATGAATCATTTGCGCGAACTGTTCCCATGTTACCAACAACCGGTTCAATAATTACAGCGGCAATTTCATTTTTATTTGCCTGAATTAATTTTTTAACTGATTCGATGTTATTGAAATCAGCAATCAAAGTATCAGCGGCATTTCCTTTTGTAACTCCGGGAGATGTTGGAACGCCAAATGTCAATGCACCGCTTCCAGCTTTAATCAAAAAGAAATCGCCATGACCATGATAGCAGCCTTCAAACTTGATAAACTTTTCTCTGTTCGTATAACCACGCGCAGCACGTATTGCACTCATTGTTGCTTCAGTGCCGCTGTTTACCATTCTAACCATCTCGATTGAAGGAACTAATTCAGTAATTAATTTTGCCATTTCAACTTCAATTTCAGTTGGTGCACCGAAGCTTGTTCCATTTTCAATTGCATTCAGTAAAGCATTTTTTATGAATGATGGATTGTGTCCGAATAAATGCGGACCCCAACTGCCTATGTAATCAATGTATTCATTTCCATCAACGTCATAAAATTTTGAACCTTTTCCTCTTTGAACAAAAATCGGATTTCCGCCAACAGATTTAAAAGCTCGTACTGGAGAATTAACTCCACCAGGAATAATTTTTTTTGCTTCTTCAAATAATGATTTACTTTTTTCTGTGTTCATATAGACCTTTAAAATATTTTAAACAACACTTTTTAACCTTGATTTTTTTATCCACACAAAAATACCAAATACAAATAAAACTAATGAGTTTATAACAATTGATATTCTTATTCCAAAATGCTCAGCAAGCATTCCAATCCATAATGCACCCAGCGGATAAAGTGCGAAAAAACTAAATGTATAAAAACTCAAAATGCGTCCGCGAAATTTTTCTTCAACATTTGTTTGAATCAAACCATTTGAAAGATTGAACATTAAAATAATAGTTCCGCCAATTAATACAAGCATTGCAATTGATTCAATAAAGTTTTGTGTAAATGAAAATATTAAAATTAAAATTGGAAGAACAACAGTGCTTGCTGATAAATACTTTCCGCGGATAATATATTTATTTACAGACGCAATAATTATTGCAAAAGTAACTGCACCAAAGCCGCGTGCTGATTGAAGAAAACCATTTGTGGTTGAATCACCATGCAAAATTTTTACAGCCCACGCAGGAAATAATGTTACTAAACTCATTCCAAAAAAACTTAAAACAGATGTAATCGAAACGATGGTTAACAACAAATCATTCTTTTTGAGATAATTAAAACCTTCTTTAATTTCGTTCAAAACAGATTTTTTTTCAGAAATGTTTTTTATTTGTTTAATATTCATTCTGAGTAAATTTATTATAACAGCCAAAAAAGAAATTCCGTTAATTGTAAAACACCACGCAGGACCAAACAAGGCATAAACAATCCCTGCAATTGCTGGACTGAGAGCAGTTGCAGTGTTAAACATAGTTGAGTTCAACGCAATTGCGTTTGTCAAATCTTCTTTATCTACAAGTTCATTCACAAATGCGTGGCGTGCTGTTGCTTCAAATGAATTTCCGATTCCAAGTAAAAATGAAATTGCAATTATCATTTCCGGTTGGATAATTTTTCCTAAAGTTAATGCTGCCAAAAGAAAAGCAAGTGTCATCATCCAGATTTGTGTTATGATAATTATTTTCTTTCTCGGATATCTATCAGCAATAACTCCGCTGTAAAAAGTAAAAAGCCAAGCAGGAATTCCGGCAGCAAAACCAACATAACCAAGATAAGCAGGCGAGTGAGTGAGTTCGAAAACAAAGAATGCAAGTGCTGTGGATTGCATCCATGAACCGAAGAGAGAAATCATTTGTCCCCAAAACCAGAGACGATAATTCCTGTATTTTAATGCAGAAAAAGTTTGGTTTAATCCAAACTTTCTCTGTGAAATATTATCCTGAATTTGGCTTTCAGTAATTTCTGTTTGCATGAAAATTATTTTAGAAGTTTAGCGGCATCTTTAGCAAAGTAAGTTAAAATCATATCAGCACCTGCACGTTTGATTGCAATTAAAGATTCCATCATCACTCTTTGCTCATCAATCCAGCCAAGTTTGCCGGCAGCTTTAATCATTGCATATTCGCCGCTAACCTGATAAGCCGCAGTCGGCATACCAAACTTTTCTTTAACCCGATAGATAATATCAAGATAAGCTCCAGCAGGTTTAACCATTATCATATCAGCACCTTCTTCAATATCGCTTTCAGCTTCGCGAATAGCTTCATCTGAATTAGCAACATCCATTTGATGAGAACGGCGGTCACCAAATGCAGGAGCTGATTCTGCAGCATCGCGGAATGGTCCATAATATCCAGAAGCATATTTAACTGCATAACTTAAAATTGGAATTTCTTGAAAACCATTTTCATCAAGAGCTTTTCGTATGACAGCAACTCTTCCATCCATCATGTCAGAAGGAGCGATAATATCAGCACCGGCTTGTGCATGTGTTAATGCTTCTTTTGCAAGCAAGTCAATTGTTTGGTCATTTAAAATTCTTTCTCCGTCTAAAATTCCACAGTGCCCGTGCGAAGTATATTCACACATGCAAACATCTGTAATGACTAAAAGATTTTTCACTTCTTTTTTAATTGCACGAACAGCACGCTGAATAATTCCATCCGGGTCATAAGCACCACTTCCGACTTCATCTTTGTGTTCTGGAATTCCAAATAATATAATTGCAGGAATTCCAAGCTGAACAAGTTCTTTGCATTCTTCAACAACAACATCAATCGACATTTGAAAAACTCCCGGCATTGATCGAACTTCATTTTTTACTTTTTCTCCGGGAACAACAAACAGCGGATAAATCAAATCATTTTTTGTCAATACCGTTTCGCGAACCATATCACGAACAATTGGATTGTACCTCAATCGGCGTAAACGCTTTGTTGGAAAGTTTGTCATTTTAACTCCGTTTAATAATGTAAAATGTAAAATGCATAATGTATAGTGATATTATAAGTTTTGTTTTGATGTTTTAATAATACTTGTCAATAGCCTAATTAATTCTAAGCAATCAGAAGATATACTGTTATATTCCTTTTCACTCAGCATATCTGTTTCTTTCAATAAATCTAACCAATATTTAGTTTCTTTAGATTCTTTCAAACTTATATTTAATTTATTAATAAAATCTTTTTTTGATGGTGCGCTTTGTGCTTCATTTATATTCGCACCAATCGAAGTGCCACTTTTAAGAAATTGTTTAAATATTGGATATAAACTTTTATGACGTTCAGCTAATATATTGTAAAGTTTAATAACTCTAACTGAAAAATGAAAACTTTTTGTCAACACAGAGTTATTATAACTTATAGTTTCTTCTTTCACCAACCAATTTTTAATTTCTCCATTATACATTATACACTTTACATTATACATTTATTAAAATTAATTTCCGAGTTCTTAATGCAATCCCCAACAGAAATTCCACCGCGGTAATTTCCGCTTAGGATTATCCCATTATTTTCTTTTTCAAATTTATCAAAATAATTTTCATGCTCAATGTAACCAATATTGTATTGTGGAATTGCCTTTTGCCAAAGTTTATATTCAACTAAAACAGGATCGCCAATAATTTTCATTGTTTCTTGAAATTCTTGTAAAGCAATTTCAACAAGTTTATCATTACCCATTTCAAACAAATGAGGTGAACGAGCACCACCAACAAATAGTGTAAACGCGGCTTTGTCATCTTCACAGCGATTTGGAAAAATTGCAGAACTCCAGATTGCTCCAAGATAATTTTTCTTCTCCTTTGATGGAATTAAATATCCAAATCCATCAAGCGGCGTTTCTATTTGTGATTTTTTATAACCCAAATAAAGAACCATAACCGGCGGATAATAAATTTCATTTGCATGACTTTGAAATTCTTTATCAATAGGTGTGAACAATTTTTCTGCTGCATAAACCGGTATTGTTGAAATAATAAAATCAACAATCAGTTCTTTCAATTCACTTCCTTGTGAATAAATTAATTTCCATTTTTTATCATCCTTTTTCACTTTTTGAACACTGGCATTCATCAAAATATTTTCTTTCATCGTAGCTGCAATAGCATTTGCAAAACTTTGCATACCATTAACAAACGAAAACATTTTCGCATTTTGCTTTGAATGCTCTGCACGCTGCTTTCTTTCCTTTGCACCTTTAATCATCCCTTTAATTAATCCGCCGTAAACTTCTTCAAGACGATAAAGTTTTGGGAAAGCAGATTTGACACTTAATTTATTCGGGTCGCCTGCAAAAACTCCGCTTACAAAAGGATCAATTGCATAATCAAGAAATTCTTGTCCGAGCCTTCGTCTTACAAATTCAGACATACTTTGATAATAACCATCTTTGGATTTACCGATGAATGGTTCAGCAAATAATCTAAGTTTTGCTTTAGTGGAAAATAATTTTGTGTTTATAAATGCAAGTGGAGAAGTTGGCAAAGCATGTAAAGCATTGTTTTTTAAAATATATCTTTTATTTGCTGACTCATTAGCATAAACCATTTCGTTAGCAAAACCAATATCATCAACTATCTGACGAATTATTGGAGTGGTTTCCAATCCGCTGTTTGGACCAAAATCAATTTGAAAACCATCTTTGCGAATCGTTTGCATTGAGCCGCCGACATGATTTTCCTTTTCGAGAACAACAAAATCAAAATTATTTTTTTTAAGCCAGTATGCTGTTGATAAACCGGAAATACCAGCACCAAGAACTGCAACTTTTTTCATATTATTTCAAACCACGATTTTTTAATAATGCATCAACTTTAGGTTCACGCCCGCGAAATTGTTTGTATAA
>CAZVBT010000287.1:0-10113 GCA_964625385.1 uncultured Melioribacter sp. | reverse complement strand
CATATTCTGCAAAAATGAAAATTGATTATGCTGCCGAAAGAAAACAAATTTTTGATGAAGCATGGAGAACAATCCGCGATGGTTTTTATGATCCGCAATTTCATGGTAAAAACTGGCATTCACTAAAAAAGAAATATGAAGAACTTTGTTTAATTGCTTCAACGCCAAATGACTTTAGAGATATGTTTAATAACATGCTTGGAGAATTAAATTCAAGTCATATGGGTTTTAATGCTGCAGAAAGAATTGAAACACAAAAAGATGCAACTGCTTTGCTTGGTGTTGAACTTTTTCCAACAAACGACGGAATGAAAATTCAAAGAGTAATTCCAGAGTCTCCGGCTGATAAATCTTCAAGCAAATTATACGAGGGAGAAATTATCACTTCGATTGATGGAAATACATTTAACCAGGAGGAAAACTTTTATCAATATCTTACAAACAAAGTTGATGAAAAAGTTTTATTAACAATTAAATCAAAAGATGGAAAAGAAAGAGAAGTTGCAATCCGACCAACAAATGATCTACGTCAGCTACTTTACAAAGAATGGGTTGAAAACAGAAAGAAACTTGTTAGTATATATTCAAATGGAAGATTAGGCTACATTCATATACAAGGAATGAATTATCCAAGCTTTGAAACTTTTGAAAGAGAATTAACTGCCGCTGGCGATGGTAAAGAAGGTTTAGTAATTGATGTGCGGTATAATGGCGGCGGTTCAACAACAGATTATTTAATGACAATTTTAAACTATAAACAACATGCTTACACAATTCCACGCGGTGCAAGCAAAGATTTAGAAAAAGATAAATTAAAATTCCGTAATTATTACCCAACAGGAGAAAGGTTGGTATTTGCAGCTTGGCTAAAACCATCAATCGCATTGTGCAACGAAGGTAGTTATTCAAATGCAGAGATTTTTTCACACGCTTACAAAACATTGGGAATTGGAAAACTTGTTGGTTATCCTACAAATGGTTCAGTAATTTCAACAGGTGGAAAACAATTAATTGATGGATCATTTGTAAGAATGCCATTCCGCGGCTGGTTTACTAAAGCTACAGATAAAAATCAGGAGCTTGGTCCTGCTGTTCCAGATATTATTGTTGAAAATAGTGTCAACTGGCTTGGTACTGGTGAAGATGAACAACTTAAAAAAGCTTGTGATGAATTATTAAAACAAATTGATAAGAAATAATTTTATTAAAATAAGTTGTATTTGTCGGAATATTATTATTTTTACAACCGTCATTATAATAATATTCATAACGGAGGATTTTTATGGCAATAATGATTACAGATGAATGCATTTCATGTAATGCATGCGAAGCTGAATGTCCAAACATTGCAATTTATGGAGCTGGTGCACCTTACATTATTGGTGGTCAGGAGTATGCTGCTTTAAATGAAGAACATACTTATATCGTTCCAGATAAATGCACAGAATGTGTTGGATTTTATGATGAACCACAATGCATTCAAGCTTGCCCAACTGAAGCTATAGTTCCAGATCCAAACAGAGTTGAAACCAAAGAACAACTTTTGGCAAAGAAAGAACATTTAGATCAGGTTGGAAGATAAAATATTATTTGCTTGAAAAGAAAGGCTGTCAAATTCTGGCAGCCTTTTTTTTAACTATTTATTTTAGAATTATTATAATTTGCCTTTAAATAAATTTTATAAAGTAACGGCACAATGAATATAACTGAAATTGTTGAAGTAACAATTCCACCTAATATGCTAAGACTGAGATTTTTCCAGAATGTATCTCTACCATTAAAAATAAAAGGGAGCAACGCACCAAAAGTAGTTAATGATGTTAAAAATATTGCACGCAATCTGTTTTTAGTTAATTCAATTATTTTGTTTTTCTCTTTAATGTTTTTTGATATATAATCAACTAAGGTGATTGAATTAGAAACTGATAATCCGACTAAAAGTAACATACCAGCATAAGCACCTCGATCAATCGTACTATCTGTTAGCCAGTAAATAAATATTGTTCCCACAAAAGCAAACGGAATTGCTGTTATGATAATGAGTGATTTACGATATGATTCAAAAAAAGCAGTCAACAACATGAATATTATAATGATTGCAACACCTAATATTTTCCATATTTCAATTTCCTTTTCTTCATTTTCAAATAATAAAAAAGTATCTCTTGTTTTTATTGAATAACCTTCAGGAACCAAAAATGATTTTATAGATGCTTCCAAAAAACTATTGCCAAATTTATAAGGGCCTTTAAATTCAAAACTTACATTTCTGACATATTGTTGATCAACACGGTTTATCTTTGAAAGAGTTTTTTTCTCTTCAAAACTCACTAAATCACCAATTTTTATATTTCTTTTTTGTTTATCATAAATTATTAACTTTTCAAGTTCACTTAGTTGCATTTCATTATAATTTGAAAATTTAATTTTATAATTAACAGCATCGTTTTCAATTCTAAATTTGTTATAAGATACATTACCTCCCGAATTTTTTGCAATTATTGATAACAATTCATTAATTGACATATCATGTTCAAATAATTTTTCGCGATTAACTTTTCCAATAATTTCATAATTGTCTTTATTCCAATAAAAAGCTGTTTTATCAATATCAACGTTATCAACTCTTGGATTTTTTATAATCTTACTCCTAAAATCTTCTGCTAATTTTCTAACGCTTTCATAGTTAAATCCTTTAATTTCAACATTGAACATACTTGAAGAAAAACCACCTGCATTTGAAAAACCAGGCCCGAATCCATAAATATAGGAATCAACACCACCGAGATTAATTGCATAAGCTGTAATAAAATTTTTTAATAAATATGGAAATGCTGAGTTTGCTTGTTGTGGTGTAAATTCAATTCTTAAAATTGCTGTTTCTTCATCAACAACATTTGCAATTAAATTCTTAAAGTTTTTTTTATAGACTAATATTTCATTTTCTAAGTTTTTACATAGTTGATTAATTCTTTCAATGCGATTACCATTAGGCAGTTCAAGTCTTACATAGATATATGTTTCTGAACCATAACTCCAAATTTCACCACGATTTATATGATTAAAAAAAAGATTTAATGCCCCACCTAAAGCATAATTAATATATGGTTTTATTTCGCTGTAAATTTCAGAGTCAAAAATTATATTATATACTTCTGAGAGTGGTCCTTTTTCAATTCGGTTTGGCAATAACCAAACTGGTAATCCAATTATTAAAATGACAATACCTATACTTATCTTTTTCCATTTCAAAATATTTTCAGCAATCTTATCGTAAATTCTGTATAGATATTTTGACAATGTAACTTTTTTGGGTTTTGTTAATTTGTTTTTAGAACTCTTTGCATACAAAATTGGGACGATAGAAAAAGCAACAATTAAAGAAGCTGTTAATGTAAAAGCAATTCCTAGTGCAAATTGTTTAAAGTAGAGTTTTAGTTCACCGGTTAAAAAAATTAACGATAAAAATACAGAAGTAATTGTAATAGTTGATGTTAATAATGGGTAAAAAATGTTTCTTAATAAAACTGTCTGATATTTTTCATTTTGTTTAATAGAATTTTTATCTAAATAATCTACAACCACTATACTATTATCCACAATAAAACCAAATCCAATTACAAAACATGAAATTGTTAATATGTTTAATGTTAGATTAAACAAATAAAACAGACTAAATGAAAACAAAAGTGAAAAAATTATTGAAGTAAATATTATCAATGTAAACCGCAAGTTTTTTAGTATAGTTAATGTAATTATCAATATTAAAGCAAGAGAAAAAAGACTATCCTCAAAAAGTTCCTTTAAATCCTTTAATATATCTTCACTGCGATCAAGTTCTTTTATTAAATTATAATCCTTTGGAAACTCTTTGGATAGTTGAAAAATTTTTTGCTGAACAATTTTAGCAGTTTCTAAAGTGTTAGCACCGGGTTCTTTATCAATAGTTAATGTTACAGTTTCTTTACCATTAATTCTGTAAAAAATTTTTTCTTCTTCAAAATCATCAATAATATTTCCGATATCTTTTAAGCGAATTGCATTTCCATTTGGAATAGGTTTTATTATTTGATTTGAAATATCGTCTTTTATTTTTATCTGATTATTTATCTTTAATAATATTCTATCTGTATTTTTTTCAATTACTCCTGCTGACAAAATTTTTTCAATATCAGAAATTGAACTGTTTATTTCATCTTCTGATATATTAAACAATTTAACTTTATTATAATCGACTATTATTTCTATTAATCTTTCAGAGCCTCCATTAATTTCTACATTAGAAACACCATCTATATTTTTAAGTTTATATAAAACATTGTCAATTAAATATTTTCTTATTTCATTTGCTGTGCGATTGGCAGATATAGAATATGTTAAAAATCCTTGTAAGTTTTGAAAATCTAGCGGCACATAATTACTTATTTGAGGAGGTGTTATATCAATAGGAAGAACATTTTTTAATGATGACAATTTTTCATTTATTTCAACACGAGCAAAGTTAATATCTGTATTGGAATGAAAATCAAGATTTATTTTAGATAACCCTCTTGAAGAAACAGATGAAATTCTTTTAATACCAATAACCGTTGCTAATTCTGCTTCAATAGGAGATGTTACATAAGCTTCCACCGCTTCGGGTGATGAGCCAAACCACGAAATTGTAACCGTTAATTTTGGGTTTTCAACGTTTGGACTTAATTCTAATGGCAGGCTAAAAATAGAAACTATTCCAAGAACAACAACAACAAGGAAGAACATTGTTGTTGTTACTGGTCGTGTTAAAAAAATGTAAAATATTTTTTTCAATTCTAATTAATTGCTATTATTTAATCACTTTTACTTTTGCATCGTGCGCTAATGTGTATTGTCCTTCAACAATTACATTTTCACCTGGTTCAACACCATCGATTATTTCAATATATTCATCATTTTGATTTCCAATCTTGACATATTTCCATTTTGCTAAATTATTCTCAACAGTAAATACTAAAGTTCTTTTATCTCTAATTAGTAAAGCTTCTTTTGGTATTAATATTCTGTTTTTCAAATTTTCTGTTTCAACTAAAACTTTTGCAAACATTCCCGGTTTTATTTTATTTGATATACTTTGAATTCTTGTAGTTACTTTACACGTTTTTGTATCTTTATCTATAAACGGACTAACATAAATTACAGAGCCATAAAATTTTTGATTGTTAAGAGAAGGAATTTCAATAATTGATCTGTTACCTATATTAATTTTAGATATATCACTTTCCAAAACACCGACATCAATATTGAGGTTTGTAGTATTAAATAACTTACATAGTTTTTGTCCGGCAGAAACTCTTTGTCCAACGACTAAATCAAAATCTCCTATTTGACCACTAAAAGGTGCAATAATTTTAGTGTATTCTAAATTTAATTTTGCTTTTTTATAATTATTAATTGCACTCGTTAACCCACTTTTATTTTGAATTATTTCTTCTCTTTTAGCACCTGAAAAAATTAATTTCATTTCGAGTTCATTTTTTAAATCATTGTATTTCGACTCATCAATTTTACCTTCAGCATATTCTTTTTCTAATTTATCAATTTGCTCTTGGTATTCACTTGATTTTGAATTTGTATTATTTTCAACACCAGATTCTTTAGCTAAAAAACCATATTCGAGTTTTGCATCGGTAACTTTTGCAATAGCTTCGTTTAAAGCTATTTCGAATTCCCGATTATCAAGTTCAATTAACAGATCACCTTTTTTAATATGTTTACCTTCATAAATATTTATTGTTTTAATTGTACCATTTATGTTAGAAGTTATTTCTAATTCTTCAGATGCTTTAATTAAACCATTTGCATTTGTGTAAAGAATTAAATCTCCTCTCACCACTGGTTTTGTAACAACATCAAATACTACATCATTGAGTTTATCATAATTCACATTTAATATTTTATCATCAATATTTTCTTCATTTGAATTATTTGGATACAGTAATAATATTGTGATTACTAAAATTATTACTGCTACTAAAACTGCCCACCACGGTTTTATTTTCATAATTCACTCTAATGTTTTATTTCTTGTTTTCAAATACAAATTTTTTCTTTGAAAATTTTTCAAGATAACTATAAAGAACCGGTATTATAATTAATGTTAAAAAAGTAGATGTAATTAATCCACCAACAACAGACAATGAAAGAGAAACTCTTAGTTGTGTTGCAGCACCAATACCTATCATCATTGGAATTAAACCAAATATTACTGTAAATGAATTCATAACAATTGGTCTGAATCTATCTTTACCAGCTTGAACAATCGCCTCTTTTATTGACTTACCTTCTTCACGTTTTCTTAGAATGAATTCTACTTTAACAACCGCATCATTATCTGCAATTCCTACAAGTATAATTAAACCCATAATTGAAATTACGTTTATACTTTCTCCAAATATAAATAGCAATAAAATTCCCCCTATTAATCCCAGTGGTACAGAAAACAAAATTATGAATGGGAATAAAAATGATTCAAATTCTGAAGCCAGAACCATATACATAAGTAGAACTGAAATAATTAGAGCAACATATAAAACCTTGAAAGCATCATTTATCTCATCATTAACGCCGCCAATGCTAATTATTTCGTCCTTATTTTGTGGCAAAACATTTATAATTTTTTTTATTTGATTTATAACCTTATCCAAACTTGTTTCGTTAAGTGAAGCATAAATCATTATTATTCTTGATTGATCTTCTCTCCAAATTTCATCAAAACTACTTCCATATTTGTAATTGATTATATTTTTAATTTTTATTTGTTTATTATCAAACTGGCAATATTGATTCAATAAATTTTCAATATTGTTTCTGGTTTCTTCTGTGGTTTTAATATTTATTCCAATTTTTTCATCAAAATCTGAAAAGTATGTTGCAATTTTACCCTTTACTAAATTGCTTATTTCAATTGCTGCTTGACTGACAGAAATTCCATATGCTAAACATTTTTCTCTGTCTATTGTAATAGAATATTCAGGATTTCCTTTTTCAAGTCCTAATCTTACTTCTTTAAGTCCTTCTATTTTTGCATTTTTAATTTTATTAATTAATTGTTCAGCTTTTTTTAATGCTTTATCTACATCCTTATTTTTTATTTTTATTACTATGTCGTTTTCAGATGGATTAATAATTGTTGAATATGATGTTTTTGTTTCTTTAAATGAGTAATTAAATCCATTAAGTTTATTTAAAGTTGATTCCAAAATTTTTTGAACATTGTTGTAATTTTCATAAGAATCTATTTTAATAATTAAGTTAGCTTTATTAACAGAAAGTTGTTCTTTATTTAAAAAATCAAAATCGTTTACTCTACCAATGTTTGAAATTATTGCTTTTACATTCTTAATTGAAGAAATACTTTTTTCAATTTTTGATGTTAAATTAGCATTTCCTTTTAATGACGTACCAGAAGGATATTCGATTTCTAAAATAAACTCATCATTTTCTCCTTTAGGTATAAATTCTTTTTTCATATTTATAAAAGCAATAACAGTAATTAAAATTAATCCTAAGGTTATTAGCAAAACCTTCTTTTTATTTATCAGTGCCCACTCGAGCATGTTTTCATATTTTATTATTAGTTTGTTTAAGAATTTATCTGCAAGATTAAAAAAGATTTTTAATTTATCAGCAACAAAATTTTCTAAAATTAAATACAATTTTACTAGCAAAACGAAAAATAACTTTATAATAATTATAAAAGGGAATCTTAGATAAAAAGATATTTTCTGTATAAATGTTTTATTTGAAGGGATATCAATTTTTAAAAGTAATTTATTTCTTAAGGAATTTATATTAACAAGCTTAAACGAATCTCTTGAAGCAAGCATTGGTATTAACGTTAAGGAAACAATAATGGAAGAAAAAAGAGAAAAAGCAATTGCATATGATTGATCTTTAAATAATTCTCCAGCAATTCCACGCACAAAAATTAAAGGAAGGAAAACAGCAATTGTAGTTAAAGTTGAAGCTATAATTGGCATTGCAACTTCTTTTGAACCAATCAAAACAGCATATTTATTATTATAGCCATTATCCTTGTATCTTGAAATATTTTCAATTACAATAATTGCATTATCAAGTAACATTCCTATTCCAACTGCAATTCCACCGAGCGAAACTATATTAAAATTTATTCTGAAGAAAAAGAGAAGTAATATAGTAATTATGAGCGATGCTGGTATTGTAATACCAATAATAAAAATATTTCTTATACTGCCAAGGAAAAAAAAGAGAACAATTACAGCAAGTATTCCACCATAAAATATTTCCTGTTTTACGTTAGATATTGCTTGTTCTATAAATCCAGATTGATCAGAAACAATTAATAAATCATACTCAGGGTAATTTCTTTTTAATGATTCAACCGTTTCTTTAACTAATTGAGATATTGTTACAGTGTTTGCATCTGGTTGTTTATAAATTAAAACACCAATTGCTTCATTGCCATTAAATCTTGTAAAACCATCTCTTTCTTTAAAATTTTCACTTACTTTGGCAATGTCTTTTAATAATATTTTAATTCCATTATTGTTTGTTATGACTGTATTTTTAATTTCATTAATATTTTGAAATTCACCTTGCGTCCTTAAAGAATAACGAAATAAACCTTTCATTATATTACCGGCTGGTAAATTAAGATTGGCGGATTTCAACGAGTTCGTTATTTCTTCAAATGTTATATTATAAGTATTCATCAACTCAGGATTGACTTCTATTAGGATTTCTCTTTCTAAGCCACCTGTAATTACAGCTTGTGAGACTCCATCAATTTGTTCAAATCTTCGTTTAAAGATTACACGTGCAGCTTCTTTTAAATCTATTAACTTCTTAATTTCTTCATAATTTGATGAATGATCAACAAAGTCAATATTTGATTTAGTTTTATTTTTATAAGATAAAACAAGTGTCATTATTGGAGAAGATGAAGGGTCAACGCGTATAATAGTTGGTCGGCCAGCTTCTTTGGGTAATGCAAAACTTATATTATCTAATTTTTCTCTTAATGAAAGCAAAGCATACTTCATATCTGTTCCCCAGGTAAAATCAATCGAAATAAATGATATGCCTTCTTTCGATAATGACATAACCTTTTTAACTCCAGTTACTGTACCAGCGGCAGATTCAAGAGGTTCTGTTATTTGTTTTTCTACTTCTTCTGCTGTTGCATTTAGATAAGTCGTTTGAACTATTAAATGTGGTATATTTACATTAGGCAAAAGATCTACACCTAAGCTTGCAAAAGCAAAAATGCTTAGTATTGCCAAGCCTATATAAATAATTGATATAGTTACAGGTCGTTGTATGATTTTATGTATCAAGAATTACTTTTTTTTTATTATAAATTAGAGGATGTTTATAATAATTTCAATTTTTTTCATTTTATATTATAAATTA
The DNA here is from genome assembly GCA_964625385.1 of uncultured Melioribacter sp. Lineage (GTDB taxonomy): Bacteria > Bacteroidota > Ignavibacteria > Ignavibacteriales > Melioribacteraceae > Stygiobacter. The sequence continues at coordinate 681 of CAZVBT010000287.1, read as the reverse complement.
AACTTATAGATTGCAGGCGTAGGGGAAAAACATCTTCAGCATTCAAGAAGAACATTTTATTTATTGTTTAATGTCTTTCTTCCCATTCATCAAGGTAAATTCCTCCACCTAAATTACAAGATTCATCTTTATCCATTTTACAACCAACTGGTTCTTTTGCCGTTATTGGTTTATTAAGTATTAGTAAATTAAAAATGATTGTTAAAACAAATAAAAAGCACAAGACTTATATTTTTTATTTTTTTCATGTTCTTTCTCCTTTTTGTTATTAATTAGTTTGTTTTTTTATGACCGGGCAAACTTTTTATTTTCTATTAATAACCAAATTGTTATTACTGTAATTATTAAATTTCTTAAAATCATTGTAACCCCAAATTCACTTTTTACTATATTACTAAAACATCCACAATCTGTCTGTATTCCTATTAAAGTACCATAAATTGCTAAAAATGTAAATGATGAAAAAAGGCATATTATTAAATTTAACACTATGATTCTTTTATGATTATAAATCATCATAAGCGCAAGTAGTATTTCTATTATTGGTAAAAGAATTTTTATAAAATGAATAATCCCCCCAGAAATATGAAAAATCACGCTTATTGTTTCAATTGTAGGTTGTGGATTTATTATTTTAACAATTCCACTAAAAATTAAAAGTGCAGATATAAAGTAATAAAC
>CAZVBT010000286.1:0-1860 GCA_964625385.1 uncultured Melioribacter sp. | reverse complement strand
TACAAAATGTTATCGCGAAGCAATTGATAGTGTTTATGATAATTCATATACAATAGAAAAAATTGAAGATTGGAAAAATCGTTTGGCAACAGTTTACAATCGTGGTTTTTGGGATGGTTATTACTTAGGAAGAAAACTTGGTGAATGGAGTAATCAATATGGTTCTGCAGCAACTAAGAAAAAAATTTTTTTAGGTTCCGGAAGAAAATATTATGATAAAATTAAAGTTGGTGAATTCATTATTGAAACTCATTCATTAAAAGTCGGCGATGAAATAATTGTAACCGGACCAACAACTGGTTATGTAAAATCTGTAGTTGAAGAAATTCGTGTTGATGATAAACCTGTTGAAGAAGTTACCAAAGGAGAAATCTTTTCAATCAGGATAGATGAAAAAATTCGTCCATCAGATAAACTTTATAAACTTGTTAATTTCTGATGCTGATGAAAAACCAATTTAAAATTATTCATCTTCGAAACAAATGTATTGGTTGCAATGCTTGCGTTGAATCTGCTCCGTACAGATGGCGAATTTCCAAAAAAGATGGTAAAAGTGTTTTAATCGGCGGGAAAGAAAAAAAAGGAATATTTATAGCAACTGTTAATAACGATGAATACAATGAAAATCTTGAGGCTTCAAATAACTGCCCTGTCAACATAATAAGATTAGATAAATCTTAATTATCTTTCATATCAAAAATTGGTGAATTTAATTTGAATAATTTTTTGAAAATATTCGGCTTTGTTTTTTTTCTCAATCTTTTTCCTTTTTTATTAAATGCGCAACAAGAAGAAATTGAATTTTTACTAAATGATGTTGCTATTACAAAAATAACAAGTGATGGTGAAAATCTTTGGATAGCAACAAATGGAAACGGAATTTTTGAATTTAACTTTAACACAAATAAATTAACCGAACATTCATCTCATACAGAAAATTTACAGATCGATTTTTTTCACTCGATTGCTGCAAATAAAGATTTTGTTTGGGCTGGTTCTACAGATGGACTTTTCATTTATGATAAAAATAGTAAAAACTGGTCTCGCAGAAAATTTAGTCTCGGTGGAATTTATGCTAACTGGATTCGTGCTTTAACCTACGATGTAAAAAATAATGTTTTGTGGATTGGTAGATTTCAGTATTTGACCAGATATGATTTAAACTCACGTAAATATACAGATATTGATTTAACAATCAGAAACAATCAAAAAACTAACATTATAAAATCAATACTCGTTGAAGATAATTTTTTATGGATTGGGACAGAAGCTGGTTTGCATAGATATGATACATCAAAAAATATAAATGAACCGGGTGCAAGAATTTTTTTTGATACTAAAAACAATTCTTTCAACAGCGATGGTGAACAAGTATCAGTTTCAGCTTTGCTAAATGAAAGAGAATTTCTTTGGGTTGGACTTGATGAATTTGTAACCGAAGAAAGACCAGAATTTAATGTTGGCGGGTTATTTAGATTTGATAAAAAAAGTGACTGGTTATTGTTTGATGGCACAAAAGGTTTAGCTGGCAATGGTGTTTTTTCACTTGAACGAACAGGAAATTATATATGGGCATCATTATATCAGTTTGGAAAATCAACTAAAGAAATTTTTGGTCGTGGTTTAGTTTTGATTAACAGAATTAACAATCAAGTTATTCCGATACGTGATGAAAATATTCCTCGTATAGTTTACTCTATTTTGTTTGATGGAACAAACCTTTGGCTTGGAACAGAAAAAGGTTTGATTAAAATAAATTTCTTCAATAAGCTTGCAATGTGGAAATAAAAGGACTAATCATGAAAAACACTTCACTGGCAAAACTAAAGAAATTAAAAAAATCTTTTGCTAACAAAAGAA
>CAZVBT010000285.1:0-9382 GCA_964625385.1 uncultured Melioribacter sp. | reverse complement strand
AAAAACACAAAATATAAAAGATGGGTTTCATCGTTCATTCTGGGTTGCCAATGGAATGGAACTTTTTGAAAGACTTGCATACTACGGACAACAAATTGTTTTTATGATTTATTTACGAAATAATCTTGGATTCAGTGAATCAGAGGCAGGACAGCTTTCAGGAATCTTTGGTGGATTAATTTATTTATTACCAATTGTTGGCGGCTCTTTAGCTGATAAATGGGGTTTCAAAAATGCATTCAGTATTGCCTTTTCAATTTTAGGACTTGGTTATTTTCTAATTGGCTCAGTTGGTATGAATCTTTTTGAAGATTTATACGGAGCAACTGATAAATATATATTGTTAATGCTCTTTTTAATATTCACTGCTTTTGGTGGATCATTTATAAAACCATCTGTTTTAGGAACAGTAGCAATTGGTTCAACAAAAGAAGTAAAATCTTTGGGATTTGCAATTTATTATTGGTTGGTTAATGCTGGGGCAATGATTGGTCCAACTATTGCTTATTTTGTAAGAGATAGTTACGGTAATCAATTTGTATATGTAGTTTCTTCCCTTAGTTGTTTTTTAATGTTTGTTATTAATTTATTATTTTATAAAGAAATGCAAACAGAAGGTTCAAAAAATAATAATACCTTTTTAACAATTTTTACAAACCTTTTTGCTGTTTTAAAAAATTTTAAGTTCATGATATTCCTTCTAATATATTCTCTTTACTGGATAATATTTTGGCAAGAGTTTATTATAGTTCCATATTACATTACTGATTTTATTGATAAAAATGCACCGTATGAAATAATTCAATCATGGGCTGGAGCAGGTGCAATAATTTTATTTCAAATTCCACTAAATAGATTAACTAAAAATTTAAGACCTCCGAAAGCAATACTAACTGGTTTTGCTATTTCAAGCCTTATTTGGATTATTATTGGTATATATCCATCAATACCAACCATTATTGCAGGAATTATTGCATTTGCTGTTGGAGAAATGATTCAAGCACCAAGGTACTATGAATACATTTCTGAAATTGCTCCCAAAGGTCAACAAGGTTTATATCAGGGTTATGCATTTTTACCAATTGCAATTGCTCGTTTTGCTGGCGACCCTTTTGGTGGTTGGATTTATCAAACAGCTAAAGAAGTTAATAAACCTGAATTAGTTTGGTATTCTATGATTACAATTGGATTATTAGCTACTTTATTTATGTACTTATATAATAAGTTTTTAGCTAAAGTAGATTAAATATAAATCAAACCGTGTTTATTATATTTCAAACACGGTAAGATTTTTAATGTATTAATTAAAAATCTTTAAAAACATAATTATTTTTTATAAATAAATACTAACAGCAATAAGAACAACTGTACTTAATTGAACAATTAAAGATGAAATTGTTTTGTTTTGATTTTTAACATTATTGATTGATTTTTTATTTCTGATTTGCTCCAAATGTAAGCACTTGTTAGTAAATATTCGCTATGGATAACTATTTTATTTGTAACTTTACATTCATCATCTAACGTTCCACAAACTCCTACGCTTGCAGAAGGACTACTTACCTAATTAAAATTATTTACAACGTTTTCAAAAATGTTTGTTGTTTTTTTGTTTTACTGTTATCAAAAGAAAATATTAACCCACTTCCACTAAACATATTTTTGTTTTCATTATTGAGAATTACCCATAATTAATCAGTGCCTATAAAAAGGTGCAAGACTAACAATTTATTTTTTTAAGTGTAAAAACTGCCACTATTTTTTTCTTCCTGAATATTTGTTAATCGCACAAAATTATTTTTACACAAGTTAATATAAATCTATAATTAATCTTTTTTAATCATCATCCAAAAAAGTGCTGAGATTGATAAAGATATTGTACTGATAATAAATATCAAACTTTTATCTGAAGCTGAATTTATTGCTTGTCCAATTCCAAAACTTGCTACTAATTGTGGTAACACTACTGATAAATTAAACAAGCCCATAAATAATCCCATTCGTGATTTATCTATTTGTTGAGACATTATTGCAAATGGTAAACTGATCGTGGATGCCCAACCAATTCCAAGTAAAGCCATGATTATATAAATTACAAAAGGATTAAATCCAAAGAAGAGCATTAATGCGTATGAAACAGCCATTGAAGTTATACTTAAAAAATGTGTTTTAGTTTTTCCTATTTTTCTTGCAAGTGGTTCCAAAACTAAAACTGGTAACACTGCAGCAACAGCATTAAAAATTAAAAATGAAATTGTTACAACTTTTCCCATTTCTATTGAAATGTTTTCTGGAATTTTTGTCGTTCCATCATTTCCATAAACTTTGAATTGAACGTAAGCAAACATGTAAACGAACATTGTCTGAATTCCAATCCATGTAAATGAATGTGCCGCTAAAACTTTTTTAAAGCTTGATATTCCTTCATTTCCCTTTTCACCTTTTTGAAAAATAACTTTAAGAATGAAAACTATTGTGATAATAAAACATATAATTTCAGCATAATAATTTTCAAAATGAATGTTTAATAATTTGGCAACGATAGCATAGATAGAATAAATTAAAAATCCCCATAATGGTTCAATATAATTTAGAATTGCAGTGAATGAAGTTTTTGTCTCAGACTTATTTTCAGTTGTATCTTTTTTTGATAATTCTCTTGGTTCTTCAATAAATAAAGTTGGAAAAATTGAAAGCACTAAAACAAGAAATACTCCAAAGTAAATTAATACATAATTATTCCATACAGCACCAATAACATAAGCCAAAACTCCAAATGTACCTGAAATTGTTTGCATCCATGTGTAGCCTTTCGTTCTTTCAACACCTTCTGGAGTAACATCTGCAATAATAGATCTGGTTGGATTGAAACTAATATTAATTGCTAAATCAAGCGATAATGCAACTGCAATTGCAACTCCTAAAATTCCATCAAAACCAAGAGATGAAGAAATAATATCAATATTGGGAAGTGCAAATAACATTAATGCGGCTAAGATTCCTCCAATTAAAATAAATGGTCTTCTTCTGCCATTTAAGAACCAAACGTTATCACTTATTATTCCAATTATAACTTGTCCTAAAATTCCTGCAATTGGTCCTGCTGCCCATACTAATCCAACTTCATGAATGTCGAGATTATACTTAGTGCTTAAAATCCAACTTAATGCAGAAATTTGAATTGAAAGAGCAAAACCCATTGCTGTGGCAGGTAAAGCAAGTATTGCATAAAAAAAATTAGTCAATTTTTTTTGAATTTCTAACATTAAATCCTCCGAATAAATTATTTGCTTTTTAAAACTGTTTCATAACCAAATGTTATTATTTCCCGAATTAATGAAATGTTTGGAATTTTAATAGTCGGTAATCCAAATCGAAAAGCATAAATAGGTCTAAAGAGAAATAAATCTTTAACTATTGGTACAAATGAAAATTTATTGCAAAGATTTTCAAATTTATTTATTGCCATTCCGGTTGAATAGTGAAGTTTGATTTCATCAGCATAATCAGATTTTTCCCCGAGTTTTTCAGAGATAAATTTTAATAAACTGTATGGTAAAAGATGCAAGTATGGTATAACCTTTAAAAAACTTTTAGCAATTTGTTGATGTCCTGCAAATGGTGAATATTTAGGGGGAAATGAAATAAAAAGAAATCCATTTTTATTTAATAAATTTTTAAGATTATAAAATGCTGCTTCTTTATTATGGATATGCTCTATAACCTCACGCATAATTATAAAATCATACTTTTCTAATTTTTGTAATATTGATTCATCAGTTATATCACCTACTAAAATTTTTAAGTTAGGATTCTTTTTTAATGCAATGTCAACACGTTCTTGACTTAATTCCAAACCGTGAATTTCAATTCCCATCTTTAAAAATACATCCATCAAACCAGCTTCTGCACAACCAACTTCAAGAATTTTTAATTTGGAAAATTTTTCGATGTGCTTTTCAAAATATGGAATTAGATATTTATTCGTGTATTCAATTTGTTCAAAGAAATGCTTTTCTGCCATTATTAATCTTTAAAATTTTGTTGCAAAATAAAACAAAGAAATCATATAAGGAAAAATTTCTCTAAGTTTTCTTTATCATTTCATTATTGAAGTCATTTGAAAAAACTCGTGAGATATTAATGTTGAGAAAATTTTAACTATGATTCAGCTAAAATTATCACATTTATATAAGGAAGCTAAATAAAAACATTTTTTGTTAGTTGAATTGTGAAGTGAAAAATTCAAATGCTTAATAATTATTAAGCTTTAAAAATTTGTTATTGAAAAAATATATTGCCATTTAACTTTTTTAGTTGGGCAACACATTGAATCATCTGTTTTTTGAACAACTAAATAATGATTTATAGTGTCTTTAACTATTTTAATAGAATCAAGAATAACTCGATCGCCTAAAAATTCATATGCAGAATTTTTAACAGAACCTTTTTGATTCATAAACGCTTCCATTCTTTTAAATACACCGCTACCACCATAATTTGTATTAGCAAAACCAATTGCATCTTTCACATCATCCTTGTTAAAATCAATAAAAGTAAAATTATCTTCTAAAACTGTAGATATATAAAATAATTATTGGGATCGAAATTTATAGTTTCATGTTTACCATTATTAAGTTTTATCCATAATTTATAATCAGGATCAAAAAGATAGCTATTCATTAATGAATCTTTTGATAACTTAGTTGAGTCGTTGGAATTTGTTTATAATTTATTTGAATGAAAACTTTGTTGATTGATATTTAGAAAACAAAGTGTAATAACTGAAATAACAAATGATAAAAATAGATTTTTCATTTTTGACCTATCTTCAATACATAATAAATTAATACAATTTCAAAGCCTCATCATATTTTGAAGTGTGTGGTGCATCGATTTTTTTAAGTGTTTCGAAAATTGATTTATCGGCATAACCTTTCAAATATTCAGAAATTTCACCAGCTTTTGCATCAAAGAAAACTTTTAATAAAACACTTCTCCAATCAATTTGATTTTTTGCTTTTTCTAAATTCTTTATCAGCTTAATCATGTTATCCAAACCAATTTTTTTGTCTTTAGAGTTTATCAAATCAATACCGTTGTAATGGTAATCAAAATAATCAATTCTAAATTGTTGATATTTTGCGTTCAGTAAATTTTCAACTAAAGCTCTTCTGTTAAAAGGTGAACTATCTAACATCCAACCTTTAGCAAACTTACTACTGCTGCCACGAACTGAAATATCAAATGCTTTTTGAAAATAATCTGTGCCACCAAGTTTATCAAATGAATCTGCATCAAAGCCAATAATTAAATAAGCATAGTAATCAAGTAAACTTGTTAGAGGATCAAAATCTGATTGATTAAAATACATTGCTTGCCCTTTTTCATATTTAAAGCTCCAACTATTATCCATAATACTTAACATAAGAGAATTTAATTCTGAATTTTCAATTGGTCTTTGACTTGAAACCACTAGTTGGGCATTGTAAGTAACTTCATCAGCAGCACTTGTAAAAAAAATTGTAAAATTGCATTTAATTCTTTCACCCTGCCAAGGTTGACTTGTAAATTTATTACTATTTAAATAGTCCTGAATTTGAAACTTAAAATTATCTAATCTATCACGAGATGCTGTTGGTAATTGTTCTGTATTAATTGTTACAGTTGCATCAAGTTCTTGCGCTATTACACTTGATGAGATTATGTATAGGCAAAGTAATAATATAATTTTCTTCATTATATAACTCCAAAAAATATCTTAAATTTAAGATAGAGATTTGTAAAAAATAAAACAATTTATAAATCCGGAAAACTTATGAACTTACATATAAAATTAACGATATTTTTACTTTTTGTTGCTATTAATAGTATCGCACAAGTAAGTCCGGGTGCTAAACAAATTGCTTTAGCTCACTCGGATGTATCATTTGCTAATGATCCATTTTCAGTATTTAATAACTCTGCACTGATTGCAAAAAGTAAAATTAGAGAAATTGGAGTCTTTTACTCACCTTCTCCATTTGGAGAAAAAGCAATGAGCAATGCATTTGCTTCTTACATAGAACCAACATCAATTGGTAATTTTAGCGCTGGCTTTTCAATTTATGGTTTTGATTTATACAAAGAAACTCAATTTGCTTTTGGTTATGGTAATAATATAAATAACAATTTAGCATTTGGTGGAACTTTAATTTATAAAAATGTCAATATTAAAAATTATGGAAGTAAAGGAAATATTTTTCTAAATCTTGGTGGTGCAGCAACATTAAATGAAGAAATTGGTTTTGGTTTTTATGTTGAAAATGTTACTCATTCAACTTTATCAAAAGATGAGGATCAGGTTCCAACAGTATTTTGGGGTGGTTTGCATTATCATCCTCTCACTGATTTTGTTATCACATCTTCTTTAAGAAAGGAAATTGGTTATAATGTTTCTTTGAGATTGGGTGCTGAGTATTCACCTATAGAATTTTTGAATTTAAGAATTGGTGTACAAAACGAACCTAATATTTTTCATGGTGGTTTTGGTGTAAAATATAATTTCATTCAGTTTGATTATGCCATAAGCTCACATAATGATTTAGGGTTGACTCATCAATTTGCACTATTATTCAGGCTTCCAAAATGAAAAATATTTTTTTCTTTTTGTTTTTTTTATCTATTTCAATATTTGCACAAGTAGATACTTTATCTAATCGTAATGACATTGAAAATTTATTAGAGGATACTTCAGAAGGACAAGATGAATCATATAACTATGATATTTTAGAGTACTTATCACAAAATCCAATTCTTATTAATACTGCTTCAATAAAAGATTTGACAAAAATTCCTTTTATTACACGAACACAAGCCGCATCAATAATTAAGCACAGAAATTTATTAGGTGGAATTTATGATGTTGATCAGTTAAAATTCATTGAAGGAGTTAGTTTTGCAACCATCGAAAAAATTTTACCATTTATAAAACTTGGTGATGAACAGCCATTAACATTTACAGAAATTATTGAAAACAAGTTTGATCAAGTAAAATTAAATTTAAGATCTCGTGGAATTTATGATATACAAGAAAAGGAAGCTTTTAAATCAAGTAAATTTCCAAATTCTCGTTGGAAAATTTATAATAGATTTTTAGCCGAACATTCAAATAAATTTAGAATTGGTGCTTTAATGGAAAAAGATCCCGGTGAAAAAAGACTAAATGATTTTACAACTTTTCATCTGCAAATTAAAAATTTTGATTTTATAAAGAACATAATTGTTGGTGATTATACTTTTGAATTTGGACAAGGTTTAGCTATGTGGAGTCGTTATGCATTTTCAAAAGGAAGTGAAGCTGTAGAGGTTTTACCAAGAAATCCACGTGGATTAATTCCCTATCTCAGCACTGATGAAAACCAATTTTTACGTGGGATTTCTTTAGTATCTAGCTATGAAAAATTTACTTTGTCTGCATTTTTATCTTCAAAATATTTAGATGCTTCCATTGATACAGTTACTAATTTAATTACTGCTTTAAGAATTGATGGTTTACATAGAACTACAAATGAAATAAGTAAAAAGAATAATGTTAGTGAAAAAATATTTGGTGCTACAATTGAATATGACATTCCTGAATATGGGAATGTAGGTTTACTTTTTTATAAATCTATTTTCAGTAATAGATTTCAAAGAAAATCAATTTTAGATCCCGATTCTGATCAATTTAGTTATTTATCGGCAAGTTATAGTTTTGGCTATGATAAAATTAATTTAAATGGAGAAACTGCATTTGGCCAAAGTGGTTTTGCAACTTTAAACTCGTTACAATTAAACGTTAATAAAAATCTTTCATTGATTTTTTCATATAGAAATTACAGCAAAGAATACTGGAATAACCATTCAAACGGATTTGGCGAAAGAGATTTTGCTCAAAATGAAACTGGATTCTATTCTGGTGTAAGATTAAAAACAATCTATGGTACTTTTAATTTTTATTATGATCAATTTAGTTTTCCTTATGTATCAGAAAAGTATCCATTCGCAGCAAAAGGAAATGACTATTTGATTTATTATTCAACAAAACCTTCCAAGAATTCTGAATTACGTTTAAGATATAAAAATGAAAAGAAAGAAATATCAACCGCTATAAATGATGTTTATTTATTAACTGGTAAAAGAACTCAAAACATTCGTGGTGAATTTATTTTTTCACCTTCAACATATTTTAGATTACGTTCACGTCTGGAGTTTGTTTCTGTTACTCCACAATTACCAAGATCTAAAGATGAAGGTTACTTAATTTTTCAAGATGTTAAATATCAACCACACAAAAATTTATCATTTTCAACAAGAGTAATTTTCTTTAAAACAGATTCTTACGATTCAAGAGTATATGAATTCGAAAATGACCTGGTAGGTGTTATGACAAATCCGGCGTTATATGGTGATGGAATTCGATGGTATTTTTTAGCACGATACAAAACATATTTTGGTTTAAGTTTTTCACTTAAATATTCAGAACTTTACAAACCAAATGAAAAATTTTTAGGTAGCAGCGATTCTAAAATTAATGGTAATATTGATAACCGCTTAAGTTTACAATTAGATTATCAATTATAAATTTATTTATTAAAAATAGTTCTTATAAATTTCGTATAACAAATTTTGATAAATTTATGGATTCAAACATATCTCTAATTGATGGAAGCAAACTAATAGTTGAATCATTAGCTCAATCCGGAGTTGAAGCTTTTGTAAGTTACCCCATTACACCAGCAAATTGGATTAATCAATACGCCTCAAAAAGATTTCCAATTATGACTTTTGCACCTGATGAAATTACTGTTGCACAATGGATTTCAGGTTTATCCGCCGCTGGAAAATTACCTGCAACTGCTACATCTTTCCCTGGCCTAGCTTTAATGGTTGAATCAATAAACATGGCTTTTATGATGGAATTGCCAATGATTATTGTAATTGCTCAACGTCTAGGACCAAGCACTGGTTCAGCCACTGTTGGAGCTCAAGGTGATTTAATGCTGGTTAATAGTTTAATTTCAGGTGGTTATAATATTCCTGTTTTTTCAATTTCAAATATTTATGATTGTTGGAATATAACATCAAAAGCTGTTCAAACTTCAGTTAAGTTGCGAACGCCGGTTATACTTCTGACATCAAAAGAAATGATAATGACTTCTCACAGCATTGATTTAAATAAGTTATCAAAAATTGAAAAAGTTGAATTTGATTATTATGATGGCGATGAGAAATTTATTCCTTATCAATCAAATAAAGAATATGTCCCACCATTTTTGCCATTAACAAATAACAAATATCAGGTTAGAATAAATTCATCAACACATGATGAAACTGGAACAATAAAAAAAGCAACCGTTGC
>CAZVBT010000284.1:0-5599 GCA_964625385.1 uncultured Melioribacter sp. | reverse complement strand
AAAATTCAAAAAGTAAATACAACTAAGATTTATCCTTCCGCACGAAAATCGTGGCGAGTTCCTTTTGGTACTGGACAAAGAGTTAATCGTTACTTTCAAAAAACACACGATGAAAAATTAGTTTATCATCCACAATCTTTTGTAATACTAAAAAAATGGATCGATCTATTTTTTACAAATGACATTTTAACACCTGATGAATATTTAATCAAAGCAAATGAAATTCATATAGAGCTAAAACATTTTTTAGTTAATCAATCTTTTAATGAAGCATGGAATAGAATATTAAATGAAACTGAAAATGTAGAACAAATTAAAAAACAAAAACTCTTTTGGTTCGATGGTTTCAGGACATTAAAGTTAATTCATCATTTGCGAGATAATGCGTTTCCTATGATAAACTATGATGAAGCTTTGGATGAATTGTTTTTATTAATGAAAATAGAATTCATTAACATAATTGATAAAACTAGCTGGCAATATATTTTTCAATATCTTGTTAAATTGCGACAAATTAATTTTTAGTTATTTCTAAAATCCAATCCTTTATAATTTTTAATGCTTCTTCAGCAAAAGTAATTTCTATTTTCCCATACTCATTTGGTGAACCTGTTTCGCATGGCTGAAACAAGTGATTTAAATTTTGTAGTTCAACTATTTTAAAATTTTTGTTTCCTGCTTTCAATAATGCTTTTTCAATTTCAGGCAAATTTTGTTTTAATGATACTTGTAAATCTTTATCTCCATTTAATGCTAATACAGGAATTGTAACCTGCTCTAAAATTGGTCTCGGATCATATTTTACAAAAAATCTAAACCATGGACTTAAAATAGTTTTTGCTTGTCTTTCAAAATAATCTTTTGAGTTTTCAGGTTTATTTTTTTCTTCTTCTGTCATTTTTGAAATATCATCATCATACATTTTTTTTAACTTATTATAAATCTTCAGGCTGTCAGTTTCTTCTGATAATAAATCATAAATCTTTTTACTTTCATTTAATGCTTTTTCAATTTCTTCAGCTTTCGCCCCATTTGCTCTCATAATTAGTTCGGTTTGTTTTATTAAAATTTCGTCACCTTTTACACCAGGAGCAGCTAATAAAACAATAAAAGAAACATCATTTGAATTTGCCGCACAAATTGGTGCAATTAAACCACCTTCGCTATGCCCAATAATTCCAATTTTTTTGTTATTAATCTCTTTGCGTGTTCTTAAATATTCAACAGCTGCAATTGCATCTGATGAAAAGTCAATAGTTGTTGCAGAAGAAAAATTCCCTTTCGATTTTCCAACGCCACGATCATCGTAGCGCAAAACGGCAATGCCGTTTCTTGTTAAATAATCAGAAATAATTAAAAATGGTTTATGTCCAAGTAATGTTTCATCTCTATCTTGCGGACCAGAACCGCTAACTAAAACAACTGCAGAAAAGTTATTACCAGTTTTTGGTAAAGTTAAAGTACCGACAAGTGAAATATTTACATCCTTATTAACAAAAGTAATTTCTTCTTCATTGTATGGAAAAGGACAGGATGGGTTTTGCAATCTTTTTAATTCAGCAACTTTATCAATTTTTTTAAATTCAAGTGGCAAACTCATACCAGACTGAAAAAATTTCCCGACAATATTTTGTTTAACAACTGAAAAATTTCCAACATATTTTGCCCCAATAATTTTGATTTCAAATTTCAAACTATCTTCATTAAGATTAATTGATGAAACAGGAATATCATTTTGTCCTTGGTCTGGACTGTCTAGATATGCACCAAAAGTTTTGTCTTCATTTTGAAAAATTTTTAGAATTAAAGTTAGCTCTGAATTACCAATTTTTAATTTTCCTTCCCAAAGACTAAAAAATTCTTTATCTTTGTTTTGTGAATAGATAAGAAGAGATGTTATTACAAAAATCATTGAAAATATTTTATTCATTTTTTTACCTTAAATAAAAATTAAACTTTGCAACATTATCAATTTTAAAATAAACATTTAAAAGTATTTTGAAATAAAATTAGGATATTAAGTTTTATATCCGTATGTTTGTTCTTGTAAGGCAGTAAGTTTTTGAAATAGTTGTAGAAGTAAACGCAATTCGATTTACCCACAGAAGTTTTAAAGCCCTGTCAAAACAAAATCAATCAATAACAAAATATTAAAAAGGAGTTCTCATGGCAGAGCGCAAAGTAGGTTCAGTAAAATGGTTTAATGCATCAAAAGGTTTTGGATTTATAACTCAAAACAATGGAGAGGATGTATTCGTACATTTTCAATCAATTCAATCTGATGGATATAAATCATTAAATGAAAATGATAAAGTTGAATTTACAGTTACACAAGGACCAAAAGGTCTTCAGGCAGCTGATGTAAAAGTAATTGGCTAATCAAAAATTGAAAGCCTCAGCTTGACTGATGGCTTTCAAAAAAAATTTTCTTAAAAAGACAAATTATTAGGTTTTTAATATAAATTAACTTATGTTTGTTCTTGTAAGGCAGTAGTTTTAGAAGTAGTTGTAGAAGTAAACGCAATTCGTTTTACCCACAGTAGTTTTAAAGCCCTGTCGTTATAAAATCAATATTAACAAATTAACAAGGAGTACTCTGATGGCAGAGCGCAAAGTAGGAACCGTAAAATGGTTTAACGCAACAAAAGGTTTTGGTTTCATCTCTCAAGAAGGTGGAGAAGATGTATTTGTACATTTTCAAGCTATTCAATCTGATGGATACAAAACATTAAATGAAAATGATAAAGTGGAATTTTCAGTTACACAAGGACCAAAAGGTCTTCAAGCAGCTGATGTAAAAGTTATCCGCTAATTAAAACAAAATATTTGTTTTAAACCCCGATGAGCAATCGGGGTTTTTTATTTTAAACAACATCCAAAATTTTTTAATAAAATTAACTCAAAGTTAGCTTTTGATTTGAAATGAATTAATTCAGATAAATGAATTGCGCGTTTAGATCTATTTTGGATGTTAATAATTGTTATTTCTATATTTCGATTGAGTGGTTAATTTATTAAGAGATAATTATGAAATCTTTAAATGATTTATTCGGTGAACAATTATTTTTTATTAAAGCAAAACTTCTTAAAAATTATTATGAATTAAAACATGCTGAAGAAACTATTGGATCTATGGAAGTAAAAGGTATCTTTAATAACAAAGCTTATGTCAAAATTTTTGATAAAGAATACGTATTTATTCAAGCTTCTTTTTGGAGATCAATATTAGAAATTAAAGAAAAAAGAAAAGAAATTTCTTTTGCAAGTTATAATTCTAAATTATTTAGAGATTATGGTTTTATAGATTTGCCTATGGGAGAATCTTTGAAAGTAACATTTAGTTTTTTTAATTCTAATTTTGATTTAAAAAACAGCATGGGAGAAATTTTAATTCAATATTCTAATAAATTTCCTTTTAAGTCAAGAACGGATATATCAATAGAAAAAAAATCACAAATTCTTGAAAAATATCCTTGTGTAATTCTAATTCCATTATTTGCTAAGCTTGTAAGAAGTAAAAATTCAAGAGTAGTATAATTATGGCTGATAAAAAAAATTTTTATTAAGAATTGATGAAAATGTTTACTCAGCTTTAGAAAAATGGGCAGCTGATGAGTTAAGAAGTATCAATGCTAAAATAGAATACATCTTGAAAGAAACTTTAAAGCAAAGGGGTAGGTTAAAGGAAATATTAAATGACGACAAATCAGAAAATGAAAAATAATTTTTTCTAACAATTATAAATTAAAGGTATAGCAATATGCAGCAGTTTAGAAAATCATTCTTTTACATAATATTAATTCAGCTTTTTTTTACTTATATCTTTTATGCACAAGCTGTTAATATTAAAATTATTCAAACAACTGATGAACATGGTGCATTATTCCCTTACGATTTTACAGATCAAAATGTAATAAACAATTCATTGGCACAGGTTTACACATTTGTAAAACAAGAAAGAGAAAATAAAAATCAGGAAGTTATACTTTTAAGCGGTGGCGATATTTTACAAGGAACACCGGCTGTTTATTATTATAACTTTGAAAAAACTGATACTCGTCATCTTTTTTCAGATGCATTTAATTTTATGAAGTATGATGTTGCAGCTGTTGGTAATCACGATATTGAAACCGGACATGCTGTTTATGACAAGTTCAACAAAGAAATTAATTTTCCTTGGCTTGCAGCTAATGCAATATATAAGAAAACTGGTAAACCATACTTTAAACCATACTCCATTCTTAAAAAGAAAGGAATTAAAATTGCAATTCTTGGATTGATTACACCATATATTCCTCACTGGTTGCCGGAAAAATTATGGAGCGGAATTGAATTTGAAGATATGGTTAAAACAGCTGAGAAGTGGATAAAAATAATTAAAGAAAAAGAAAGGCCAGATTTAATGATTGGACTTTTTCATTCAGGTGTTGATTACACATATGGTAATCAAAATTTGAATGATAATAAAAATGAAAATGCTTCAAAAATTATTGCTCAACTTGTTCCGGGTTTTGATATTATTTTTGTTGGTCACGATCATCATGGCTGGAACTTTAAAGAAAAATGTATTGATGGAAATGAAGTTCAAATTTTAGGTGCAACAAGTTCTGCACGGGATGTTTCTATAGCTAATATTGTTTTAACTTATGATAAAAATTTAAAGACATGGAAAAAAGAAATAAGTGGCGAAATTGTTCAATCCAAAAATTTTACAGCCGATAAAACTTTTTTGAATAAATTTAATCTTCAGTTTGAAGAAGTAAAAAAATATGTTTCAAAAGAAATTGGAAATTTTATAGAAACAATTTACACACGTGATGCAATTTTTGGTAATTCCTCATTTACAGATTTAATAAACCAGGTTCAGCTTGATGAAACAGGTGCTGATATTTCTTTTACCGCTCCACTTTCCTTAAATGCAAAAATTGAAAAAGGAAATGTAAATGTTGGAAATATGTTCAAATTATATCGCTACGAAAATTTTCTTTATACAATGAAACTGACCGGAAAAGAAATTAAAGATTATCTTGAATATTCATATAACTTATGGTTTAATCAAATGAAAGATGAAAATGATCATCTGCTTAAATTCAGAAAAAATAATAATGGAAATTTAATTTTTGATAATAGAAGTCAAGCACTATTACTTGAAAATCAATATTATAATTTTGATTGTGCTTTAGGAATAAATTATACAGTTGATGTTTCAAAACCACTTGGTGAAAGAATAATTATTTCTGAAATGAATAATGGTGAAATCTTTGATTTTGATAAAACCTATAAAGTAGCAATTAATTCTTATCGTGGTAATGGCGGTGGTGGTCATTTAGTTGATGGTGCTAAAATTCCAGCTAATGAGTTGAGTAAAAGAATTATTAACTCAACAGAAAAGGATTTTCGCTTTTACATTATGAAATGGATTGAAAAACATAAAACAATTACTCCTAAGGCAACTGGTAATTGGAAAGTAATTCCTGAAAATTGGTGGCTAAAGGCAAAAGAAAAAGATTTTGAATTAATGTTTGGAAAAAATTAGAAGATTTTCTGAAAAGTTTTAAACTGGCTTTAGTTTCTTGCAAAGTCGCAAAGAACGCTAAGA
>CAZVBT010000283.1:0-1961 GCA_964625385.1 uncultured Melioribacter sp. | reverse complement strand
CACAATGCTCCTTTCGATCAAAAAGTTTTGCTTTCCTGCCTTAGATTTTACGGAATAAAATTCGAAGAACCGGAATTTTTCTGCACCTGCAGATTAGCCCGCGAGCAATGGCCGCATTTTCCAAACCATAAATTATCGACCTTAAGCGAAAAACTGGATATTTCTCTTAAACATCATCAAGCCGATTCCGACGCTCTGGCCTGCGCCAAAATCGCCCTAAAAATAATGAAAGGGAAAAACAACTAAAAACAATATAACTAATTTGCTTCACTATTAGAAAATATCTTAGCTAATTCACGTTCACTACGAGCTCCCGGTGGGAAAGAAATACTATTAAGCTCTTTGTTTTCTTTTTTTAGAGTTGATTTAGCATTACTAAATATTTTAAGAAAAAAATCTTTTGAAAGGTCATTCTTATTTTTTCCTAATTCATAAATAGTTGGGATAGACTTCATAATGGCAATAAACCCAGTACTTTTTCTTAAAATAAACTCATTTGAATTTTGCCACTCGTTTGGCCAAGTTTCTTTTACCGCATTAAATATATTTATGAGTATTTTTAGAATTATTTCATCTTGGCCATTTCTAAAATATTCATTAAAAACACATCCATTTCTTATAGGTAATTCCATACCTTTCATAATTATGTCTCTATCTTCATCCGGTTTATTACTAATATGTATAAGAAGATTTTTTACAAAAGTACCTTGTGATAAACTTTGACCACCTTCACCCGTATTTTTTCCAAGCATTTTTAACTTGCGATACCAAGGTGATTCTTCCATACTATTTATAGCACGTGCAATCTCGTGAGCTGTTTTATATGGACTTCGTCCCTTACTTATTCCAAATAAATCATATACAATTGAAGCCGGGACTTTTGTTTGTTTGCCATTTATTGTCGCAAATATAAGAGCTTTTTGCTCAACTGTAGGGTTCAAGATTAAAACCACAGGAATTTCAAACTCTTTTGCTGTTCCACTTTCTTTTATTCCCTCTATTCTATGTTGTCCATCAATGATTTCTGCAACAACATTTTCTTTAATTTCAATACTATCTTTCTCTATATTATAATCTCCTTCATCTAAAGCCAATATTACAGGCGTTGGGAAACTTGCATCAAAAGTTTTTGCATACTCAGAAATCTCTTTAATACGCCTAATTGAAGGTTCCCTTTGGATGCCATCCGAACTTTCCAATTTATCATCATTAAAAACTCTAGGCTTAGCCTTTGACATTTTTATCAAATCGTCTCCATTAATTACAGTTAAATAAAACTCTCCCACAGGTTGTTCAAATTTCATTATTTTTAATTTCATAATCTAACCCCTTTATCATAAGACTTCACATTTCCAGCTTTTTTAGAGAGCTCACTAACATCATCGTTTTCTTGTTTAACTATTTTATCTGCGTTTTCTTCCCAATCAGCCGATTTAAAACAATACATGTAAGAGGCAAGCAATATAACTATTAAAGTAACTATGTTGAGCACATAAGAAGTTATTGGGAAAAAACTAAAAAAAGCGTTTACTATTATTAAAAGTATAGCGACAGCGGAAAACAAACTCCTAATGCCAGCAGTTTTTTTTGAATTGCTACCCCCAACAGTTGAAATAGTTTCAGCAAGACGTTCTGAAAGTATGACTATATTAAAGGTTGCTATATTTGTACCAATATAATAAATAAAAGTTTTATTAGATATTTTATTAATAAACAATGGAATCCAAATAGCTATACTTCCAATTATAAAAGCTACAAAAAACCATTTTATAAAATTATAAGGATCCTTTTTAATTTCGCTAAATGGTTTTTTTAAATCTTCCAAAAATGACATAATACCTTACCTCCCTAAAAAACTACTATCCTTTCAAGTATTCCTTTTTCAATCATATTTAATGAGAGCAAAAAATCATTATATTCGAAAGTTTCCCTAAGAGGTTTTTGAGTTTTAATCCAACCGA
>CAZVBT010000282.1:0-6566 GCA_964625385.1 uncultured Melioribacter sp. | reverse complement strand
TTCTTCATCAAGTTTATCTTTGCTTCTTGTTTTGGTTCCTGTTCTTAAAAGTTCACCTGTTGCGTCAACATATCCGGCATGTTTTCCTTCAACAATCGGGTCAAAATCAAAAAATAGATTAAAAGAAACGCGAGGCACTTTTTTGTTTTCAACAACAAAAACTTTCAAGCCATTTTTTAAGGTAAAAGATTCATAATTACCGAGTTTAATTTCAGGTGCAGGTCCGGCTGCTGGTTTTTTGCTTCTATCTATTTGTGCAAAAGATGCTACCGTTATAAATAGAATTAAAACTAATGACAAAAATTTTTTCATTTTATTCTCCACTTATTTTCAAAACTTATTGTTTATCTGCTGGTTTCATTGACTTAGGAAGATAATAAAGCACTACTCTGTTTTCTTTTGTTAAATATTTATTAGCAACACGTTTTATATCTTCACGTGTTACTTTCATGTATCTGTCAATTTCTGTGTTTACAAGATTAGCATCACCAAAGTAAACAAAATATTGAGCTAAATTTTCTGCAACACCTACAACACTACTGTTTTCTGTATAAAACTCTGTTTCTTTTTGATTGCGTAATTTTTGAAATTCTTTTTCGGAAATTAAATCTTTCTTCACTTTATCAATTTCTGTTTGAATTGCCGCTTCAAGATCTTCTGCTTTAACACCAATGTTTGAAATTCCGTAAGTTAAAAACAAACCGGGATCTTCTAAGAAATAGGGAAGAGAACCAGTAGCCACTGCTTTTTGTTGTTTATCAACCAATTCTTTGTAAAGACGCGAGCTTTGACCTGTTGCTAAAACTTTAGCAAGCATTTCAAGTGCATAAGAATCGGGTGTTCCCTGAGCAGGAACTCTATAAGCGTGCAATACAAGTGGAAGTTGTACATTATCATAAATTATATCTCGAACTTCGCCGCCTAAATCTGGCTCAACTTCTTTTGGCCTTTTTATTTCTTTTGTGCCTTTTGGAATTTCACCAAAATATTTTTGAATTAATTCTTTTGTCTTTGGAATATCAATATCACCCGCTATTGAAAGTGTAACATTTTGTGGAACATAATACACTGAATGAAAATCAATGAATTCCTGTAATGTAGCTTTGTTTATGTCTTCAGGGTTGCCAATTGTTGTCCAACGATAAGGATGAACTTTATATGCACGCTTGAAAGTTTCTTCAATCAAAGTTCCGTAAGGACGATTATCATAACTTTGTTTTCTTTCTTCTTTAACAACTTTACGTTGTGTTTCAACGCCAATGCTGTCAATATTTAAACTCATTAATCTGTCACTTTCCATCCAAAGTGCAAGCTCTAATTGGTTTGATGGAAATATTTGATAATAAAAAGTTCTATCGGGATTTGTATTTGCGTTGTTTGTTCCACCTGCTCCTTGTGAAATTCTATCAAACTCTCCACGAGGAATATTTTTAGAACCTTCAAACATTAAATGCTCGAAGAAATGTGCAAATCCTGTTCTTTTCGGGTCTTCATTTTTTGAACCGACATGATATAAAAGTGTAACTGCAACAATTGGTGTTGAATTATCTTTATGCAGAATAACATTCATCCCATTGTCTAATTTGTATTGTTCGAATGTTATTTTTTTCATCTGTGCATTTACAGCAACAAACGAAAAAAGAATTAGTAACGAAAGAATTTTACTTTTCATTAATTACTCCTTGGTTTGATTTTACATTTTTGAGGATTTTTGTTGTTATAATATTGTTAATTTTTTTATAATAAGCGAATTATAAGACGGCTCAACTATATAAAAGTTTAGTTAACATAAATTTCAGCATTATTTTTTTAGAAGCCTAACACAATTAATTAAAAATTCTCAATTTATTTATCTTTATTTTTAAACCAAAAAAAATGGTGATAAATGAAAAACATTTTGATTCTAATATTTGTTCTCTTTTCTTTTAAGGCTTTTGCTCAGGAAGATTCAACTGCAATTTCATCTTTGAAAAATTGGATAAATTCTTTTAACGAAAAAAACCTCGAAAAAACTTTAAGTTATATCTCTGATGAATACGTTGGTTACTTTCCTGAACAGCAAGATCAGTTTTATGAAACTTTGAAAGAATTATATTCTAAAATTTTTTCGAATGATAAATTAAATATCACACTTAAATATTTTGTTAACGATTATTCAACAGACAATAACTTAACAATTGTCAGATTAATTATAACAACAATTGCGAAACCTAGTTTTGCCCAACAAGCTCAGTCAATAAAAGAAAAAGGCATTCAGGTTTGGAAAAAAGAAAACAATCAGTGGAAACTTTTCAGATCAGTAACTTTTCCAATAACAAAATAAGGGGAAAATTTTATGAAAAAAATTTTTTATGTTTTTTTAGTTTTTCTTATATCAATTGTTCAAGCGCAAAGTAACCAATCACTTATTAAAGAAAATGCGCCCAATGTTTTTATAGATTGTGGCTACTGTGATTATAATTTTATTAAAGAACAAATACCAATTGTAAATTTTGTGAGAGATAGAAATGACGCAGATATTCACATACTTTTCACTTCACAATCAACAGCTTCAGGTGGCAGAGAATTCATCCTTTATTTCATAGGTCAAAATATTTTCAAAAATTTAAACGACACAATTAAATACCAAACCAATAATACTGATTCAGATGATATTTCAAGAAACAAAATGGTTAATGGTTTAAAATTAGGATTGATAAACTATTTGAAAAAAACCAGCCTTTCAGGTTATCTAAGTATAAATTTCAGCTTACCTCAAAAAAAAGAAAAAATAGAAGAAGATGAATGGAATTTTTGGTATTTCACAACAAGTGCAAATACTAACTTTAGTGGTGATAAGAATTATAAAAACCTTTATTTGAACACATCATTATCAGCAATAAGAGTTACTGAAGATTTAAAACTAAGTTTTAGACTTGGTTCAAATTATAATGAAAATAGATATAACTATTTTGATGGTGTTACCGATTATAAATTTTTAAGTGTAAAAAGAAGCCAGAATTTTTCCGCATTTTTAGTTAAATCAATTGATCAACATTGGTCGTGGGGTGGTTGGATTGGTGGAAATAATTCAACTTTTTCAAATATCGAGTTTAATTTTTATGTTTCTCCCGGAATTGAGTTTAACATTTTCCCTTACTCTCAATCAAATGACAAACAATTTAGAATTGATTACAGAATTCGTCATTCATTTACAAATTATGCTGAAGAAACAATTTATTTCAAGAAAAGAGAAAATTTATGGAGTCATTCTCTTGAAGCAACACTTACCTTAATTAAACCATGGGGAAATATTAACATCAGCACCGAAGCAGGAAATTATTTACACAATTTTAATTTATTTGAATTAGATATTAATGGTCATCTTTCTTTACGTTTAATTAAGGGTTTATCTCTTAATTTGTTTGGTGGATATTCAAGAATAAATAATCAACTTTCTTTAAGAAGAGCTGGTGCATCTCTTGAGGAAGTTTTAACTCAAAGAAGACAATTAGAAACTTCATACAATTATTGGGGTGGTTTTGGAATTTCTTTTTCTTTTGGTTCTATTTATAATAACATTGTCAATCCACGTTTTGGTAACTCTGGTGGCGGAGGAATGACCATTATGATTTCTGATTAAATTTATTATTACAATAATTTATTATTATCACTAAAATAAAAAACTATGCGTCTGATTTTAACTTTAACATAAATTTTGAGAAAAAAAGAACTTCCTTGTTTGGTATAATAAATGCAAGCTAATCAACGTTTGTATTGGAGATCTTAAATGAAAAATTCAATTATAGTTTTTATACTTTCAATATTTTTTTTCACAACATGCAAATCTCAAACAACAGAGCCAAAGAAAGAAGAAATTCCAACACCGGAAGGTTACCAGCTTGT
This sequence comes from uncultured Melioribacter sp., assembly GCA_964625385.1. Classification (GTDB taxonomy): domain Bacteria; phylum Bacteroidota; class Ignavibacteria; order Ignavibacteriales; family Melioribacteraceae; genus Stygiobacter. The sequence goes on along the minus strand of CAZVBT010000282.1, from coordinate 2,681 downwards.
TTGGAATGACGAGTTTGATTACACAGGTTTACCAAATCCACAAAAGTGGGGCTACGATGTTGGCGGCAATGGTTGGGGAAATAATGAATTGCAATATTACACAGATAAAAGACTGGATAATGCAAAAGTTGAAAACGGAAAATTAATTATCACGGCAAAGATGGAAAATTATCAGGGAATGTCTTTTACATCTGCAAGACTTGTTACAAAAAATCGTGGGGATTGGACTTATGGCAGAATTGAAGTAAGGGCAAAACTACCGTACGGAAAAGGAACATGGCCGGCAATTTGGATGCTTCCGACTCAATGGAATTTAGGAAATGGAGGTTGGCCCGATAATGGTGAAATTGATATAATGGAACATGTTGGTTACGATCCAGGTTGGATTCACGCTTCAACTCATTGTAATAAATATGTTCACACAAAAGGAACTCAAAAAACTGCAAAAATTTATATTAACGATGCTATGGCTCAGTTTCATAATTATATTCTTGAATGGACAAAAGATGAAATTAAAATGTATGTTGACGATAAACATTATTTTACTTCTTATAATGAAGGAAAAGGTTGGGAATATTGGCCATTCTTTAAAGATTTTCATTTGATATTAAATATTGCTGTTGGCGGAAATTGGGGCGGCGCTCAAGGAATTGACACAAGTATTTTCCCTCAGAAAATGGAAATAGATTACGTTCGTGTTTATAAAAAATTATAGGTTAAAATGAAAAAACTTCTTTTATTTCTTTTTCTCTCAGTCGAAATTTTTGCTCAAACAAATTTATCTTCATCTAATTTACCAATAATAATTATTGATACAAATGGACAAACAATTCCTGATGAACCGAAAATTACAGCTTCGATGAAAATAATTGATAAAGGAAATGGTGAAAGAAATTATGTAACAGATGCAGCAAATGTTTATAATGGAAAAATTGGAATTGAAATTCGTGGGCACTCATCTCAAATGTTTCCTAAAAAACAATATGGAATTGAATTGCGGGATAATTCCGGAAACGATATTAGCGTCCCTATTTTAGGTTTTCCTTCTGAAAGCGATTTTGTTTTTAATGCAACATACACAGATAAATCTCTTTTAAGAAATGTTATTGCTTATAAACTTGGAAATGATTTAGAAAGATATGCATCTCGCACAAAATTTTTTGAGTTGATTATAAATAATGATTACAAAGGAATTTATATTCTTCAAGAAAAAATTAAAAGAGATAAAAACAGAGTTAATATTAAAAAGTGTGAAACAGCAGATACAACAGGTGATGCATTAACCGGTGGCTATATAATTAAAATTGACAGAATTGATCCGGGCGATAAATATTTTAATTCTCAATATCCATCTGTTTTCCCAAATACACCATCCAAACCTTCACCAATCAGCTATATTATTGATTATCCTAAAGCAGAAAATATTCAACCGGCACAATACAATTACATTAAAAATTTTATCAATGATTTTGAAACATTATTAACTAAATCAACTTTTAACGATCCGTTTGATGGATATTACAATTTCATAGATTTAGATGCGTGGATAGATTATTTTCTTGTAACTGAATTTACAAAAGCAACAGATGCTTATCGCTTAAGTGCTTTTCTTCATAAAGATAGAAATAGTGTTAACGGAAAACTAATTTTTGGTCCACTTTGGGATTATGATTTATCTTTTGGGCTTGCTGATTACGGAGAAGGCTGGAAAGAAAATGGTTGGGTTGCACAAAATATTCCTTATGAAGGAATCTGGAATCCACCATTTTGGATAAGAAAAATTTTTAATGACCCGGTTTTTTTTAACAAACTTGCACATCGCTGGCATAAATTAAAACAACAATCATTTAATCCGGAAAGCATAATAAAATTTATTGATGCAAATAATCTTTTACTTGCAGAAGCCGTAAACAGAAATTTTTCTCGCTGGCCAGAATTATTTGATCCGAATGTTTATATATGGCCAAACAAAAACAGATTTACAAATTACAACGATGAAATTCTTTATCTAAAAAGCTGGATTGTAAAAAGATTTAATTGGATGAATGGAAATCTTCCGGAAGATTATTCATACATCGAATGGAAACAACCAGGCAAACGCTGGTTAATTTATCAAATTGGTAAAACCACAAAACTGCCATTATCAATTTTTTATGGTGAAATTAAAAATGTAACTTCACTTCAGTTTGTCAGCAAAGATCCAAATGTAACTTTCTCTGTACTTGGTGATTCGTTAATAATTTCAGCAGCAAAACTTGGTGAGTTTTCTTTTAAAGGAGTTGTTAAAAAGAATAACACTATTGTTTCAATTTCTCCTGAATATAAAATTAATCTTGCAACAAATATTGAAAAAGAAAATAACTTACCCACACAATTTGAATTATACCAAAATTATCCAAATCCATTTTCCGCAAGCGGCAAATCCTCCTTTGGCGGAAGTGCAACAACAACAATACGATATTCTATTCCAAATGTTATCCTGAGCCCGTCGAAGGATGACAATCAACAATCTCAACAAAGTCGGCTTCAAAGTAACAATTTACAATCAGTCATTGCGAGCCTGTCTGACGACAAGGCAGGCCTGCCTGACCGGCAGGCAGGCGAAGCGAAGCAATCAAATTTTAAGCAATCAATTCAACAAAATGAAATTTATAATGATCAAGTTTATGTAACACTCAAAG
>CAZVBT010000281.1:0-12008 GCA_964625385.1 uncultured Melioribacter sp. | reverse complement strand
CCAAATCAATCTGAGCCGATTAATATTCCCAAAACATCATCAAGTTTAAAATTATTACAGCACATAAGAGATGAAGCACATCGCTTTGCAATTACTTTTCATCGTGAAAGAAGAAGTAAAAGAATTATCAATACTGAATTAACTTCAATCAAAGGTATTGGTAATACAATTGCACAAAAATTAATTACAACAATCGGTAGTTTAGAAAAAGTGAAGTCATCATCATTTGAAGAATTAGAAAAAGTAGTTGGTAAATCCAAAGCAAAAATCATTTTCAATCATTTCAATAAACAATAAAAAAAGCCAGACTTCAAATCACCCAAGTTAGATACTAACCGTTGCTTCCTTCCGGACCTGGCGGGGTTGGGTATCAACTTGCCGATTAAAGCCTGGCAAAAATTGGCGTGCAAATATAACAAAGTTAATTCAGAAAACTAATCACATGATTGTATATTGTTTCAGCATTAATTCCACTTTCACCTTTGTAGTTACATTTTTTTGGATCAATCGGACATTGAGTTTTGCAATAATTATCATAAGGTAAAAGTATTTTACTTTCATTTCCTAAAGGACCCCAAAGTTTAGGTGAGCAAGCTGTCAATGGACAAAATAGTGAAAGTGTTTTAACTTTTAATGCAGCACAAATGTGCATTGGACCTGTACTTGAGGAAATTAACAGATCCAGTATAGAAAAAATTAGAATGCCATTTCTGAGTGAACTCATTGGATAAACTACATTTGGTAAATTTTTAATACTAACATCTGGATTTATATCAGTAACAACTACTTTAAACCTTAGTTCACTTGAGAGTTTAATAATTAATTTTTTATATTCTTCCAATGATAAGTTTGGAGCTGAATTACCACTTGTACTATTTACACCAATAAGTTTTTGATTTTCATTAGCTAATGTTTTTTTTAATTCAAGTGCTTTTAATTTTTCCTCTTCGGATAAGATAATTTCTGGTTCAATTAATTTTGGTTCAACTCCAATTTTTCTAATTAAATCAAGCGAATAATCTGCTTCGTGCCGCAATGGATTATATTTTTTCCTATCTACAAATTTTGTAAATGTAATGAATTGATATAATTTATGACCAACTCCTATTCTTTTTGATATTCCTGCAAAGAATAATAAATAATTAATTCTTTCATCAGGTAATAACATTAAAGCATGAGTAAATTTATATTTTTTTAATTCTTTAACTTCTTTAAAGAAATTTTTTAATCCTTTTTTAGTTTCATCGTAAATAATTATTTCATCAACATTTGAGTTATTAAGGTAAATATCTTTTGTGTAATTTCTAACCATTACTGCAACATAAGAATTGGGATATACTCTTTTTATCTCTCGTGGAAGTGGAGTTGATAAAACAACATCTCCGATTCTATCGTGCCTGACAATTAATATTCTCAATTGTTTTTTCAAAATCTACTCACAATTTCATTTTGTATAACTTTATATTCATTCTGCCAGTTTAATTCTTTAGATGCTAATTCACAATTATGTTTATACTCTATAAGTTGTTTTTCGTTGTCTATCATATTTTGAATTGTTAGAATAACATCATTTTCATCTTCAACATTAACAACTTTTCCAACTTTATATTTTTCAACAATATTTTTCATTTGAGGTAAGTTACAAGATATAACCGGAACTTTAGCCATAATATATTCAAACAACTTGTTTGGTAATGCGTGGTAATAACTTATACTGATATTTTCTATTAATGCTAATCCGATGTCAGCAGATGAAGTATAATTTATTAATTCATTCTGAGGAACTGAACCAGCAAAAAAGATTTTGTCAATTACATTTAATTCTGTTGCAAGATTAATATACTTTTCTTTTTCAGAACCATCGCCAAGTAATATAAAAACAGCATCATTAATTTTTTGCATAGCTTTGATAATTATTGCTATTCCTCTCCCATCAATTAAAATTCCTTGATACAACAAAATTTTCTTTTCATTCGGGATATTATACTTTTTTCTAAAATCATAATTAAAAGAAGGTATTTGATATAATGGAATATTACGAACGGTTATTACATTTTTAAGTTGATAAAAATTTTTAATAAACTCTGTATCCATTTCTCCGGTTGTTAAAACTAAATCAACTTTTTTAATAAAATATTTTTCAATTATTGTAATTATTTTTTGAAGAAGTGGACGATTCCTCAAACCACCAATGAATGCATAAATCTCACGACTGTTATAAAAGATTTTTGCCTTTCTTAATTTTCCCCAGAATGTTACAATAGGGAGAGTATAAATATCTTCGGCAAAGTATAAATCGGCTTTAATTTTGGAGAGTGATAAAAATAATTTGAATAAAAAAGTTAAATAAAAAACCATACTTCCCTGTTTTCTACTTAACTCGTGAATTATATATTTTTTTTCATTTATAATTTTTTCTGCGAACCAGTTAAAAGAAATTACTTGCACATCATATCCATCTTCAACTAATGAATTGTAAAGGTTCGTTACTCTTGAATCGTGGTAAGGATTTCCAAGAAATGCGATACAAATTTTCTTTTTAGTTTGCATGAAAAACTAAAGTTTGATATTTAATGTATTTCTCATAATTGTTTTTGCATCGAACTTTTCTTTAAAATCAATAAGACTAATACTTGGCGTCATCGGATTTTCAGCTTTTGTATCCTGAGAGACACCTATATCAACATATTGATAATTATTTTCAGTGCAATACTTAACTACTTCATACATTACTCTTTGAATAGGTTTGTAATGAGCATATTCATAATAAAGCATATTGTAAAAACAAATAGCAACTGTTGAATTTGCAAAAAACATTAAAGAACCGGCAATTGGTTTTTCATCTTTATAAACCATAAATAATTTTAAATTGTCGGGTAGCAAGCCGGTCAATTTTATTAAATCATCATAAGTGTGAGTTGGTTTTACTCCGTGACGAGCTTTATTATCCAAAAGTATTGGATAAAACTGATCATATCTGTTATTAATTTCTACTTTAAGATTGAAATCAGTAAAAGTTTTACGAATATTTCTTCTGATTGTAGGAGAAAATCTTTCTATTATATCAACATTTTTATCAAGCTTAATTGCACTTGAAATATAATGTAAAGAATACTTAAAGCCTTGCCACAACATTGCAAAATCTAAATTTTGATTTGGGTGTTTTTCGTAAATTATTGGTGCTGAAGTTAATGTAAATTCTTTAATATTATTTTTTCTTCCCCAATCAATTAATGTTGAAACTATTTCCATTGCCTCAACAAATTTTACATCATTTGTTACAATAGAGCCATAGCTTGCACCAATTGGCGATTCAAATGAATTATTAATAATTGCACCTGGCAGCAAAGCTTTGATATTTCCTTTATCAAGAAAAATCAAATGATTAAAATTGAATTTTCCGGGTGTGTGATAATCAAAAAATTTTTGAAGATGAAACATTGTTCCGTTGTTTGATTTAAGAACAAATTTATCCCACTTTTCTTTCCATTCACTCGTATAATTAATTATTTCCATTTTTGACCGTATTTAGAAGTTGTAAATTATAGTTAAAATATGATTATCCCCTAATCCATACTTAATTGGAATAAATGCATAATCTATGTTAAGTTTTTTATAAACCAAACCTAATCCGGTTGTTATATTTTTCGATTCATAGTTTGAAACATAACCTAATCTTAACGAAACTGTCTTATTATAATTTATTTCAGTCCCAAAATGAAAATGAGTTGATTTATCATTTAAATAATTTTGATAACCGATTATTGGATTTAATTCAAAATCATCAAATGTATATTTGTAACTAAATCCAAATTGAAAATCTATTGGCAACTTTGTTTTTAAGTTTTTTAACTCATTCACACTTCCAATGTTTTTAATAACCATACCAAAAGAAAAATTATCATAAAATTTTTCATAGTTGATTCCAAAATCAAAAGCGTAACCAGTTGATTCATCTACATAAATATTTTCATAAAGATATTTTATAGTGGCACCAACATAAAATTTATCTATTTGATAAGCTGAAGATAAACTTGCATAAAAGTAATTTGCATTGAATTTTGAAATTAATTCTCCTGGTTTAGTTCGCAATTCTATGCCATCTATTTTAGTTGTATTTATACCTATTGCAAGCGGAACATCAAAAATGCTGAAACTAAAACCAAAATTTTCACTTGAGTAATCATTAAAAAGCGAATGATGTGAAAACATTAATTGAGTTTTATTATTCAATGCTAAATAAGAAGGATTGTAATGCAGAGCTGATAAATCATAAATTCCTACTGCACCAAATTCGCCCATGGAAATATTTTTTGCTGTAAATCCATTTTTAAGAAATGCATAACCACTTTCATTTTGGGTTTGAGAAATGGCATAACCAGCTATCATAAAACAAATTAATAATATTTTTTTCATGTTAAAATCTAAAATTTATTCCAATAATATGTTGATCATAAGATGAATATGGCTCGTATGCAAATGCATATTCAATTCCAATTATATAATTTTTTACTGAGTAAAAATAAGAGAACCCAAAAGAAGGCCGAATAGGTACTTCAAAATTGTTGATAATAATTTTATCAATGCCGGTTCTAAAAAACAAATTTTCAAATGGGTTATATTCTGCACCAAATCTTAAATAATTAGTTTGAGTATTACTATTTTCATATTCGATTGCCGTTAATAAATCGTTGGTAACTTTATATGAAAATCCAAATCTCTTTATTAAAGGGAATTTATCAACAGAAGTAGAACCATTTGTTCCATATAATTTGCCTGAATCCCATGTGTACTTACTATTTAAATCCACAATAACAAAAGAAATATTCATTAATTGATTAATTGAGTACAAAGCACCGATGTCTAATCCAAATCCATTAGCTGAAAAGTTTTCAAATAATTTATAGTAATAAAACTTAAAACTAATTCCTATTGATAATTTATCAGAAAATTTATTTGCAACTGCAATAAAAAATTGATTTTCTGAGGTTGAAAAATTTCCAATTTGTTTTCCTTGTCCATCTCTTCCATCAATATTTGAAACACCAGAATTTATTAAACCAATACTTACACCTGCAGTTGATTTTGGTTTAAGTGTTTCATCAACATTTTCTTTTTTCCCAAATTCAAATTTTCTTGTATAGCTTAAAAAGTTAAGGTTTCTATCTAAAGATAAAAATGAAAAACCAGTTTGGATTAAATTATCATTTTGAAAAACAATATTTGCTGGATTATAATATGAAGATATATTTCCTTCTTTAACTGATGATATAGCATTTGCCATCCCAATTCCTCTTGCACCAAAACCCATTCTTGAAAAAGCACCCACTTTAGTTGATATTTCAGAAAATTGAGTTTGCGCATTTAGTGAGCTAACAATAAAAATTATAATTAAATAAAAAAATCTGTTAATCATTTTCCCTCACATTATCAAAATTATTTTTCCAAATAAAGATTGTTCATCATTAATATCAATCCTATAAAAATAAACTCCATTAGGAACAATTTTTTGATTATCATCTTTTCCATCCCAAACTTCAATTAATCCATTACTTGCATTCCTGTTTGCATTCTGAATTACTGTTCGGACTAAATTCATTCCAAAATCAAATATTCTTAAAGTTACATTAGCATTTTTTTGTAAATTATAATTTATTCTTACAACATCGAACTTGGGATTAAATGGATTTGGGAAAGCAAAACTTTGATTTTCATTGACCGAATTACTTGATGACAAAAATGTTTTCCAGTGATTATTCCAAAATTCATTTTCAGTCTCTGTTGTTTTTGCTAATCCGTCATTCGTTCCAATCCATAATTCATAATTTGTATTATTAATTTTTTTTGATTCAACACTTAAAAATATTGTTGGTTTAAGCTCAAGTTTTGTTATTTCATCTATAATATTCGGTGAATTTATCCACGTGATACCTTTGTTTGAACTTCTCATTACACCCAAAGAAGAAGCAGCTAAAACATCGTAATTATTATTTAATTTATATTTAAAACCAAAATCACGTACTCTTTCATCAGGTAAAAAAATATTCCAACTTTTTCCACCATTGAAAGAAGTGCTTACAGCATAAAATTCATTTGCACCTTCTGCTTTCCAAGTTGCAGCCCATACTGAATTATCAGAAGTATTATAATTCAAAGAAAGGACAAAATTTCCACTTATTGGTTGAGATTGATTTGTATGATTAAATTTTATCCAGCTAATTCCACCATCAGTAGATTTATTTATTCCACCAGCTGTTCCAACATATAATGTATCATCAATAGCAATTACAGAAAATGCACGATGATTTAAGTTTCCTCTCATCTTTAAATTTCCTGAAGTTGGTGCTAAATCAAAATCAAGTTTATCTGTTGGTTTAATTGAGTCTAAATTATCTGGTGGTAAAATAACTCTTTGCCATGTTTTACCCATATCGGTTGATTTTCTTAAACCAGCAGAAAATGATACAATCCAAATTGTGTTTTTTGTAAAAGCTATATCATAAATAAAATTTTGTTCTTTAGCTGTAATTGGTAAAGCACGTAATTTATTATTGCCATAAAAAATTGTTGAATCATCAGATGCATCAACTGGTTGAGGAATTTCTATCCAGTTAATTCCTCCATCTGTTGAATATCTTAAACCGCTTCCAACTGGAATATCTGAACCCAATTTGTTTTCAAAATGCCAGCAAGCAGCCCAAATAGCTCCTAAACCATAATTAACAGCTGAAATACTTTCTTTACCAAATGATTTGGTATTGTAAAAATTTTCCCAAGATAAACCACCATCAGTTGTTTTGCTTAATCCTTTTGATGTACCAAGCCAAACTATTGAATTATCTTGAATAAAAATTCTATCAATAGTATTACTTGCTGGTGATGAATCAGAAATTTTATATACCTTTTCATCTAAACTATAATTGAAAGGAATTGATTGTGCTGATAATAAAGCATTAATTAAAATTGTGAATAGAACGACAAAATTTTTATAATTCATTATCTAACCTCTACAATACTTTTTATTACATTACTTACAGCACCGCTTTTATCTTTTGCCTGAAATTCAAATGTCCAATTTCCAATTGGAGAATTTAGTCCAAAAGAATTTTTAAATGAATAAACTCCATCGTTAACTTTTTCATCACCAAGATTTATATCACCATTATCAACCATAATAAAGTAATCAATATTTGGATTTGTGGAATTTGGTATTACAACTGAACCATCAGGTCTAAACAATTTAAATGTAACTTGACTTATGTCATTTAAGCCATTTGGATCATAAACTTTTATACTGAATGAAAATGATTCACCTCTATTTATAATTGATGGAATCTTCAATTCAGAAATTACTGGCGGATAATTAATCTGGTTATTGTTATAACTAAACAAATGTTCAGCTACTTTCTTTTCAGTTGAATTAAATTTATCTTTTACAAAAAATTCAATAATATATTTTCCAGATGAAAATTTTTTACTCATCTTAATTTTAGTTGAAAATTCAGCAAAAGAACTAGTTATTATTTTATCTAATTCAACTCCTTTGTATATAAAACCAGATGCATCATTTTGTTTTACATTTAAAAAAACTTTTTCAACAGATTCATAATTTCTTAAAGTTAATCCAACGTTTAATATTGAATCTGTTGGTGAGTAATTAAATTCATTTACTATTGAAATTATATCAACTAGATAATTTGACAATTGATAATCTACAATGTCATCATTTGGTTTATCGCAAAATTGAAGTGAAATCATTAAAAATAATAATATGATAGGCTTTAATATGATTTGTTTTCGTTTAAGAAAAAACATAGAGATAAATTTCCTTAATTAATGTAAAATAAAATGTATCAAGTTCTCTATATTTTTTCCTTTTTTGTTACTTAAAATTAATAGAAGATTCACAACTAAACAAATAGCAATAAAATTACATGAATGAAATTAAAAATGGAGTAGGAGAAAATGAAATAATAAAAATTAAAATTGCAAAAACTCCAATTATCATTCTTCCAACTGATAATTTTTCATAATATAAGACAGGTGGATGTTTAACTTTTATAAAAAAGTATAAAATAAAAGCCCATAATAGCCATCCACTCCAACCAAAATGAAGATTCAATCCGATAAAATTTTCCAAAAAACCAAGAGAGCCAATTATTAATAATAATATTAAAGAAACACTTGCAATTGCTTCATGAATTTTTGGACCAAACATTGAGTAAATTAAATGCCCACCATCTAATTGTCCAACAGGAATTAAATTCATTGAAGTAATAAATAGACCGAACCAACCAACACATAAAAATGGATAATGGTAAATTTCTGACATTGGCGGAACAAATTCTTGTGGATTAGAAAATAAATTTCTGATAATAATCATCAAAAGATTATCTCCGAACTCTAAACTAATAGCATTTTTGCCATATTCAGGAGAAAAATAATCCGGATGAATAGATAAAATGTAAGAAACACCAGGTAAATGAGTGTAACCATAAATCAATAAAAGTAACGAGGCAAAAAATCCAGCTATAGGTCCGGCTACACCAATATCAAACATTGCTTTGTTATTTGGAATAACAGACTTTGTTTTAATAACTGCACCCATTGTTCCGAAATTAAAAAATCCAGTTATAGGTGGAAAAGGTATAAAAAATGGAAGTGTTGCTTTTACCTTATGAAAAATTGAAGCAAAATAATGGCCAAACTCATGCACCCCAAGAACAAATAAAATTGATAATGAATATGGCAACCCAATTATCATCTCATTAAAGTCATAAGGACCAGGTTTGCCTGTTGTCCATTCTACACCAGCAATTGTAGTTGTTATAAATGTTAAAACAAGTAACAATAAATTTATAAATGGATTATCTCTAAGTTTCATTTTATTATTCCAAATTAGAAGTCAATATTAATTCCAATACTTGAATAACTTTCTTCAGAGTCAAAATATTCTCCATGAATGCTCATTCCATTTAAGTATGAATAATAAATTTTAATTCCTTTACTATCGGCATTTCCGAATTTAATCCCTGCGTGATAAGATTGGTTAAAACTTTTACTTCCATTTTGATCATACTTTATATCAACCCCAAGAAAAGGAAAGATGTTTTTAGTTATTAAATCACTTCTATAATAATCAAAACCTATTTGATAAACTAACTTATTACTAATGATAGGATCCGTATGAAATAAATATGTAAGTCCAAAATACAATCTCAGTGTTTCAATTTTAATGAAAGGAATTAATTCGACAAATTCACGACTATAAACACGTGGAAGTTTATTGCCAATCCATTGAGAATTATTTTTATCATAATGGCCATCAACTAAATGAGCACTGATGTGTGAAAATCTAATACGAAATCCATAGTCATAATATTTTGATTTTTCATACAATCCAAAGTTTACACCAAAAAAATAATCAACTGCATCAACTGGAAAATGAAAGTTTTTTTCCAGTTTAAGTAAAGTCCATGTAAATAAATCTGCACCAAAAGTTAAATTGTTTTTTTTACTTCTTAATGAAATTAAATCGACTGAATTGCCAATATCCAATCTCAATTCTTTTACATTAGTCTTAAATGCAAAACCGAGTCGTGGCTCTAATACATTTGCAGTAAAAGGTTGAATATTTAACTCTTTAGGAAAATATTCAACTTCTTGTGAAAATATGATTGAACTAAATAAAAATAAAAGAACGAATTTTTTTTTCATTAAAACTCCAAAGATTAGAATGTTCTTCCTTTCCACTTGACTTTTTTATTCGGTAAAACAATAAACGGAAGCACTAAAACATAAATTGTATAATAAATTTCAAATACTAAAAAGTGATTGAATTTCATTTTGAGTTTTAGTTTATTAAAAACATTATTAACAAAAAAGAAATCAACAATAATTTTTGTAATTGATAAATAAAACATATTGAGAGTAAAAAAGAAAGGTGTTAAAACAATCATTATTTTAGAAATAAAACCCCAAACCATAGTTAAATAACCAAAGAAATCACTTTCTTTTCCACCAACACCCCAGCGTTTTCTTTGCCAATATAGTTCATTAAAATTTGTACATGCTTTTGAAGTAACTACGGCATTTTCATCAACAGGATAAATACATTTATATTTTTTTAACTCAAAAATTGAGCGTAGTAATCTAAAATCCTCAGTAATAGAAAATGGTAAATTTTCATAGCCACCTGTTTCATCATAAGCGCTTTTTCTATAGGACATGTTATTGCCAATTGCAGCAAGTGGTTTACCTAAATTCAATGAGCCCGAAGCAACAGTGAGTAAAAAGATGAAATCAATTGCTTGCATTGCTTGAAATGCTGTTTTATCTTCCTGAGTTGTGAAGCCTCCGACAAAAGCAACATCTTTTTGATAGTAAGAACATAAAGTCAATGCCCATTTTGTGTTCACAACACAATCGGCATCTGTGGTTAAGATAACTTCTCCTTTTGCAATTTTAAGTGCATTTGCAAGTGCGTTAGCTTTCCCTTTTAAGTTTCCTAAAATTTTTTCTGGTACATATAATTTGAATGCTGGCTTATCTGAAATAAAATCTTTAATAATTCTTTCAGTGTTATCTGTGGAATGATCATTAACAATAATTATTTCCAATTTATTTTCGGGATATTCTAGTTTATTAAGTGCTTTTAAACAATCTAATATATTATTCTCTTCATTTCTTGCTGCAACAATTACTGTTGCTGTTGGTAAATCATCATATTTTAATTTAGGAAATTTTTTTGATGCACCAATTGTAAATCTTACAAGATTTATAAAGTATAAAGAAAGTGCAATTAAAAATATTATTTCGATTGTAATCAATAACAATTCCTTAAATTTTGGTTGCCAAATTTAATCTTCTGTGAGTTATATTGCTAATCAAAATTACAACTTGTTAAATGCAAAACCTAAAACCATTAAAAAGATTTGGTCAAAATTATCTCAACGATAAAAATATAATCCAAAAAATTATAAATGTATTTTCCCCAAATAAAAATGATATTATTTTAGAAATCGGACCCGGCAAAGGAGCTTTAACAAATTTACTTTATGAGCAAACAAAAATTTATTATGCTGTTGAAATCGATAAAAGAGTTATAGAAGAATTAAAAAATAATTACCCAAGTGTTTTTTTTATCAATGAAGATTTCCTTTCGGTTGAATTAGGAGATTTAAATATTTTTCAAGATAAATGGGGAAATCATAAACTTAGAATTATTGGAAATATCCCTTACAATATTACATCACCCATTTTATTTAAGCTGATTGAAAACAGAGAGCTTATAAGCGATGCATTAATAATGACACAATTTGAAGTAGCCAAGAGAATTACTGCAAAACCAAATACAAAAGATTATGGTATTCTTTCTGTATTGATTGGATATTTTGCAACTCCTGAATTTTGTTTTAAGGTAACAAGAAATGTTTTTTACCCAAAGCCAAATGTTGATTCGGCAATCATTAAAATAGATTTTAAAAAAAATAAAATTGCAGATATTAATAATGATTTGTTTATAAAAGTTGTTAAAGCTTGTTTTGGTAACAGAAGAAAAACATTAAAAAATTCTTTGAATAACAGTGAACTTATAAATGTTGATGTAACAAAAATTCAATTTGATTTATCTAAACGGGCAGAACAATTAGAAATTGAAGATTTTATTTACTTAACGTCACAAATTCAAAAATTAACTAATTAATCCAGCGTCAACTTTTTTAATTGTTTCAACAATTAATGCAAAATATCTATCAAGCGAACAATTAGCATCTTCGCGTAAATAACAATATTCATCTTTTGAAGTTTTACACTTTGAACATACTTCATCTCTCAGTTTTTGATGATATATTGAAATTTTATCCGTTTCAATTGAATGAACAATATTAATTATTTTTTTCAAATAGAACTCAACAGCACAAATTTCTTGTTCATTTAATGTGCAGTTTCCATCTTCATTGGAATCAACACAATATTTACAAATATTTTCTTTTACAGCTTTATAATAT
>CAZVBT010000280.1:0-2259 GCA_964625385.1 uncultured Melioribacter sp. | reverse complement strand
CCAATCCAAATAGAGCCACGTTTATCAACAGCTAAACAGGAAATAATATCACTGGAAAGTCCATCGGACTTTCCGATGAATCCTTGTGTATCATCGCTTAAATTATCAAAAGTTCCTTTTTCATTAAAATAATATATGCCGCGATTTCCCTGAATTACAAAAAACCATTTAGTATCATATTGGTCAATAACCATTTTATCTAAAAATTCGTTTGTTGAAATAACTGGATTTGTAAATGAAAAATGATACCATTTATTTTGAGCTGTTAATACTGATAATGGTTTACCTACAGCTGATAAAGGATTAACAAACCATGTGTTACCTTTTGAATCCTGTTTAATATCAGAGATAACCAAAAATTTATCGTTAGCAGGAATACCTACCATTCCAGAGTTTGAGTTGTTGTAAATTGTCAAATTATTTTTTTTGAAAGCACCAGCACCAAATCCCCATGTAGCAAGATAAATTGTTGAATCTTTCCCCGCAAAAATATTATAAATTGCATTCGTTGGTAATGTGGAAAGATTTTTTGTATTGTAATTAAACCATTTTTCTCCATCAAATTTATAAAAACCTTTACCTGTAATATCTTTTCCTGTAGCAACCCAAAGTTCTCCATTTGATGTTGTTGCAAGATTCAGAAATGAATTACTTCCGGGTCCATTTGGAATAATCTGATTTGCAGAATTATTCTGAAGTTCAATAATTCCTTGGTCTGTGGCTAAATATACTTTCTTGTTTGAAACTAAAACTTTATTAAAAATTAAATTGAAATTTTCGTAAAGCTTTTCAGTTGAATTATTGCTGTATTTATACAACTCATTATTTGTAATAAAATATAAATCATTACTCATGAAATATAAATCTTTAATTTTTGTACTGTTGAATAATAATGTTTGCCAATTGCCGTTAGAAAATTTTACAATTCCATTTGAAGATGCCAGATAAATTTCATTATTATATAAAACCATTTTAGATGCTGTTGAAGCAGGTATTTGATTAATGAAATAATAATTATCCCAAGATTCTGGTGCTGCTAAATTTGTTGCTCCATTTTTTTGAACAGCAACACCCATTTCAGTTAAAACATAAATTGTATTTTTATTTTTAATTGCATTAAAGACTTTTATTTCAGAAGAGAATGAACCAAACTTCAAATAACTATCAAGTAATGAAAAAGTTTTTGAGTTGATGATAGATAAACCAAAATCAATTGAAACTAAAACTGAATCATTAGAAAGGAATAAATCATTTATTTGTTTTTTCCCTTTATTAGTATTGTAGATATCAATAATTTTAGTTTCAATAAAATCTTTTTTGTTTATTACATTAATAAAACCTTCGCCAAATCCAACCCATACATTTTTAGAATTATCAAGAAGAATTGAAGTTGCATTTTGACTATTTAAACCATTTGCTTTTGAGAAAATTTTATATGAAGAATCAAAAAAATCGAAATTATAAACACCACCATTCGAAGCAGCCCAAATTAAGCTTTCATCAATAATAATTGAATTGACATTTTTCATGTCAGAATAAATATTCCATGAACCAATAGCTTGTGCAAATAAAAATTTTGTTGTTAAAAGAAAAACAAATATAAACTTTGAAGATTTCATAGAGCCTCAAAATGATATAAATTATAATGTAAATTTAACCCAAATTTTTCATAAGAAAAATTTGCACTTAATGCCGACAAGTCATAAAAAATATTGGTCAAAGCAGCTACCTGTGTAAAACATTTTATATTACCTTTAATAAACTCGTTCAAGGCTTGTCGGGGTCGGCCTTTGGCAAAAAATTCATTTCTAATGAATTTTTTGGGTTTAATATTAAATTTGTTCTAGTTAGTAGAAATAATCATAGGCGAGTTGAAAAAATTATACTTTTTTTTGTGTCATCTTTTTTAATGCTGCTAATTGATTCCCATTAATATAATATTTGCCAAGATTTTCAAAATCCATTTTCTTACCACCATGAAAATCTGATCCACCCGTTTCAAGAAGACAATATTGATTTACAATTCCACGATAAAATTGAATTTGGTTTTCGTTATGGCTTGGATGAATTACTTCAATACCATCAATACCATATTCGATTAATTTAATCAATAAATTTTCCTTCATATACCCAGGATGAGCTACAAATGATAAACCATTAGCTTCATTAATTAACTTTAAAGCACTTTGAACAGAAACATGGATTTTCCTTTCAAATGCTGGAGAATAATCTCCTAAAAATTTATCAAAAGCTTCCTGA
>CAZVBT010000279.1:0-4317 GCA_964625385.1 uncultured Melioribacter sp. | reverse complement strand
ATGTTAATTTTTTAATTGCTGTTTCATTTAGATCTTCTAATGCTAATTTAGGTCCAAATTTTTTTGCCGACTGCAAAACCATTACTTGGATTGATTCAATTCGTGGTACATCATAAAGCTTGTAGTTTTTTTTCATTTTATTTTCCTCATTTATAAATTGATAAAAAACAATTTGTAACTGTTTTTTATTTGCAAAGTCTTATGAACTTTTGTGAATTCATATTTACGATTGAATTTCAGCACGCTAAGCCGCCAAGCCCACAAAGAATTTCAAACAACTAAATAACTCTAATCAACTATACATTATACATTATACATTATAAATTACCATTAGTGCTAATTCGTGTAATTCGTGGCTAATTTTTTTTTATCTGCGTTAATCCGTGCTATCTGTGGTTTATTTTTCACCACCAAGTAACACTAAGCTGTATACTATCTTCCATTTTACATTATACATTTTACATTATACATTTTACATTACTAACTCATTCAAAAGAATCTTCAAAAAACTATAAAACTTTTCAACTGCTTTTATGTTAACTTTTTCTTCAGGTGAATGTGCGCCAATTATTGTAGGTCCAAATGAAATCATATCAATTCCTGAATATTTATCGCTTAAAATTCCACATTCAAGTCCTGCATGCACAGCTTTTATTTTTGGTTCATTACCAAATGTATTTTTATAAATCATCTTTGCTTTTTTTAATAATGGAGAATCAACATTTGGTTGCCAACCCGGATAACCATCTGTCGTTTTTACTTTTGCTTTTGCAAGTTTAAAAATTGACTGAACTGTTTTTGAAATATTTTTTTTTGAATTTTCAATTGAACTTCTTTGACTTGTTCCAACTACAAGTTCATATGAATCATAATTTACAGTTGCTAAATTTGTTGATGTTTCAACCAATCCTTTGATTGATTGACTCATTGCTATAACACCATGCGGAAGTGCTGTTAGTGTGTTAATTATTCTTTTAGTTAATTCATCTTTAAATGCATTTTTAATTTTTAATTCTTCCAAAGAAATTTTTTCGAATGAATATTTAATATTGGGATCACTTTTTTTGTATTCTAAACTGGTTTCAATCGCTTGCTCATTAATTAACTCACGCATTGATGCTTCATTTTTTTCATCTATAAAAATTATAGCTTCTGCTTCTCTTGGTATTGCATTTCTTTTTGAGCCACCTTGAATAAAACCAAGTTGATAATCAAATTCATCCATATTTGAAAGCAGATATGCTAATAATTTTATTGCGTTTGCTCTTCCTTCAGATATATCAATTCCACTATGTCCACCTTTACATCCGTTAACTAATATTCTATATGGGATGAAATCTTTTTTAATTTCTTCAAATTCAACTTTAAAATATCCGGCTGTATCAATACCACCAGGACAACCAATGTAAAAAGTACCATCTTCTTCTGTATCAAGATTTAAAAGTGTCCTTCCACTAATAAAATCGGGCGTTAAACTATTTGCACCTGTTAACCCTGTTTCTTCATCTACGGTGAATAATAATTCAATTGGACCATGCAGTAATTCATCATCTTCAGCAATGGCAAGCTGTGCAGCAACTCCAATTCCATTATCAGCCCCAAGTGTTGTGTCATTTGCTTTTATCCACTCTCCATCTTTTATTAATTCAATCCCATCTTTAGAAAAATCGTGAACTTTATTTTTGTTTTTTTCACAAACCATATCAACATGACTTTGTAAAACTATTGTTGGTTTATTCTCAAATCCAACTGATGCTTTAACAAAAATTACTATGTTACCAGCTTGATCTTCTTTATAATCTAAATTGTGTTGTAGTGAAAAATTTTTAATGTATGTTCTGATAGCTTCTTCATGTTTGGAACATCTTGGTATTTTACTTATTTCAGCAAAACGTTGCCAAACTAACTTTGGCTCTAAACCCTCTATTGCTTTCTGATTCATATTTATCCTTTTAATTATGACGTATGTTTAAAATATCACCATCTTTAACAATATATTCTTTCCCCTCTAAACGCCAAACACCTGCATCTTTACATTTTGCAAATGAACCATATTTTATAAAATCATCATAATGTACTACTTCTGCGCGAATAAATTTATTAAAGAAATCGGTGTGAATTACTCCTGCTGCCTGTTGTGCTGTAAAATTCTTTTTTATTGTCCATGCACGGCATTCATCTTCTCCAACAGTAAAAAATGATTGAAGACCTAACATTTGATAACTTGTTCTTAAAATTTTGGCTAATGCAGATTCTTTGATTCCATAATCTTGCATAAAAATTTGTCTGTCTTCTTCATTCATTTGTGAAAGTTCATATTCTATCTTTGCAAAAAATGGAATGAATTCAGCGCCCGATTTTTCAAACCTGTTTTTAAGTTTTTTTATCTCTTCATCAACAATTGCTATTGATGATTCATCATAATTAACTGCTATTACTAATGGTTTTAATGTTAATAACTGATAACCGGACAACATTTTAACTTCGGCTTCATCAAGCTGTAGCGTTCTTAATGGAAGTTCTTTTTCAGCATGATGAAATAATTTTTCAATCAATGGTAATTCTTTTTTTAATCTCTCATCTTTTGATTTTAGTATATCTTTCTTAATTTTTTCTAAACGATTTTCAAGAAAAGCTATATCAGAAAAAAGAAATTCTGTCTCTAAAAATTCTATATCTCGTTCAAGATTAACTGTATTCATTGGATGCACTATTGAATCATCCTTAAATGCTCTTATCACATAAAACAATGCATCATTATTTCTAACAGCAGTTAAAAATGCGTTCGTTATTTTAACTTTGTTATCTTCAGACATTCGTAAACCAGGAATATCAAAAACTTCTATTGTTGCATTCACTTGTTTTTTGGGATTGAAAATTTTTGAACAGTTATCTAATCTTTCATCTGGAACTTTTACTACTTCAACAGTTGCTTCTTCTTTATTTGATTGATTGTGAGTTGAATTTGATGAGAGTGTATTATATAAAGTTGTTTTGCCAGAAAATTGTAAACCCACTAAACCTATTTGCATTATGCACCTTTATTTTTTGTGAAATGGAAAAAAGAATTCAGAAGTTAAATTATGAAACAATTTGTGTTCTTAAAGATATTTCCTCAAGTATCGAAGAAACTTTCAAACACTTTTGTAACTCTCCATTATATACTACAGCTTTTCCATTAACATGTGTTTCAAAAGCAAAATCTCTTGCTTTTTCATATGAACAGTGTATAGCTTTTATTAATTGAACAATTACTTCATCAAATGTGTGTTCATCATCATTAAATAAAATTACTTTGAATGGAGTTTTTACAATAGTGCTTTCATCATTTTGTTCATTAACTTTTTCAATTGATTTGATGTTTTCCATATAATGAATTCTTTTTACAATTTTAATTTATGAAATTGTATAACAAAAATAAATTTGATTATATTTCGTTTACTTTCAAAATAAATTTTAAATTATTTTTAGGAGGTTCGATGAAAATAGCAGTTTGTGTTAGTCATGTTCCTGATACTGCTTCTAAAATTAATATTGGAAGCGATGGTAAAAGCATTGATCAAACTGGCTTAACTTATGTAGTTAATCCTTATGATGAATTTGCAATTGAAGAAGCATTAAAAACAAAAGAAAAATTTGGTGGCGAAACAGTTGCAATAAGTTTAGGTACCGATGCAAATAAAGAAACATTGAGAAAAGCACTTGCAATGGGAATTGATAATGCTGTTTTATTAAAAGATGATAAGTATCGTGATTCTGTTTCTGTTGCAAAAGCTTTGGCAGATGAAATTAAATCTCAAAATGCTGAATTAGTTTTTTTTGGTAAACAATCTGTTGATTATGATAATTCGGTTGTTGGTCAATTAACAGCTGAATTTCTTGGTTATAATTGTGTTTCAGTAGTTGTTTCTTTTTCATTAGATGGTAATAAAATTACTTGTGAAAGAGAAATTGAAGGTGGAAAAGAAATTATTGAAACATCATTACCTGCTGTTATTACTGCTCAAAAAGGTTTAAACGAACCAAGATATGCTTCCTTAAAAGGTATTATGGCTGCTAAGAAAAAAGAAATAGCTGAAAAACCTGCATTAGAAACTGATAATTTTATCGATGTTATTGCAATCAAAAGACCTCCTACAAAACAAGCTGGTAGAATTGTAGGAACAGATGTTTCCGCAGTTCCAGAATTAGTCAAAATTCTTCACGAAGAAGCAAAAGTTATCTAGGAGGTTACAATGACAAAAATTTTAGCTTTCATTGAACAACGTGATGGTCAAATAAAAAAATCATCATTTGAAGTTGCAAAAACTGCATTCG
>CAZVBT010000278.1:0-2685 GCA_964625385.1 uncultured Melioribacter sp. | reverse complement strand
GCTCAGGATTTAAAAGATGGAAAGATTACTCGCCAGGAAGCAATGGATAAAATTAAAGCATTGAATGAAAGAACAAAAAAAGCAATTGATGAAAATCCTCTTTCTGTTCAAATCAAAGGTCAAATGTGTGATTTAACTAAGAAATTACTTAGTGATATTAAAGCTTTATTAATTGCTGATCAAGTTGCAAAGTGGGATGATCATGTAAAAAATTTAAAATTACCTTGCTAAGCAAACATTACAAATGATTGTCAGTCTTTAGCAAAATAAATTTTGCAATAAGGCTGACAATCTTAAATTCATCCTTTAATTACACCAATTGGTTTTAACATTGCAACTTTTTTACTAATTCCAGAATTATGCATAACATCAACAACATCTGAAACATCTTTATAAGCAAAAGGCATTTCTTCAGCAATTGTTTTCATTCCTTTTGCTTGAATTGTAATTCCTGCTTTGTTTAGTTCATCAACAAGATTTTTACCTTTTGCGTTTTTAATTGCTTGATTTCTACTTTGAATGCGTCCTGCACCATGACATGAACTTCCGAATGTTTCTTCCATAGCTTTTGAAGTACCGACAGAGATAAATGAATATCTTCCCATATCACCGGGAATCAAAACAGGTTGACCCACTTCAAAATATTTTTCGGGTAGAGAAACATTTTTTGAAGGAAAAGCTCTTGTTGCACCTTTTCGATGAACACAAACTTTTTTTATTTCTCCATCTATTGAATGCTCTTCAATTTTTGCAATGTTATGAGAAACATCATAAAGTAGTTGAAAGTTAAGTTCACTTTCAGAAATGTTAAAAGTTTTTTGAAAACTTTTTTTAGCAAGATGCATAATAATCTGGCGATTATTCCAAGCAAAATTTGCAGCGCATTTCATAGCTGATAAATATGATTGCCCTTCATCAGATTGAATTGGTGCACAAGCTAATTGTTTATCAGGTAGTTTAAAGCCAAATTTTTTTTCTGACTGAACAAGCAATTTCAAATAATCCTCACAAACCTGATAACCCAATCCGCGCGAACCAGTATGAATTTGAACAACAATTTGATTTTCAAATAGCCCAAAAATTTCAGCAACCTTTTCATCAAAAATTTTTTTAACAAAATCAATTTCTAAAAAATGATTACCTGAACCTAAAGTACCGGCTTGATCCAAACCACGTTCTATAGCTCTAATACTAACTGTATTGGGATCAGCTTCATTTAATTTCCCGTTTTCTTCAGTGAGTGATAAATCTTCATTTTTACCAAAACCATTTTGTATTGCCCATTCAGCACCATTCTTTAAAATATTTTTAATTTCTTTTTCATTTAATTTTTTTATTGCTCCGCTTGAACCAATGCCAGTTGGAATATCTTTAAATAAATTATCAACTAAAGTTTTGATTCGCTTTGAAATTTCATTTTTGTTCAATGATGTAGTTGCTAATCTTACACCACAATTAATATCATAACCAACACCGCCGGGTGAAATTACACCATTGTAAAAATCTGTTGCGGCAACACCACCAATCGGAAAACCATAACCCCAATGAATATCCGGCATTGCCAACGAATATTTATGAATTCCGGGAAGATGGGCAACGTTTACTACTTGTTTTAACGATTCATCATTGGCTAACTGGGAAATCATTTTTTCTGAAGCATAAATTCTGCCAGGAACAATCATTCCACCAGTTTTAGGAATTTGCCACAAGTTGTCGTTTACTTTTTCAATTTTAATATCACTCACTTGCATAACCGCCTCTAAATATCAAAAATAATTTTTGTTTGGAAAAGACCATTTAGGTCCTCGATTTTAACCTGATGAAAAGTAACGGCTTTTATTTCTTCTTTAATAGTGTGAATAGTTGGATTATATTTTTGTCCAATTACTTCAACATCAAGTTGAATTAATGAATTAACTTTAGTCAGAGTTAGTTTATTAATTTTTAAGAAAACAAATTTCTTTGTATGCAGTTGAAAGTTCAATTCATTCAATAATTCAATAAGTAATTCTTCATTACTTAAAGAGGAAAACAAAAATTTTTTTGATAATTCAAAATTCTCATCTTTAATTTCCAGAGAAATAAATTTCCAACCAAGACAAGCGGATTCGAATAAATCTTCAATTGATTTTCCGTAGGCAACTATTGCAATATCTGCAGTATGATTTAAAACTTTGAATGTCATATTTTTATATTGAAAATTAAAATAAAAATCTTTATGTAAAACAAAAATTTTAGAAATAATACAAATATTTAACTTTAAAAACTGAAACACGATCTTTCATTTTTAATTTATTAAATTCATTATCACGATCATGTATTTCGTTTATTGCAAAATAAATCCAGCTTTTAGGTAAAAATTGATATGAAAATAAACCGCCTATAAAAATTCTTTCAATTTTATTTGTTGAGCGAATAAATAAATTATCAACATAAAATGTTATGTTTAAATCATTTATTGGAGTAAATGAAAAATAAGGTCGGGCGTTATAAGTAATTTCTTCAATGTTTCCGTCAGGATTTTCTTCAATCCAGCTATTTAACGAAGAACCTATTCTTAGGTTAGAGGTTACATTCCAATTTAATGAACCACCAATTTCATAAAGATTTGATAAGTAATTTCTTGTAAAATTATAAGTTTTAGAGATACTACTAAATAAATTGCCACTAAATTTTGGATTGTGA
>CAZVBT010000277.1:0-4866 GCA_964625385.1 uncultured Melioribacter sp. | reverse complement strand
GTATGAACCATAACCACTTCTGTAAGTGAAATTATTCAAAATTGTTCCAATGAATGTAGAATGTTCATGATTTAATAACTGAATTGCTTTTCCCATTAAATCTATTTCAGTATTATTAGCAGAAACGACTAAAATTGTTGCATCTACAATACTTGATAGAATTTCTGAATCTGTTACGGCTATTACAGGTGGTGAATCCACAATTATGTAATCATAAATAGATTTTAATTTTTTAAGAAACTCAAGCATTTGATCAGAACTTAAAATTTCTGAAGGGTTTGGTGGAATAGTTCCTGCAGTTATAAAATCTAAATTATTAACCTGAGTTTTTCTTATTATTTCTTCAAAAGAAGCTTGACCAAAGAAATAATCTGTGAACCCAGGAAATCTTTTTTCTTTGAAAACAGTATGCACTCTTGGTTTTCTCAAATCAGCATCAATAATAATTGTTTTAAAGTTAGCTTGAGCAAAACTTCCGGCAAGGTTTACTGCAGTTGTTGTTTTTCCTTCTCCAGATGTTGGTGAAGTAATTAACAAAGTTTTAGTTGTTTCGCTGCTAAGTTTAGAAAATTTAATTCTTGTTCTCAAAGCTCTATAAGCTTCACTAGCACTTGCATCCGGTTTTTTAGCTACAATAAATTCAAATTCTTTGTCACCTGCGTCTAAGCCTTCAATCTGTGGTATCCATGCAAGAATATTAATATTTCTTTTTTCTACATCTTCTGGCGTTTTGACGGTATTATCCAGATAATTTCTGATAAAAGCAAAACCAATTCCAAGTCCAATTCCTAAAAATAATCCAACAACTACTATCAAAACCCGATTCGGTTTAGCAGGTTTTATTGGAACTAAGCCTTCATCAATAATAAGAACATTACCGGGTGCAGATTGTTCATTAATTATTGCTTCCTGATATCTCTCTTCAACTTGAAGATATAATTTTTCATAAGCTTCTTTTTCACGCTGTAAACGAGCCAAATCAATTGTAGAAGTTGGTAACAAACTAAGTTTACGTTCATATTCGCCACTTATTTCAGCCATTTTTCTGTAGGAGGCACTCAAAGCCTGATATTTTGTTTCTTCTTCTAAAACTTGAGAAGTAAGTTTTTTAATTTCTTCTGGACTCGAAGCTAAAATACCAGCTTTGTAAACAGATAACTGGTTATTGAATTTACTTTCAAGATCAGAAATTTTTTGGTCAAAATCCTTTACCAATTTTGAATTTGGACCAGCATCAGAAATTGCTCTATCTCTTCTTGTTTTAAGATCTGCAATTTGTTCTTGCAGTTTTTTCATATATGGTTCAGTAGAATAATTTTCAATAAAATTTGTTATTTCTGGGTTCCTTCTTTTTAATTCATCTTTTAATTGATTTAAAGTTTTTTCTGAAATAGTTAAATCGATTTTAGTTGCATTTTTTTTAGCTTCAAGATCAGATGATTGTGTAATTAAAGCTCTTGCCTGTTCAGGAAGTTCAACAATTCCTCTTTGTTCTTGGTAACTCTTTAAAGTTTCTTCTACGTTTCCAAGTTCAGCAAGTTTTTCTTCTCTTTGCTTTGCAAGAAAATCTTTAACTCTTGTTAACTGTTCTCTGTTATATGCTAAGTTAATATTTTTATAAGCATCAGCGTATGCATTTGCAATAATAGAAGATTCAATCGGAGAGTGGGATTCAACATTAATCTCAACAATATCTAATCCTCTTTTTTGATCAATCGATACATTGCTTGCCAACATTTTTACAAGATCATCAATAGATTTTAATTTATAATTACCTTTTTTTGCTTCTTCAGGATCTTCAAAGACAAGAGAAAAATTATTTTTGTTTTTTGATACTGTAAAACTATCAACTAAAGCATGAGAAACTTGAGCTCTAAGTTTATAGCTTTTTAATATTTCAATTTCGTTAGCAATAAATCTATCACTGCCAAATTCCTGGAATTCTGGTAATAATGAACCTGTCAAGATTGAACCCTGTGGTTTTGATAATTTTAATACAGTTGTCGATTTGTAAATATTTGGAGCATTAATAGCATATATAATTGCAACTATTAAACCGGTAAGCGTAATTAAGAAAATAGGCACAAAATTTAATTTTAATAAATTAATATAGTCTCTGAAATTATTACCCTCTTGTACATGTGGTTGTGGGATTATCCTATTTGCATTGTTGTTATTATTCACTTCTTCACCTTACTTCTTTGTTATGTTAAGAATCAAAATTGTTAATGAAATTAAAAGACTTAAAACTGAAGTCCAAATAGCAACTTTATCTCGGGCATATAATCTTGGTTCGCCAGGTAAAACAAGAATATCACCAGCTTGCAATTTTGGTATTTTTCTATTTTTAAATTCAAGTTTAGTATCATACATTATATCATTAAAAGTAAGTTTAATCATTTCCTGAGATTCATCTTCTTTAGTGCGTAAAACTCTAATATCCTCAAGATCGGCACCTTCTAAAGGTCCACCTGCATAAGAAATTAAATCGCTTACAGTTGTGTAATTAGGAATAATATATCTGCCTGGATATCTCACCCATCCCCAAACAGCAACTTTAATATTAACTGCTTCGGGATCAGACATATCAAAAAGTCCACTTTGTTGATATGATCTGTTTAATAAATTTGCACCTAATTCATAATCTTTTATTTGAGCAAATAAATTACAAGCAATTATAAACAGTAATGCCGCTTTTAGTGCAATTTTCATTTACCTCTCCTATTTAAATTTTACTAATGTTAAATTGAATCTCCCTCGAAGATAAATAACTACCAATTATTCCTAACATTATACCCAAAATAAAATTTAATATAGTTAGGAAAATAATTCGCTCTGTAAATCTAATATTATTTAATAATGCTGTCAACAAAATAGAAACCGAGATTAAAATAATAACTGATAAAAGTGATGAAATTAACCCAATAAAAACGCCGTTTAATACTATTGGAATTCTAATTGAAGAAATTTTACTGCCAACTAATTTCATTGTGTTAAATAAATTTTGATTTTGTTTAATTAATAATTTGTTATTGCTGTAAACTAAGTAGATTGAAAGAATAGTTAACAATACAGAAAGAGGATAAAAAAGAAATTGTAGAATTTTTAGAAATTTAAATATTTTTAGAATGGTCTGATAATCATAAGTTACTTCTTCTACTCCATTTAGCTTTTTTATTTTATCGGCTAATTTATCGATGTTATTTTCATTAATTATATTTGGGTCGATTGATATTTTAAGAGAATTTGGCAAAGGATTCTCTTCAAGAACTTTTTGAAAATTTTCACCTGTCTCCTTTAAAAAATTTTTCTTTGCAAGTTCTTTATCAATAAATTCAACATTATAAATTCCGTTAAAACTTTTAATTTCATTTTTAACTTTTTCTATTCCATACTGTTCAATTTCATTTGAAAGGAAGACATTTATTTTTATTCCAGATTTAATTTGATTATTGAGTGTATAAACTCCGTAAACAATTAATATAGAGGAAATTGTGGTTAAAATTGCAAGTGTCGTAATAAATATTAATAAAAAAGAATTATAACCACTTTTTCTGAATAATCTAAATGCTTCTTTGAAATAAAATATTATCATAAATTTTAAAAATTTGATTCATCAATCCAGTTAATTATTTTCCACTTACCATCGTTTTCTTTATTTAAGGTCATATTCACTTTTCCATCTATGAAAATAATATCAGTAGGATTAAATGCAATTGATAAATTAAAACTTCTTATGATGTGAGTTGAATCTGATGTCATAGAAATTATGTTATTCCATGTTAGATCTAATCGTTGTGAATTTTGAAATAAACCATTTGTTACTCTCATTTCTTCCTCTTTACCCCATGAAATATCAACTGATTTATCATAATCTCTATAACTAAATATGAAATTTTTTGAAAGTAAATTACTATAAATTAAAGTATCTTTAAAGGTATATGCGTATTGAAAATTTTTAAATACACCTTCAACATTTGTTTGATCGCTAATCAATGTATTGTTTGAATTCAGACTTTCATCCAATGCCGGAGCAAAAGGGTTACAACTTGCAAATAATATTACTGATAGTAAAATTATTTTTTTAATAAAGCCTCCCTTTTAAGTCACTCCAAGTTTTGGAATTATCTTTTGAAATATCCTGCCAGTTTGTAATGACCCATTGGTTACGCTTATCTAAATTAATTTTAAATTGGGCTGTGCCTTTATATAATCCACTGATTGATGGATCCTTTGTGGTTACATTAAATTCGTAATCATATTGAAAAACTGCACTATCACCAAAAGAAGTATTTATCAGATTATTCATATTCAATTTTAACGAACTACCTTCAAGTGAAATTGACTTTAGGTTGTTGAAATATTGCCTTTCTGCTTCAATGCCCCAATCATTTAATGTTGGGTTTTGAATCAAAGCATTTGTCGAAGCAACGAATTTAAATTTTTTATTTAGAAAAGCAGCATCAACAAAACATAATAAATAATTATCAAGTACTTTTTCTTCAATTGAAGATTTAAAGTTATTAAATAATATTACCGGAGTTGTTGCAGGTATTTGTGAAGTTGAAGTAGAAGTTGGTAATTCCGGTTCACGGGTTGAAAAAAAATTACAACTATAAATAAATATTAATATGAAAAAATATTTTAATTTCATTTTTGAAAAATTAATATAAGCCTTTGTGAATTTTTATAATCGAAATCTTCACCATTATAGCTTCCATATATTTTTTTTAAATTAAAACCTATACCTGTAATTTTAGAAATTAATTCATCAGGTTGATACAACTTTACCGATTCATAAAATTCATTTATTACATCCAAAGTATGTAAATTTTTTATCGTTATCTTTTTATTTATTCGATTATT
>CAZVBT010000276.1:0-4977 GCA_964625385.1 uncultured Melioribacter sp. | reverse complement strand
GTGAGTAAACTCCAAACTCCGCCAATGTGATCGTGATGACCATGTGTAATAAAAATGTCTGAAATCTTTAAAATTGAATTAGCTCCAATATCTTTTGAAAGGTCTCTCAGAATACCATCACCCGGATCAACAACAAAAGTTGCATTATTTGTTTTAATTAATATACCAGTTGAAATATTTGGAATTGATGAATAAATCTTAATGAAGAAATCATCTTTTTGCCAAACTAGAGGATATTTATAATTAATTGATTTCATATTAAATAATAATTTGTGCAACAAGACCACCAATAAAAAAAGCAGTTACCCAAGTACCAAGCCAAATAATTAAACCTTCTTTTAGACCTCTTTCTTTTAACATAACAACAAATGATGCAATACATGGTACGAATAAAGTTATTGTAATTATAGCAACAGTTATTTGCATTTTAGAAAGTTGTAAATCGAACAAACCAGCCGCACCAAAATCTCTTCTTACCATACCCATCACAAAAGCAGTTGAAGCTTCTTTAGGTAATTTAAGCCAATGAACTGTAATTGGATTTAAAAAATCCTGCCAAAGTTTTAATAAACCGGTTAAATCAAAAATTCCAACGCCAAGAGCTCCAACAAAAAACCAGAAGCCGGCTTCTTTCATAAATCCCCAACTTCTATAAAAAGTTTTTTTAATAATGTTATTAAATCTTGGAAATCTCATTATTGGCAGGTCAATTAATAAAGGTGAACTTTCACCTGGGAGTAACTTATTTAAAAGTGTTGAAAGTAAAATTAATACTGAACCAATAACTACCAAAAAAATTATCATTGGTTTTAATCCGGCACCACTTAACAAAACTGCAATTACAGCAAGTTGTGCAGAGCAGGGAATTACAAATTGTAAAATAGCCGTTACGATTGATTTTTCTTTTTCTGTACCAAGCAAACGAGTGGTAATATTAGCCATAGTTATACAACCAAAACCTAACATTATAGGAATAACTGCTCTTCCATTTAATCCTATTTTATTAAAAGTTCTGTCCAGCATTGTTGCAAGTCTGGGCAAATAACCGCTGTCTTCAAGAAAAGCCATAACTAAATAAAAACCAATTACAAGGGGAAATAATAAGAAAAGTAGATAAGTAATCGTCATTGTAATAACACCAAATTCACCAAAAAATAATTTTACATAAGGATTGTAAAAAGTAAAATTACTTATTGAATTTTTTTGTGATGAAAAATTTTCAAATTCATTTTTCAATTTAGGATTAGAATTGCTACCAAAAGGAAATTGAAAAAGTTTTTCGTCAATAACGTTTTCATTTTTATCAAGGATTTGTGTATAAATTTCAGTGTTTGTGTATTTGCTAACGAAGGATTTAGTGTAATATTCAAAAATTCCTTTCCCAATCTTATTCTCGGTATAATTAACTAATTGCTGTGATACAAAACTACCAATAAAAAAATAAACTAATGTTAATAACACTAATAATAAAGGAATGCCTGATATTGGATTTAGTGAAATTTTACCAAGCCAATTGAATATCTCTCCTTTTGTAGAATCTTCATATTCTATTTGGCTTACAATTTCATTAACTCTATTTCTTCTAGTGATATAGATTTTTTCTCTTTGTTCAACAGGTATATTTTCAATTTTATATTTTGAAGAAATATTTGAGTCACCTTCAAGAATTAATAGTGCTTGTGCCTGAGGAATATTTTGGGAAGCAAAATTTTTAATTAGAGAATTTATTTCTTCTGTCTGATTTCCAACTTTTGCATTTTTAATTAAGTAGTCAATTTTATCAAAACCATTTTTATCAACAGCTGTAGTTTCGATAATTTCAACACCTAAAATTTTGGATAATTCCTGAACATTAATTTTAATTTTTCTCTTTTTTACTTCATCAGAAAAATTTAAAATGATACCAACTTTTTTCCCCATTTCAATTAACTGTAAAGTAAGAAATAAATCTCTTTCAAGATTTAATGAGTTGACAACATTAATAACAATATCACAATCAAGGATTATATCTCTTGCAACTTTTTCTTCATCGTTGAATGAACCAACACCATATATTCCGGGAGTATCATAAACTTCATAATGCTTATATTTACCTTTTGTAACCGATACAGTAGTTCCAGGGAAATTAGAGACATCGACATACATACCACTCAAATAATTAAAAATACATGATTTACCTACATTTGGATTTCCAACTAATACAATTTTGTTTTGTTTTTCTTGATTAATAAAATTATTAATTGGTTTTAACTCATCTTTTATTTCATCTGATTTCATATTTCTTTCATCTCATGAATTTTTATTTTTTTTGCTAAATCGTATCCAATAGCAATTTCTTGACGATTTTTTTTTACAACAATAGTTCCACCTGGTAATTTATGAATACATTTTAAATTATCCCCCTCAGTTATTCCTAAACGAATTAACTGAGATTTAATATCACCTGTAGGAAGTTTTATAATTTTTAAAAATTTTCCTTGAGAAATTTTATCTAAGGTTTTATCCATTTTTTTTTCTCTTACAAGTAGAATTATTACATTTGCCAAAAACATTAAAGGAGTAACCAGTTGGTATAAAACCCAGTTTTTGTGAAACTTCTTCAACTATTTTTTGAATTTTGGACTCTTCAAATTCAACTATTGCTCCACAATTTGTGCAAATTAAATGATCGTGATTTACCTTTCCAAAATTCGACTCGTAACGAAATTTATTTTCCCCAAAATTTCTTTTAGATAATATTCCACATTGAGCAAGCAATTCAAGAGTGTTGTAAACGGTTGCTCTTGAAACATTACTTTTTTTGTTTTTCATCCTTATAAATAATTCATCAGCGCCAAAATGTCCTTCAAAATCAATCGCAAAGTCTAAAACTTCAAATCTTTCAGGAGTAATTCTATTTTCTCCATCTTTCAGAAATTTCTTAAATTTGTCGTGTACTTGTTTTCTTTCCAATTTAACTCATTATTTAGATTTAGTCTAAACAAAATTATGAATACTTAAACTTTTTTGCAAAAAAAAATAATAAATAGAACTATTTATAATTATTTTTATGTTATTCCGTTATAAACAAAATGGAGGAAAACAAAATGTCAAAAAATTTTGAAATAATTGAAGTTGTTGGAATTTCTACAAATAGTATAAGCGATGCAATTCAACAAGTTGTTTTAGAAGTTAGCAAACAAAAAAAAGTTGGATGGTTCGAAGTAACCGAACAACGTGGAAGAGTAAATTCAGAAGGTAAAATTGAATTTCAAGTTACAGTTAAAATTGGAACAAAAATTAACGATTAAATCAAGGAGTAAATATGTCATTAAAAGTAGGCGATTTAGCGCCAAATTTTACATTAAAAGATACAAACAATCAAACTTTTTCATTAAATGATTATAAAAATAAAAGTAATGTTTTAATATTATTTTTCCCTGCTGTTGGATCAGGAGTATGTGAAAAAGAATTATGTACAACACGTGATAGCATGAAAGATTATGAAAATTTAAAAGCTCAAGTTTTTGCTATTAGTGTTGATAGTCCATTTTCTCAAAAATTGTGGGTTGATAAACATAATTTTAATTTTCCTTTGCTAAGTGATTTTAATAAAGAAGTCTCTCAAATGTATGGAGCTTTTTACGATCTTTGGTTACCTGGTAAATGGGATTTGAAGGGTGTTGCTAAAAGGTCTGCATTTGTTGTTGACAAGAGCGGTATTATTCAGTATGCAGAAGTTTTAGAAAATGCTGGTGAAGAACCAAGTTACAATGCCATAAAGGAAGTTTTACAAAAATTAAATTAGTATTTATCAAATAAAAATAAAATTAAGCTAGCTTTTTTATTAAGCTGGCTTTTTTATTTTTTACTTTCTTTGGAACTTTATTTAAGTTTCGAATTGTTGAGCAATAAAAAGTGAGGTTAAAATGTTAGAAGTAGGTAAAAAAGCACCTTTGTTTTCGCTTCCAAATGTTGATGGTAAAAAAGTTTCTTTAAAGGATTACTTAGGTAGAAATGTTGTTTTATATTTTTATCCAAAAGATATGACCTCAGGTTGTACTAAAGAGGCATGTGATTTTAGAGACTTATTCCCAAATTTTAACAGTTCAAATACGGTTATTATTGGTATAAGTGTAGATTCAATTTCTTCACATCAAAAATTTATTGATAAATATAATTTACCTTTTATTTTATTGAGCGATGAAAAAAAAGAAGTGGTTGATAAGTATGGTGTTTGGAAAGAAAAAAGTATGTATGGGAAAAAATATATGGGCATTGAAAGAACTACTTTTATTATCGATAAAGAAGGTAAAATCAGAAAGATTTACAATAAAGTTAAAGTTGATGGTCACGCAAAAGAAGTACTTGAATTTTTGAAGGAATTGAAATAATGATTTACGTAACAAGAAGAGAGGTTTTTTCAGCTGCTCATAGATTATTTAATCCAGATCTTAGTGATGAAGAAAACGATTTAATCTTTGATAAATGCAACAATTATAATGGACATGGACATAATTATGTATTAGAAGTTGTTGTTGCAGGTGATGTAAATCCTAGAACTGGATATGTAATCGATTTAAAAAAATTGAAAAGAATAATAATTGAAAATGTTATAAAAAAGGTTGATCACAAAAACTTAAATTTTGATGTTGATTTTTTAAAAGGTAAAATACCTACTTCAGAAAATATTGCAATAGGAATTTGGGAACAACTTGAAGATAAAATTGAAGAAGGTAAATTATATTCTGTCAAGTTGTACGAAACAGAAAATAATTATGTAGAATACAAAGGGACGCAATCATGAATCATGAACTTGTTGAAAAAAGTGTTATAAATATTTTAAGTGAAATAGGTGAAGATACTAATCGCGAAGGATTAAAAAGAACACCGCATCGCGTTGCAAAAGCTTACGAATTTTTAACTCAAGGTTACCGAAAGAATATTGATGAAGTTTTGAATGGAGCTATATTTAATGAAAAATATGATGAGATGGTT
>CAZVBT010000275.1:0-2005 GCA_964625385.1 uncultured Melioribacter sp. | reverse complement strand
ACCTGTTCAAAATGAAATGAGTGAATTAACCCACTATCCAAATGTAATTTATTTATGCAATGAAGAATCAATTCATGATTTAATAAGTGTTTCAGATATTTGGACATGCTTTGAATCAACCACAGCATTGGAAAGCTGGTTAATGAAAAAACAAACAATATTTATTAACCCAGATCCTAACTTTAATCGTGACCCACTTTACAAAGGTTCACCATTAGTATATAATTATAATGAATTTCAAAATTTGATAACTGAATTTTTTGCTACAGAAAAAATTGAGCAATTCTTTTCACAGGGAAAAGATGAAGTTCGGAAACAATTAATCAAAGAAATAATTGGTTTTGGAGATGGATTGAATCACATTCGTGCTTCTTTTTATTTCAATCAAACTTTAGAAAAAATAAAATCAGGATATTTTAAACCAACATACAAATTTCATTTATGGCATTGGCTGGTTTATATTCTTACAAGAATTGCTGCTCCATTTTATAATCGAAATTTGTTTTCAAAAATTTGGAAATTAAAAAAACATCTTTGGGTTTTTGAAAATTATAAAATGACTAAACTTCACAAATTATATGAAACATATCTTCCATTCTATGAAAAATTTTATAGAATAATTAAAATAAATAAAAAAAAAATTTCAAAAAATATTTTTAAAAAATACATTTGAATAAAAATTTTCAAGAATTTTTTTTTTATTTTCTTACAAAAAATTGTTATTCAATTTATAATCTGAACTTATTTTAAAAAATTTTAAAAATAAAAAAACAACTTTGGTTTTTTTAAAAATATTAAATTACTAAACCTCAACAATTTAAATAAACATATCTTACATTTTATTAAAAATTTTATAAAATCAATAACATAAATGAAACAACAATTTTCAAAAATATTTTTCAATAATACATTTTGAGTAAAAATTTCTAGGATTTTATTTCTGTAATTACCAGGAAATTAATCTCATAAAACAACTAATTTATATTTTAATAAGCGTCATTTGATTATTTTTGTATTGTCAGTATCGTAAATATTTTTTGGGAAATAAATGAATAATAAAACAATTTTAATTACTGGTGGAACAGGATCGTTTGGGAAAAAATTTGTCGAGACTGTATTAAAAAGATATTCACCAAAAAAAATAATTATTTACAGCCGTGATGAATTAAAACAATTTGAAATGCAACAAGATTCGCTTTTCAAAAAAGATGGCGTTTTGATGCGTTATTTTATTGGTGATGTTCGTGATAAAGAAAGATTAATTCGTGCGATGACAGGTGTTGATTATGTTGTTCATGCTGCGGCACTAAAACAAGTTCCCGCTGCTGAATACAATCCATTTGAAGCAGTTAAAACAAACATCATAGGCGGGCAAAATGTAATTGATGCTTGTTTTGAATGTAATGTTAAAAAAGTAATTGCACTTTCAACCGATAAAGCAGCCGCACCAATTAATCTTTATGGAGCAACCAAACTAACTTCTGATAAACTTTTTATTGCCGCTAATAATTACAAAGGTACTCATGATATAAAATTTTCTGTAGTTCGCTATGGAAATGTTATGGGAAGTCGTGGTTCTGTTATTCCTTTCTTTTTAGAAAAAAAGAAATCTGGCGTTTTACCAATTACAGATGATAGAATGACACGCTTTAATATTACTCTTCAGCAAGGAGTAGATTTTGTTTTAAAATCTTTTGAGATAATGTGGGGCGGTGAATTATTTGTTCCTAAAATTCCTTCTTATAGAATAAATAATTAAGCATAAACTGTTGCACCAGATTATAAAATAGAAAATGTTGAAATTCGTCCAGGTGAAAAAATTCATGAGGAAATGATTACAGAAGCTTATGCACTTAATACAATTGAATTTGATGATTATTATGTTATTCTTCCTTCTTTTAAGCTTGGTGATGTTCAATCATTAAACCTTTGGGATACATAAAAATTTATATTAACAAGCAATCATAAACCCGGTAAGTTTTGTGAATTTGGATTTAAATATAAT
>CAZVBT010000274.1:0-4039 GCA_964625385.1 uncultured Melioribacter sp. | reverse complement strand
ATTGAAGAAGCATAAATAGCTTCATGAACAGTTGACATTCCAACAGCATCACCACCATATTTGGATATCATTTGTACTTCAGCTTTTGTTTCATAAGCTGGTCCTTTGCTAAACCAATAGACTCCTTCTTGCAAATGGATTTTTTCTTCAAGCGAAGCTTTACGAATGATGTCATTTAATTTTTTTGATGGAAAGTCTAAAAATTTATTTTTTTGTTCTAATGAAGTTATTCCAATTAATTCCGAAAGTTCTTTTTTAATATTAATAGAATTAAATGAAGTTGCTAACATTAAATCGCCGGGTTTAAAATTTGTATTTACACCACCAGCAGCATTTGTTAATAAAATAGATTTACAATTTAATTTTGAAGCAAGAAATACAGGAAGAACACATTGAGAAATTCTGTAACCTTCGTAAAAATGAATTCTACCTTGTACTATCATTAATTTTTTTTTAGCATATTCTGAAAAGTGTAAAAAACCTTGATGCCCCTGCACGGTTGATTTTGGATAGTTTGATAATGAAGAAGTTGAAACTGATTTTAAAGTTTCAATACTTTCGGCAAATTCACCTAGGCCACTTCCTAATACCAAACAAATTTCT
The DNA here is from genome assembly GCA_964625385.1 of uncultured Melioribacter sp. Classification (GTDB taxonomy): domain Bacteria; phylum Bacteroidota; class Ignavibacteria; order Ignavibacteriales; family Melioribacteraceae; genus Stygiobacter. Next base: position 3,436 of record CAZVBT010000274.1, on the reverse strand, counting down.
GGTTCAAAAGGAATTTGTTTGGCTAGCTCTTCGTAAGTAGAACGATATTGTGAATTCATATTTATCATTGGACTAATATTCCTGCTAAAGTTGCTGTTAAAAGAGTTGATATTGTTCCGCCTAAAAGTGCTTTTAAACCAAGTGAAGCAATATCTTTTTTACGTGAAGGAGCTAATGGACTAATCCCACCAATCTGAATTGCAATTGATGAAAAATTTGCAAAACCACATAATGCATAAGTTGCCATCATAATTCCTTTTTCACTCATTATACCTTGTTTAATTAAATTAGTTAAATCTGCATACGCAACGAATTCATTTAAAACTATTTTGGTTCCTATAAGACTTCCAAAATGATAAGCATCACTCCATGGAACACCGATTGCAAAAGCTAAATAACGTAAGATCGAACCAAAAATTAATTGAATAGAAAGTGGCTGCCCAAAATTCTGTATTAAATAATTATTGACTCCAAATAAATCACCAAGACCAGTGAAAACTGAATTCAATAAAGCAATTAATGCAATAAAAGCAATTAACATTCCTGCTACATTTAATGCAAGGTGTAATCCATCACTTGCACCAGTAGCAGCGGCTTCAATAACATTCGATGCATTTTTTTCAACTTTTAATTTTATTGTTCCTTTAGTTACAGGTTCTTCAATTTCAGGATAAATAATTTTTGATATAGCTAAAGAAGCAGGTGCCGCCATAACACTTGCAGCTAATAACTGAACAGCAAATTTTAATTGAGCTTGCTCAAGTGAAATTTTATGTAGTTCAGCAAAAGATTGACCCAACATTTGAATATAACTTGCCATAACACCACCAGCAATTGTTGCCATTCCTCCAACCATAATTGTTAAAATTTCTGAGTTAGTCATTTTTTCAATAAATGGTTTAATTAGAAGTGGTGCTTCAGTTTGACCAACAAAAATATTAGCCGTATTCGAAAGAGATTCAGCTCCACTCGTTCCTAATAATTTAGCCATTACCCAAGCCATTCCTTTAACAACTAATTGCAAAATTCCTAAGTAATAAAGAATTGATGTTAATGCTGAAACAAAAATAATCGTTGGTAAAACTTGAAAGGCAAAGAAAAATCCTAGACTATTAATTCCAGAATTAACAGCTAAATTACCAAAAACAAATTCAGCCCCTTTCATAGTAAAACCAAGAAGTGCTACAACACCAGAACCAATTGCATTAATAAAATCTTTTGGCCAGCCTAAAACAAAAAACCAACTTCGCAATATTTCAGAATGAATAATGAAAATTGCAAATAGAATTTGAATTACAATAGCTGTTGAAACTAATTTCCAATTAACTCTTTTTTTATTATTTGAAAATAGAAATGCAACCCCAATTAGAACAATAATTCCAATTAAACCTCTGAAAAGATTTTCAATAAAGATCATATTTCACCTTTTGAATTAAGGAATGTAATGACATTTTCTACAACGTGCTTCATAACTATCTGCTGCACCAACTAAAACTCTCTCGGTTGAAGGAATTTTTCTTTGAGTTCTATCAGCGGGATTTCCACAATTAACACAAATAGCTAAAGTTTTTGTAATATATTCAGCAATTGCTAAAAGTTGTGGCATCGGTTCAAATGGAACTCCACGATAATCCATATCAAGTCCTGCAATTATTACTCTTTTACCTTGGTCAGCCAATTTATTTGCAACGTCCACTAAATCATTGGAAAAAAATTGAGCTTCATCAATTCCAATAACATGAGCATCTTCCGATAATTCGAGGATTTCAAATGGATCAATCACAATTATAGAAGGTAAAGATTGTTCACTATGTGAAACAATTTGACTTTCTGAATAACGATTATCAAGTTTTGGTTTAAATACCTTTACATTTTGCTTAGCAATTTTTGCACGACGCAATCTTCTAATTAATTCTTCAGTTTTTCCACTGAACATGCAACCTGCAATAACTTCAATCCAGCCAGTATCAATTGGTGATGAATGTGGCGTAAATTCACTCATTTTTTAAATACTCCTTATCAAATGAATAGGGAAGTAGTTTTTTCATTTTAATTGTTTTGTGTTCACCTTTAGAATTTATCATTATTACATCTAGATTTGGTCCACAAAATTCCATCAAAATTTGTCTGCAAGCACCACAAGGAGAAATATAATCTTTTGAATCAGCAGCAATTGCAATTGCTTTAAAATTTCTTTCTCCGTTATGAAGGGCAGTAAAAATTGCTAATCTTTCAGCACAAAGAGTAAGACCATAAGATGCATTTTCAATATTTGCACCAGTAATTACTTTATTATCTTTTGTTAATAAAGCAGCTCCAACTCTAAAATTTGAATAGGTTGAAATAGCTTTTTTCTTGGTTTCAATTGCTAATGTTATTAATTCTTTTTTAGTCATCATTAATTTTCTATTATTATAATTACAAAAATAAGTTTTTTAATAGATTAACAAACAAAACTTTTTATTTTCTTGACATTATTTTTATAGAGGGTTATTTTGCAACTGAAATTTTCAATTACGGAGTGTGTGTGAAAAAAGTTTTATTCTTGCCAATAATGGCAATGTTGTTTATAAATTTTCATGGTTGTTCCTTTCTAAGTTCAACGTCAAACCAAAAATCTTCAAATTTTATAATTAAGCAGGATACTTTAAAAACAACAGAAAGTAAATCACTAGTAAATCAAATGTTAGAAAGTGCCCGCAGAGATTATGTTAATGCACTTTATCAACAAAAGCTTGGATTTAAGACCGAAGCGATTAATTATTTTGAATCAGCACTTTCCACAATAAATAAATTAAGTTATTACCCCGAAATTGAAAATAATGATGCATTCGATGAATTAGAAACGTCAATAGTTGAAGATTATCAAAAATTAGTTGATAGTTTTGAAGAATTGCCTGAAGATATTTCAATAAGTGCATTAAAAGAATGGATGGATAATAAAATAGAAGGTGCCCCAGTTGATAATGATTCACTTTTAGTAAATGAAAAAGAAATTACTAATAATAATTTAGTTGTTGTAAAAGTTGGTGATTTTCCACTTGAAGTAAATTCTTATGTTGAACAATGGGTTGAATATTTTAATGGCAGGGGAAGAAAACATATTGAAAATTGGCTTTCACGTTCTGGAAAGTATTTCCCGATGATGGCTAAAATTTTTGAAGAAGAAAATGTACCACAGCAATTAATTTTTTTAAGCATGGTTGAAAGCGGTTTAAACCCATTTGCACGTTCATGGGCAAGAGCTGTTGGATTATGGCAATTTATTCGTGGGACAGGAAGACTTTATGATTTGGATATTAATTTTCATATAGACGAAAGAAGAGATCCTGAAAAAGCAACACGTGCTGCTGCAAAGCATTTGAAAGATTTATATTACTCATTAGGTGATTGGAATTTGGCTTTAGCTGCTTATAATAGTGGAGAAGGTAATGTT
>CAZVBT010000273.1:0-3724 GCA_964625385.1 uncultured Melioribacter sp. | reverse complement strand
TGGAAAATATCTGAATGACGTTGAAGCTTTAATTTCTCCGGAAAATAATCCAACAGCAATTAAAAAAGTAAATCTTTATGTAAAAGATTTATATGTAAGTGAATTTCCACAACAACAAGCGAACATTCAACTTAATTATAGATTGAATTTAATGCGTGGATTAAACCTTTTTATCAATCCGGTTTATAAGTTTGAAGGCAAAAACTATGCAAGCTTTAATCCGGATAATAGAACCAATCCAAATGATAGAAATCAATCATGGTTAATACCAACAGTAAATCTTGTTGATTTACATTTAGGTTTTACATGGTACATTTCAGATTTTATTTTGAAGAAAGCAAATTTGAATTTTCATGTATTTAATTTGTTAAACAATAAAAGTTATATTCTTGATGCTTTAGATGGTTCTGGCCATATTGCAACAACGGCAAAATTTTTCTATGGCAGAGAAAGATGGTATAATTTACAATTTGCTTTTACATTTTAATAAAAAAAAAAGAGGTTACAAATGAAAAAAATATTACTAGTTTTATTCAGTATGTTTTTATTTACACAATTAACAAATGCACAAGCAGTTTTTTCTGAAAGCTTTGATTATACTGCAACTGCTGGCGATTCTTTGAAAGCACATGGTTGGAAACTTTCTGGTACAAATAATCAAAATCCAATTATGGTTGCTTCTCCAGGATTATCATTGACTGGATATCCATCAAAAGGAAATGCAACTAAATTAAAAGAATCTGGACAAGATGTATATCAGCAATTTCCTACCATTACTTCTGGTTCTGTTTATTTATCATTTTTAATTAATGTTACATCAACTTCTTCAATCGGTGATTATTTTATTGCGCTCTCGCCAAGTACTTCTCAAACAAATTATACTTTAAGAATTCACTTAAAATCATCGGGCAATGGTTTTGTGGTAGGCTTAAGTAAAAGTAATGAGTTAACAGGTGGTTATATTTATGGAAATACAGTTTTGAATTACAATACCACATATTTGGTAGTTGGAAAACATACTTTAATAGCAGGTGCTAATAATGATGAAGAAAAAGTTTTTGTATTTAGTGGGAATATTCCATCATCAGAGCCAGCCAATGCTGAAATTGGTCCTTATATAGAAACAACAAAAGCCGATGTAGCAGATATTGGAATGGTTACCTTGCGTCAAGGTGGTAGTTTTTCAAGTGGTGTTTTAACTAATCCTGCTCCAGTTTTATTTTTAGATGAAATTCGTGTTGCAACTAATTGGAAAGATTTGTTAACAATTACAAGCGTTGAAAAAAATGAATTGCCTACTAAATTTGAATTAAGCCAAAATTATCCAAATCCATTTAATCCAGAAACTAAAATAAGTTATACTTTACCAAAAGAAAGTAATGTTAGCCTAAAGGTTTATGATGTTTTAGGAAATGAAGTTGCAACATTAGTAAATGAAATTAAACAAGCTGGTGCTTATAATGTAAACTTTGATGCCAAAAATTTAACAAGTGGATTGTACATTTATAAATTACAAGCTGATAATTTTATTCAAACTAAAAAAATGATGCTGATTAAATAATTTTGCAATCCATTATAAAATGTAAGTCTTAATTATCTTGATTTTGCAAGTCAGATTTTAAGACTGACATTTTTTATTTAGTCATTTCATAAAAAATAACTGCAGAGGCATTTGCAACATTTAATGATTCAGCTTTTCCTTTTTTTGGTATTGTTATTATTTCATCGGAAAGTTTTAGTAGTTCATTTGTGGGACCATTTGCTTCATTTGATAATGTAATAATAATTTTTGAATTGTTTGTAACCTCTGAAATATTTTTGCCATTAAGATCAGAACAATACAACTTATAACCAAATGACTTGATATTTTGAAGAGATAAATAAAAATCCTTTTCTTCAATAATATTTAAATGAAAAACCGAACCGGCAGAAGCTCTTATAACTTTTGGATTAAAAATTTCGGCACAATCATCACTTGCAATTATGGTTTCAATTCCAAACCAATCACAATTTCTAATTATTGTCCCGAAATTTCCCGGATCATTAATGTTTTCAAGTGCAACAATAATTTTAGTATTCAAGTTATTTCGTACATTTTCTTTTATTTTAAAGACAGCAATAATTTCCTGCGGAGATTTTACGTCAGATAATTTTTCAAGTTCTTTTTTATGTATTTGTTCTAAAGGGATTTTTAAGTTTTGCAAAAATTTCATTTCATCTAAATTCTTATCATAAAAGGAATTTGTAAAAAAGATATTTTCACACTTGAAGTTAGAAGAAATTGCTTCCCGAATTAGTTTAATTCCTTCGACAAGGAATTTTTTTTCTTCTATTCTAATTTTTTTTTGAAGCAGAAATGAGTAATATTTCAATTCATTTTTAGTCATATCAGTAAAAAATTGTTATAAAACATACGAAAGAAAAATTAAAAAAATGCAAAAGAAATTTGCATAGAATAAAGAAATAATATTAGATTTGCCACGCAAAATTTGAAATAATTGCTGGCGTAGCTCAACTGGTAGAGCAGCTGACTTGTAATCAGCAGGTTGCGGGTTCGAGTCCCATCGCCAGCTCTAAAAAGCCCTAAAATTTTAGGGCTTTTCTTTTTGTTGACATAAATTTTTTTATTGCTGTTATTCTTTTCAATATCTTAATTATGAGCTAATCCCACATATTTTTAAAATACCTTAAATTTTTTTAAAGAGTAACATTCTATTTACCAACCACAACTTCTGTAACAAAATCATTTGTGAAAATTCCATGTTCAACAATTCCTGCTCGATTATTTAAAATGTCAGATAGTTCTTTTGGATTATCAAGCGGATTTATTTTTACATCAAGAATATAATTGCCTTCATCAGTAATAAACGGATTATCGTTTTTAATTCTTAAGTTTGCTTCTAAACCAATTCTTTCAAAAAAATATTTTTCACTTTGAAAAGTAAATTGAAAAACTTCAACAGGTAAATAAAATTTAGTTCCAAGTTTGTCAGAAAGTTTGCGCTCGTCAATCATTACAATAAATTTTTTACTTGCTTGAGCTAAAATTTTTTCACGTAATAAAGCTCCACCACCACCTTTAATTAAATTATTTTCTTTATCAACTTCATCAGCACCGTCTAAGTAAATATCTATTAATTGAAAATTGCTAATTGTAAATTGCGATTTATGATTTTCGTTAGACGTCTTGAAAATAGATAAATGAAAGTTGTTGCTTCCAGTGTTGATATTTTTATTAATATAGAGTTGATTTAATGAAATTATCGGAATAGATAATTCATTTGCCAGTTTTTCACTTGAACTTGAACTAGCAACACATAAAATATTTTTTAATTCATTATTTTTAATTTTTTCAGCAAGAAGATGAATTGCATAATTTGCTGTGCTCCCGGTACCAAGTCCAACAATCATTCCGTCTTTTACAAATTCAAGAGCTTTTTGTGCAGCTAATTTTTTTTGTTCTTCCATCTTTTATTTCATTAACGGTTCTAAAATATTTTTTCGGTATTCTTCTTTGAAAATACCGTTTCCTGTTGATTTGTAATCTTTAATATCTAATCCAGCGGTTTGCAATCGTTTGTTTGTTTCTTCAATTCTTGAAATAGGATCTGGATGAGTAGATAAAAATGTTGCTATACCAGCTCCACCTTTAGAAACTTTACCATCGTCTCTTAATTTTTCAAAAAAGAATTTTACGCTGCCGGGATAAAATTTTGTGTATTTG
>CAZVBT010000272.1:0-4252 GCA_964625385.1 uncultured Melioribacter sp. | reverse complement strand
TAATCTTCAATATCGCCGGGATATTTTGTGCAATACCAAAAAGCACCGGCTTCAATTAAATTGTGTGCAAAATCGTAATCCGTTACATTAATAGTCATTTTTGTAATAACTATTATTTGCAAAGTTGTGTCAATATCTTTTAGCTTTTTAATTAAATGTTCCCCACGCAAACCACCTGCAATTTGAAAATCCATAATAGCCACATCATAAAAGTTTTTTCTTTTTTCTAAAAGTTCAATTGCAGATTTACCATCAGAGACAACATCAATGATTTGAATTTTTTCGCTGAAAGGTTTAATTGTATTTTCAACACGACGCATGTCAAAATCTTCATCTTCAATTAATAAGATTTTTATTTTTTCTTCTGTAATCATTTTAACTCCGTTTAATGAGGAATTTCAATAGTAAATTTACAACCCTTTTCCGGCAAATTTTCCACATCTATATTCCAGCCGCATCTTAATTTTGATATTTCATAAGCAATGTAGCATCCATATCCAGAAGATTGATTGTTTGATTTGGTCGTAACATTTTCAAGAAATAATTTTTTAATTCCATTTTCATTTTTTTCTAATAGTTTATCAACAATACCCTGTCCATCGTCTTCAATATAAAGTCGGGTGATTTTTTCATCTTCAAAGTATTTGGTTGTAATCTTTATAGTTAAGTTTATATCACCGTTATGATCAATACTATTTTGAATTAATGGTTCTAAAATTTCCCAGATAACAAATTCATTTATATGAATAACAGGAACATTATCATCAAGGTTTAATATTATTTCAAATGAACCTGTTTTACGTGCAGTGCGGTTGAAAATATTTTTTACTATAAATTTAATTACTTCGTTTAAATTAGTATTAAATGCAATGTTTCTAATTGTTTGAATTGGTGGATCATACCATTTCATATCATAAATAACACGCGAAATAAAATTTGAATATTTAGTAACCCGATATTTAATTTCATTAATGTTATTTGGTTCAAGCATTCTCAAATCTTCTTTGATAAAACCCATTACTTTTTCAGCTTTGTGATGTGTGTGATAAATTCGTTTTGTAAAAAGAGTTTCTTTATCATGATCAATTTTTTGTTTTAAGGATTTTTCATGCTCTTCGAGAAAAAGTTTTTGAGCTTCATCTCTTTCTTTAACTGTGTATGATGATATATAATACATTGCAAGCAATCCAAGTAGAAACAATGCCGAATAAATAATTGAAGTCTCTTCATAATTTGAAACGATTTCTCTTTGGATAAAAGAAACATCAGCGGTGTTGCGCATATAAAATGCACCCATAAATTCGCCACGCGGTGCAAATGGAACAAACAAATGATAAGTCTGTTTTTCACTTTTTATGTTTATAATTTCTTCTTTTTGCTCTAAATCTTCTTTAATTTTTTTATAAACATTAACTGCTTTTAAATGTCTTTCTGATGCATCTGGTTCTTCTATTTTCTGTGTTATGAAAAATGAATACAAAACTTTTCCATCATCAATAGTGTAAATTTTATCTTTATATGAAATTAAAAGACAAATTTCATCAACATTCTGTTGAAGTATTTGTTGATTTAAAATAATATCAAAGAATTGAATAACTCTTCTTTTATCTGCTTCGGATGAATTAACGTTTAATTTAATTGTCTCAAGCAAAAGTTCAAGTGTTGTTGTACTTAAGTTTGCAAATTTTTCTGCTGAATGCTGTTGATACCATTCTTGAGTATTTTCTACAAAATTTCTTAATGAAGCTTTATGCACAAAAGATAATACAAGTTGCAATGCAATTAATCCTACAAATAAAACTGTCAGATGTTTAAACTCGAAATGATACTGTTTAAGATTTTCTATGAAATTATTTTTGTTTTCCAATTTTTATCTAAAAAATAATTCTTTTGAGTTAATTGTATTTTGTGCTTTACTTAATGCTTCTTCAACACTCATTTTTTTTTGTAGTGCTTCTTTAAGATAAAAAGCTATAACATCAGAAACTCTTGTATATTTTTCTAATAAAGGTCTATAGGCTGCGGTTGTTACTATTTTTTTGTATTTAGTAAACAAGGGATTCTTTTTTATAAAATTTGAATCCTCATAAATTTTATCTATTACTGGTAAATAACCACCTTTTTCAAATAAAATTTTCTGAGAATTTTCAGATAGCAGAAATTTAATGAACTCAATTGCTTCACTTTTTTTTGTGGAATTTTTTGAAAGCATTAAATTCCAACCTCCTGTTATCGAAGTTGGTTTACTATCTTTTAAATGAGGAATAAAAGTTGGAATATATTTATCAGTCATTTTTTGTGAATCAATATTGGTTTTGTACCACACATCTAAACCAGACCAACCACGTAAAAAGAATCCGTTTTCTAAAACATATTTTCTGTAACATTCGGTTTCACGGAATTCAAGCACATCATCGGGGGTTAATTTATTTTTGAACAGATTTAATAATAGTTGTAAAGATTTTATCGCTTCCTTGCTGTGTAATTTGATAGTATCACTCTCAAATATTTTTGCATTTTGACTTTCAAGCAACTCAAAAAAACTGCACATTAATCCTTCGTAATTATCAGCCGGGAAAAGATAAACCGGTTTTTTATATTTTTTTAATTCATTGCCAATCTCAAAAAATCTTTCCCAGGTGATTCCATTTTCTAATTCACTTTTAATTTGCGAATAGTTTAAAAGTTTTTTTAATTCATCATCGTTGTAGTATAAAAAAGATATATCAAAATATAATGGTACTGCAACTAAATCATTTTTATAGTAGCAGGCTTTCAGTGCTTCGTTTAATATTTTTTCTCTTTCCGGAGCAATAAAATATTTATTTAATGGTTCAGTCCATTTTGCAAAACGTGGTATCCATATTTGATCAACAGAAAATATATCTATCTTATCGCTTTTGCTTCTCAAATATCTGATAAGTAATTCTTTTCTTTCGTTTGTGCTGAATTTTTCGAACGGTAAATCAATTGGTATAACTTCAATTTTGCCTTTATGGAGTTTATTGAATTTATCAATTAATAATTTATGAGTTGGTGAAATATTATCAGCGTAATAAATTTTTTCTGTAATTCTAACGGGTTGAAGCAGCCAATTTCCCCAGAAAAACATAAATCCTAACACTGCTATTGCAATTATTGTTATTAATGCAACATAGAAATAAAAAGTTTTAAAGTATTTTTTAGGAATTAGAATCATAAAGAAAGAGCTTTTTTAAGTTGTTCATATTTTTTAAACCAACTTGAAAAATCTGGTTGATACGGTACAGCAATATATTGGCCACCAAAGCCAAATCTTTTAAAGACAATCATGTTTATCGAATTAACTTTTATTGATTTCAAAGCTGATTCATTCAACTCTAATTTATTATCAAGTGCAAGTTTTGCTGTCATGTCTTCCAAATTTTTATACATTTTTTCAGTTCTTAAAATATTTTTTATATCGTTCTTGGCTTCTTCAAACGATTCATATTTTTCTTGTTTACCACTTTTTCTATCAAGTAGTTTTATGATTGAAAAACCTTCATTCGTTTTAATCGGACCAAAAACCTCACCAACCTTTAAATTGAATGCAGATTTGAAAATTTCATTTTCTGAATTTGAGGTAACAAAGTCAAATTCACCACCTTTTTGTTTAAGTGAATCCCGTAAGGTGTATTTCATTGCAAGTTCTTTAAAGTCTTTTCCTTTTTCAAGTTCATCAAATATAAGTTTTACTACATCTAAATCATTTGTTAAAATTTCTGCAATCTTAATTTGCTCTGGCTGCGTTATAATTTTATTATTCCTCGAAAAGAATTCAAATGCTTCATTGTCAGTAACTTCAGTACTCTTAAAGATGTTTTTCATATTTAACGAGGCAAGAAAATTTTCTTTCCACAATTTCAAATCAAATGCAACTTCGGGTAGTTTGTCATAACCGCGTTTTAATGCTTCACGAGCTAGTAATTCATTTTGAATAAAAATGAACACTGTTGAGTTCAACCTTGAATGAATATGTTTTTCATCAAATCTAAGAAATTCAAATCCACTAATTTTTAAGTTTGTTAAAAATTCCTTTAAAGTTATTGGCCCGATAGAAAATTTTATAAAAACTGAATTCAACTCCTTAACTGAAAAATTAATTTCAATTTTACTTAGCTCGGGTTCAAATAAAGTATATTTCCCAAATTTTTTAACAAAAGTTTTTTGATTTTCATCAATATAATTTTTTATTAATTCATAAAGTTTATTAAACAAAACTCTGTCAGCA
>CAZVBT010000271.1:0-1854 GCA_964625385.1 uncultured Melioribacter sp. | reverse complement strand
CAATCATTTGATTTGAGAACGAACCCCAAACTTCCTTCAATTTTTGATTTGAACAGATTTATCAGTATTAGTAGTTCATATAGTTCTGGTTATCAGTGGCAAAATAATTTTTCACAAGGTGAACTTGGACGTGCTGCAGGTTATTCAAGTAAGCTAAGTGCAAATCTATCAATAAGATTGAAGTCAATATTTGCACCTTTATTTGAAACAACCGAAGTTAAAAAACCTGTAATCGGAACTCCTCAACAAACACAACCTCAAAGAACTGGTGGAAGAAGAAGTAATCGTGGTGCTGATAGAAATATTAGTCAACAACAAAATCCAAACGTCATTAGCGATACAACTAAAACTGCTATTGATTCATTGACAAGAAAAACGGAATTTTTAGATACGATGGATATTGCCAAAGAAGATTCTGTTGAAGGAATTAATCCGTTAAAATTAACACTTGATTATTTAAAGCTTGGAATAAAATATATTTTATTTGATTATGAACAGATAAGCATAAACTTTTCGCAATCAAGTTCATATACTGGTGGTGGAATTTTAGGTGAAGGAACAGGCTTTAATAACTTTTGGGGAGTTAAGCAAAGCGATAATAAAGGCCCAAGCAGATTATTTATGTTGGGACTTTCAAACAATATTGGAAAACGAGCACCGCTTGGAAACTTACAGGATAATTACACTCACAGAAATGATTTGGATTTGAAAACATCAAGGCAACTTTGGGAAGGTGCACAAATTGACATTCGCTGGCGTGTTGGTTGGGGTATTAATAAATCTGTAACTATTCAAACTGATTCAATTGGAGTTCCAAAAATTGCAAATCAAATTTCAACAGGAACCATAGATAGATCCTTTTTAAGTTTACCACCATTTTTGTTTTTCAAAAGTGGTATAAAACAAGTAAATGAATTATATGATCCAACTTCACAAGATCCAAGTGCAAATCTTTCCGATGCCTTTAAAAAGGGATTTGAATCATTTTCACTTTTATCTAAACTTCCATTTTTAGCAAAAGTTATGTCTTATATTCCAAGACCAAATTGGAGTTTTAACTGGAGCGGTTTAGAGCAATTATCAATATTCAAATTTGCAAAAAGAGTATCAATAAATCATTCATACGATTCTCAATACAGCGAAGGTTGGAAAATTAATCCAGATGGTAAGCAAGAAATTCAAACACAAAAAGTTGATTATGGTTTTAATCCTTTAGTTGGAATGACTTTCAACTTCGATGAATTATTTGGTGGAAATTTTCAAAGCAGTGTTAGATACACTGCAAAAACTTCTTATAGTTTAGGTGTTACTACAAGAAATGTTACAGAAGCATTTTCACGTGATATAAATTTAACTGCAAGTTATAGTAAATCCGGTTTCGATTTACCTTTATTTGGAATTGCATTAAAAAATGATCTGGAAATTTCATTATCTTATACTCGTGGACAAACATCAAGTATTATTTACATAATGGATGATTTTAAAGAAGGTGGAACACCACAAGATGGAAAAACTACCACAACCATTGAACCAAAAATTAGATATGTAATGAGTTCAAGAGTAACACTTTCAATATTTTATAGAAGAACAACTATAGAACCAAAAGGTGCTTCACATGTTCCACCTTCTAAAACAAACGAAGCTGGTGTTGATGTAAGAATAGCAATTCAACCATAGGTGAAAAATGACAAAAAAAATTATTTGGATAGATGACGAAATAGAACTTTTTCGTTCGCATATAATTTTTCTTAATGAAAAAGGATATGAAGTTGATACAGTTACAAATGGAGAAGATGCAATTTCTGAAATTAAAAACAAAAACTATGATTTAATTTTTCTTGATGAAATGATGCC
>CAZVBT010000270.1:0-1564 GCA_964625385.1 uncultured Melioribacter sp. | reverse complement strand
GCTTTTTTTCCAGCTTCTTTGATCTGGATTACTTGTGGTTCCCATCGCATTGTAAAATATGTTGCATGTCGTAATCCATCATTTGCTTTAAACCAATATTTATTAATTATGTTGTTTTGCGGAACATGGCAATCGTTACAAGTTGCAACTTTTCCATGACTGCTTCTTTCCCATGTTACATATTGCGGATTCATTACATGGCAATTAACACAGGTTTTGGGATCATCTGATAGATAAGATATGGCATTTGAAATATATAAAACATAAAAACCCAGTCCAAAGAAAATTCCCAAACTAATTATTACGGGAATTTTCCAATTGTCTGGTGGAATTAATTTCTTAAAAATGTTTTTCATTTTGCTCTTCTCAAAGATTCTTCATTTAATTTTTTAATATCTTCACTACTTGTTGGATGACCAATTGAATTTACATTTTTATTTAATTTAATATAAACATCTTTTGGAACATTATTTTGCCAATTACCGGTTATCATTCCCAATCCTGTAATTGCTAAAAAAATTATTACAACACCAAATGCAACTAATTTTTTGTTTATCTTTTTTTCAGAGGCAATATATTTTAGTTCTAACGTATTTTCAACAGGACACGCATCAACACAATTCATACAACTTGTGCATTCATCCGAATTAACAGAAATCACTTTATCAACTTTAATAAATGAAGGACATGCTTTTGCACATAATCCACAATCAATACAAGAAGTAGTATTCCTTTTAATTCTTGTTGGACTTAAAAATCCCAACAGACCAAGTAACGCTCCGTAAGGACAAAGGTATCTGCACCAAAAATTTCTATAAATAATAGATAGAAAAAATAGAACGCCAATTACAATAAGAGCAGTTTGAGAAATGTTAGCGAAAAAGTAATACATCTTTACATCAGACATTATGTTATAATCACCGCCAAGAAAAAAAGCAAGAGCAATTTCACTCATTGAAAAAATTGAAAAAGCAAAAAAAGCAAGCAATAAATATTTTAACGAACGCAAAAAGAAATCGAGGTATCTCCAAATTTTAATTCTTCTTTTGAAAAATTTCTTTGCAACTTTATCACCAAAATCACCAATAAGTTCAGATAAAAATCCAATAGGACAAAGCCAACTACAAAAAGATTTACGAAAGACTAAAGACATTCCAACGATTGCCATAAAAATAAAAAAACCAGCTGGATGAACCGGATGAATTATTCCGGTTTTAACAAAATAATAAAAACTCATTAAAGCACTGATTGGCAAAAATCCTTCAACGCCCGGAGGACGGTATTCGGTACCAGCAGCTCCACTTGTTTCAAGAAACTTTATAAACTGATTGAATTCAATTCCTATCCAGATGCAAAGCAAGGCAAATAAAATTTGAAAGGTAAAACGAATCGATTGAATCGATTTCTCCTTATTTCTTATAAATTTCTTTTTCTGTTCCATATTTATTATTACAATTATAATATCAGATATTTATTTCTGATTAAAATGTAATCAACTTCTTTCATTTTTTCAAATTTTAATCTAAAATTATTTTTTAATCAAATTTTGATAATAATATAAATA
>CAZVBT010000269.1:0-1752 GCA_964625385.1 uncultured Melioribacter sp. | reverse complement strand
AGAGCCGATTAATCAAAAAAATGACTTTTATGAATATCTCAGTGATCCATATAAACCTGTTCCTTACACTTCAAAATTTCATGATTCACAACAAATGTATTTCAGAACATATATGAGCGAAGATCAACGTTTTGCTTCTTCACGTCCAGACGTTTTGGTACTTGAAACAGAACCATTGGAGGAAAAAATTACAATTGCTGGTCCTCTAAAAGCAGATTTATTTATCTCAACAACAGGTACTGATGCTGATTGGGTTATTAAAATAATTGATGAATTTCCTGATGATGAAAAAAATCCTGAACCTAATCCAAATAATATAGAGATGGGTGGCTATCAAAGATTAATTCGCTATGAAATTTTACGCGGAAAATTTAGAAACAGTTTTGAAAAACCTGAGCCTTTCAAACCAGGTGAAATTACAAATGTTAAAATTAATCTTAATGATATTGATCATACTTTTTTGAAAGGGCATAAAATTATGGTCCAAATACAAAGTAGTTTCTTCCCTTTCTTCGATAGAAATCCACAAAAATTTATGGATATTTATAATGCAAAAGATGAAGACTTTCAGAAAGCTTATCATCGTGTTTATTTCTCACAAAAATTTCTTTCTAAAATTAGTTTTGGTTTAATTAAGTAAAATGGAGAGTAAAAAATGAAAAAAGCAACTTTAGTTTTATCATTAATTTTTTCTATTAGTGTTTTAGCACAATCTTTTTCAATTGGTCCTCAAATTGGAATAATTAAAACTTCTGATGCAGATAACTCAAAAATTTCCCCTTCTATTGCTGGAAGACTAAGTATATTAAACTTAACACTTGAAGGTTCAATTGGTTACAAGGAAGATGAATTTGAAGAAGGTGCAATTAAAACTAAAAGTTATCCAATACAACTAACTGGCATTATTGGTATTTTACCAATTGTTAATCTTGAAGCTGGTATTGGTTGGTATAATACCAAAATTGAATATTTCAAATCATTAAGCTCATTATCTTCAATAACAAACACAAAACCTGGCTATCATGCAGGTATTGGAACAGAAATCCCGTTTGGAAATTTAATTTTAACAGGCGACATACGTTATGTATTTCTTGATCTCGATCTTAATCAGGGTATAAATCTTACAAATATTTCTAAAATTAAAAGTAATTATTATGTTTTAGTAGTTGGCTTAATGTTTAAATTATAAACAAAAACAAACTGTGAGGTAATATGATTTACGATAATATTAAAAATACTTCTCGTTATTTTGTATTAGGTGAAAAATTCAAAAAGGCTTTTGAATATTTATCATCAACAGATTTTTTAAATATTGAAAATGGTGAATATGAAATTAATGGAAAAGATATTTATGCTATAGTCAATGAATACCAAACAAAACCTTTAAGTGCTGGCAAATGGGAATCACATAAAAAATATGTTGATATTCAATTCATTGTTTCTGGAATTGAAAAAATGGGATTTACTGAATCAAAAAAGACAATTGTTTTAGCTGAATATGATGAAGATAGAGACGTAACAATTTACAAAGGTGAAGGTCAATTTATAAATGTAGAAGAAAATCATTTTGTAATTTTTTTTACAAATGAAATTCATATGCCATCACTTGCAGTAAATATTCCTAAACAAGTAAAAAAGGTTGTGATAAAAGTAGCTATAGAATAAACTTTAAAAAACTTATAAACTATAATCGGTGAAATAATGTTTAAATATTTGAAATTTTATTACGATAATACTTCATAAAGACTTTAT